>DATJQH010000001.1:0-22552 GCA_035505955.1 Rhodocyclaceae bacterium
CGCGCGGCGACGTCGGTCGCCACCAGCACGCGCGCGGTGCCGGACTTGAAGGCCTCCAGCGCCTCGGTGCGCTGCTGCTGGCTCTTGTCGCCGTGGATGGCGACGGCGTTGACGCCCTGGCGCTCGAGCCAGGTGGCGAGCCGCGCGGTTCCGAACTTGGTGCCGACGAAGACGAGCGCCTGCAGGTCGGGCTTTTCGTTGAGCATGTGCAGCAGCAGGTGGCGCTTGCGGTCGGAATCGACCGCGTACATGCGGTGGGTGATGGTTTCCGACACTGTGTTGCGGCGCGCGACTTCGATGAGTTGCGGGCTCTTCAGCATGGTGTCGGCGAGCTTCTTGATCTCGTCCGAGAAGGTGGCCGAGAACAGCAGGCTCTGGCGGGCCGACGGCAGCATGGCCAGAATGCGGCGGATGTCTGGGATGAAGCCCATGTCGAGCATGCGGTCCGCCTCGTCCAGGATGACGAACTCGACCTGGCTGAAATGCACGCTCTTCTGCTGCACGTGGTCGAGCAACCGGCCGGGCGTGGCGACGACGATCTCGCGGCCCTCGCGCAATTCGGCAGTCTGCGGCTTGATGTCCACGCCGCCATAGATGCACACGGAGCGCAGCGGTACGTGCTTGCCGTAGGTGACGACGCTGTCGTGCACCTGCATTGCCAGCTCGCGCGTCGGCGTCAGGATCAGGCAGCGCACCGGGTGGCGCGCCGGCGAGGAACTGGTGCTGGCGTGGCGGGCGAGGCGCTGCAGCATCGGCAGCGTGAAGCCGGCGGTCTTGCCGGTGCCGGTCTGGGCGCCGCCCATGACATCGCGACCGGCGAGGATGACGGGAATGGCCTGCGCCTGGATCGGCGTGGGTTCGGTATAGCCGGCGTCTTCGACGGCTCGAAGGATTTCGGGCATCAGCCCGAGTTCGGAAAACTTCATGACATCTCCGGAAACGGCCCGCCCGTCTCGACAGACGGGTACCGGTTCAGGCGACGTGGGTGCGGGAAAGCGTATGCGGACTTCCTGGCAGCGCGCCAACCGGCAGTGCGCGCGGGACGGATTCTACCGGATCGGCGACGCGGGCGCTCAGGTGCTGCGGTTGGGCCGCGGCGCCGCGATGATTTCGGGCAGGGCGCTGCGCTTGACGGCGCCCTTCTTCTCGGCAGGTTCGGCCGCCTTGGCCGGCGGTTCCTGACCGCCGGTGGGCGGATCGACTAGGTCGGGTACGACTGCCTTGATGTTGTTCTCGCGCATGTAGGCGTCCATGTCCCGCCAGCCCGCGTAAACGGCGGCCTTGACGGCCTTGGGGTTCATCACGTAGCAGTCTTCGAGCGCGCGGCCCGAGTGCCGGCAGGCGCCGCCGATGGCCTTGCCGTCGGCTTCCTTGGCCTCGGCGATCTTGGGGTCTTCGCCCATGCCCGGAATCTCGCAAGCCGCGAGGACCAGGGCGAACGGGAAGACAAGCAGCAACTGCGGAAGACGCGAACGCATGAAAATCCTCTTCGCCTCGAGGTGTATCTGAAACATTTTACGGCATCCGCCCGCCGAACTGGAGTCGCTTTCCCGGGACGGTCGTCGCTGCGGCGGCGCACGGTTACACTGTGCCTTCGTTCATTCGATCGGGAGCCCGGGGCATGAGGAAATGGATGATGGTCGCGCTGGCCGTGGCGTCGAGCGGGGCGGCGCTGGCACAGGATGTCACTCTGCGTCATGACCTCACGGGGGCGGCGCGCGATGAACTGGCAACGCTGGTCGAGCGCTTCAATCAGGAGCAGAAGGGCAAGGGACGCATCGTCCTGGAGGATCTTGCCGGGGTGACGGACCGTCGGCACCTGCCGCAGCTCGCCCTGCTCGATGAGGACGACGCGCGACTGTTCTTCGACACCGTGCCGCGCTTCAGGCCGATCGCGGACGTGATGAAGGAGGGCGGGCAGCCCTTCGACGCCGGCCAGTTCTTCCCGCAGGTTGCCGGTGCGGTGGACGACCTGCGCGGCCGCCTGCAGGGCCTGCCGATGGCGCTCGGGTTGCCGGTCCTGTTCTACAACAAGGAGGCGTTCGCCAAGGCGGGCCTCGATCCGGCGTCGCCGCCGCGCACCTGGCAGGACGTGCAGACCGCGGCCGGCGCGCTGGCCGACGCCGGCGTCGCTTGCCCGCTCACCACGTCGCGCTTCGCCTGGGTGCATGTCGAGAACCTCGCCTCGCAGCACGGCGAACCGGCGACTGCCAAGGGAGGCCGGCCGGCGTTCAACGACCTCGTGCACGTGAAGCACCTGGCGCGCCTGGCCAGCTGGCAGAAGAGCCGCTATTTCCACTACTTCGGACCGGGACGCGAAGGCGACGCCAAATTCCTGTCCGGCGAGTGCGCCATGCTGACCGGCGAATCGGCGCTGCACGGCGACCTCAAGGCCGCGAAATTCGCGATCGGCATCGGGCCGCTGCCGTACTACGACGATGTGCGCGGTGCCCAGGCGGGCAATGTGCTGCCGGACGGCGCGGCGCTCTGGGCGCTGCCGGCGAAGAAGAACGAAACGCAGGTGGCTGCGCGCTTCATCGCGTTCCTGATGCAGCCGCGCGTGCAGCGTGACTGGGTGCGCGCGACCGGCTTCCTGCCCATGACGCCGACGGCGCTCGATGAACTTGCCGCGGCGGGCGTATCGCCGGTCCTGGTCGAGGCGGCCAGGAAGCGCCTGGGCGTTCCCAATGCCGCCGACGCGCGCCTGCACTCCGGGCCGTCGCGCAGCCGCGTGCGTGCCCTGCTCGACGAAGAGATCGGCCCGGTCTGGACCAGCGACCGGCCGGCCAAGGAGGCGCTCGACAAGGCGGTGCAGCGCGCAGGGGCGCCGGCGCACTGAAGTGGACTACCCGCGCATCATCGCCCACCGCTGCGGCGGCGCGTTGGCGCCGGAGAATAGCCTGGCGGGGCTGGCGGCGGCCGCGCGCGTCGGCTGCCGCGGCGTCGAGTTCGATGCGA
The DNA here is from genome assembly GCA_035505955.1 of Rhodocyclaceae bacterium. Classification (GTDB taxonomy): domain Bacteria; phylum Pseudomonadota; class Gammaproteobacteria; order Burkholderiales; family Rhodocyclaceae; genus Fen-999. Next base: position 2,959 of record DATJQH010000001.1, read on the forward strand.
TGTTGTCGGCCGACGGCGTGCCGGTGCTGATGCACGACGATACCGTCAATCGCACCACCGGTGGCCGCGGACGCGTCGATGCGCTGACCGCTGAGCAACTGCGCGCACTCGACATCGGCGGCGAGCCGGTGCCGCTGCTCGCCGAGGCGCTGGACCGCTGCGCCGAGCTCGGGCTGTGGGCGAACATCGAACTGAAAGTGCCAACCGGCGGCGATGCCGGGCGGCTCGGCACCGTGGTCGGCCGCATGCTGGTGGAACGCTGGAACGGCCGCGGCGTGGTCTCGTCGTTTTCCACTGCCGCACTGCTGGCGGCCAGGAGTCAGTCCTCGTGGTACGCCGTGCAGGCACTGCTCGTCGATGCCGTGCCGGCGAACTGGCACGAGCTGGCCGGGCGCACCGGCGTCGCGGCGATTCACGCGGACGCGGTGCGCATCGACGCCGCCACGATTGGCGACATCCGGCGCGCCGGCCTGTGCGTCGCCTGTTACACGGTCAATGAACGTGTGGAGGCCGAGCGCCTGCTGGCGGCAGGGGCATCGGCGGTGTTCACGGACCATCCCGAGCACTGGTCGCGCGCAGAGATGTAAGCGCCTCGAACAAACGCTTACAACTCGGGTGTCGTCGTGCGCCCGATCTTCGCGTTAATCTGGCCATGGGGCTGTCCCATACCACCGCTCAGGAGAAGACAAGTGAAGAAGAGTTTTGTTGCCGCCGCCGTTGCCGCCATCGCCACCCTTGCCGCCGCGTCGGCGTTCGCGCAGGCCACGCCCAGGATCGACGCCCGCGAAGCGCGCCAGGAAGCTCGCATCGAACAGGGTGAAAAATCCGGACAACTGACGCCGCGCGAAACCGCCAAGCTCGAGCGCGGCCAGGCGCACGTGCAGAACATGGAGGCGAAAGCCAAGTCCGACGGCGTCGTCACGGCCAAGGAACGCGCCAAGATCACCCACGCGCAGAACGTGCAAAGCCGCAAGATCTATCGCCAGAAGCACGACGCGCAGCACGAGTAAGCGTCGCCGCTTGCCGAAAAGGCCCGCCCCGGCGGGCCTTTTTTCATGGCCGTTCGCGTAAAATCCGAGCTTTGCGGTATACGTTGCGTTCGCCATGAAAAGCTCCGAGATTCGCCAGGCCTTCCTCGACTTCTTCGCCAGCAAGGGCCACCAGATCGTCGCCTCCAGTTCGCTGGTGCCGCACGAGGATCCGACGCTGCTGTTCACGAACGCCGGCATGAACCAGTTCAAGGATGTGTTCCTCGGCTTCGACAAGCGTCCCTACAGCCGCGCCACGACCTCGCAGAAATGCGTGCGCGCGGGCGGCAAGCACAACGACCTCGAAAACGTCGGCTACACCGCGCGCCACCACACGTTTTTCGAGATGCTGGGCAACTTCAGCTTTGGCGACTACTTCAAGCGCGACGCCATCCACTATGCCTGGGAACTGCTGACGGTCGTCTTCAAACTGCCGGCCGACAAACTTTGGACGACGGTCTATGCCGAGGACGACGAGGCCTACGACATCTGGACCAAGGAGATCGGCGTGCCGGCCGAGCGCTGCATCCGCATCGGCGACAACAAGGGCGCGCGCTACGCTTCCGACAACTTCTGGATGATGGGCGACACGGGGCCCTGCGGCCCCTGCTCGGAAATCTTCTACGACCACGGCCCGGAGATTCCCGGCGGCCCGCCGGGCTCGCCCGACGAGGACGGCGACCGCTACATCGAGATCTGGAACAACGTGTTCATGCAGTTCAACCGCGACGACGCGGGCGTGATGCACAAGCTGCCCAAGCCCTCGGTCGACACCGGCATGGGCCTCGAGCGCGTCTCGGCCGTGCTGCAGCACGTGCACAGCAACTACGAGATCGACCTGTTCCAGAATCTCATCAAGGCGGCGGCGCGCGAAACGTCAAGCGCCGACATGGATTCGCCTTCGCTGAAAGTGCTGGCCGACCACATCCGCGCCTGTGCGTTCCTGCTTTCAGACGGCGTCATTCCCGGCAACGAAGGTCGCGGCTATGTCCTGCGCCGCATCATCCGCCGCGCCATCCGGCACGGTTACAAGCTCGGCGCCCGCGCCGCCTTCTTCCACAAACTGGTGCCGGACCTCGTGGCCGAGATGGGCGCTGCGTATCCCGAACTCGCAGCGAACGAGAAGCGCGTCATGGACACGCTGAAGCAGGAGGAGGACCGTTTCTTCGCGACGATCGAGAACGGCATGGCGATCCTCGAAGGCGAACTGGCGGCGATGGCCAAGGCCGGGACGAAAGTCTTCAACGGCGAGACGGCGTTCAAGCTGCACGACACCTTTGGCTTCCCGCTCGATCTCACGGCCGACATCTGCCGCGAACGCAACGTGAGCGTCGATGCCGCCGCCTTCGATTCGGCCATGGCGCGGCAAAAGGAGCAGGCGCGCGCCGCGGGCAAGTTCAGGATGGCCGCGGCGCTCGAATACGGCGGCCCGGCCAGTACATTCCATGGCTACGAGAAGCTGGAAACACCGGCAAAGATCCTCGCGCTCTACAGGGAAGGTACGCCGGTCGATGAGTTGAACGAGGGCGAACTCGGCGTGGTCGTGCTCGACGACACGCCGTTCTACGCCGAGTCCGGCGGCCAGGTGGGCGACCGCGGCGAGATCAAGGGCGCCGGCTTGTTCGGCGTCGAGGACACGCAGAAGATCCAGGCGAGCGTCTTCGGCCACCATGGCGTCGTGAGGACCGGCAGGCTCGCCGTCGGCCAGAGCGTCACGGCGCGCGTCGACACCGCCGCCCGCGCCGCCACGGCGCGCAACCACTCGGTCACCCACCTGATGCACAAGGCCTTGCGCGAAGTGCTGGGCGCCCATGTGCAGCAGAAGGGCTCGCAGGTTGACCCGGACAAGACGCGTTTCGACTTCGCGCACACGCAGCCGATGAGCGCCGAGGAAATCCGCGAGGTCGAGGAGATCGTCAATGCCGAGATCCTCGCCAATGAAGCCACCGATACGCGCCTGATGGCGATTGCCGATGCGCAGAAATCCGGCGCCATGATGCTGTTCGGCGAGAAGTACGGCGACGAGGTGCGCGTGGTCGGCATCGGCTCGTCGAAGGAACTCTGCGGTGGCACCCACGTCGGCCGCACCGGCGACATCGGCTTGTTCAAGATCGTCGCGGAGGCTGGCGTTGCCGCCGGCGTGCGGCGCGTCGAGGCCGTCACCGGCGCCAACGCGCTGCGCTACCTGCAGGAGCAGGAGCGGCGCGTGCAGGGTGTCTCGGCGCTCCTGAAGACGCAGCCCGACGAACTCGCCGAGCGTATCACCGGCATCCTCGACAACGTGCGCGCGCTGGAAAAGGAACTGGCGCGTCTGAAGGCCAAGATGGCCTCGGGGCAGGGCGACGACCTCGCCGGTCAGGCGGTCGAAGTGAAGGGCATCAAGGTATTGGCGGCGACGATGGACGGCGCCGACGTTGCGGCTTTGCGCGACACGCTGGACAAACTCAAGGACAAGCTGAAGGACGCAGCCATCGTGCTCGCGAGCGTCAGCGACGGCAAGGTGAGCCTGATCGCCGGCGTGTCGTCGGGGCTGACTTCGCGCGTGAAGGCAGGCGAACTGGTGAACATGGTCGCGCAGCAGGTGGGCGGCAAGGGCGGCGGCCGGCCCGACATGGCGCAGGCCGGCGGCACCGACGCCGCGGCGCTGCCCGCCGCGCTTGCTTCGGTGCGCGGCTGGGTCGAGGCGAAGCTGTGACGCTGCGCGGCGACATCACGCGCGAGATTCTCAACGAGCGCGGCCGCAGCTTCTTCCCGGGACACATGGGCATCGAGGTGCTGGCCGTGACGCCCGGACGCGTTCACGCGCGCATGCCGGTGCAGCCGCATCTCCTGGCGCCCAACGGCTTCCTGCATGCTGCATCGATCATCGCGCTGGCGGACACCGCCTGCGGCTACGGCACCATCGCCCACCTGCCCGAGGGCGCGCAGTCGTTCACGACCATCGAACTCAAATCGAACTTCCTCGGTACTGCGACCGAAGGCACGTTGGTCTGCGAAGCGCTCAACGAGCATGGCGGGCGCACCACGCAGGTGTGGGACGCGCTCGTCACCCACGAGGCCACGGGCCGCCGGATCGCGCTGTTCCGCTGCACGCAGATGATCCTCTGGCCCAAGGAGGCCTGATCACCGCGGGCGACCCGCACTGTCGGCCATGCGCGACAGCGCGGCAATCGTTGCTTGGCGCGCTAGATTCGGCGCGATGCAAATGAAGAAGTCGCCAATTTCCGGCCTGCTCGTCGTGGCCGCACTCGCGCCGGTGCTGTCCGGCTGCGCGGTCATCGCCGTCGCCGATACGGCGGTGTCGGTGACGGCCGGTGTGGTGGGGCTCGCTGCCGACGCGGCGATCGGCACCGTGAAGATCGTCGGCAAGGGCGTCGGCAAGGCGGCCGACGCGGTGCTCGGCGACGAAGAAAAGAAACCCGAGGAAAAGAAGTAGCGCGTCGCGGAAACGTCAGGCCTTCGCGTTTTCCCCGCTGGCGGCGATTCGATCCAGGTTGGCCAGTACCTCCATGCTCGCCGCCTCCATCTCGGCGATGCCGGCGAATGCCTTCTCGTGGACGCCGTCGAAATATGCGCGCAGCGCTGCGAGGCCGGCGCTGTGGAAACGCTGGTGCGGCGCTTCCATCTCGCGATAGCCGGGCAGCGTCGAATATTGGGCCTTGCCCTCGCCCTCGTAGTACCACTTGCCGAGCCGGCAGTGCGTGTGGTCGGCGAAATCCTCCAGCTTCTTTTCCGACTGGCACATGAAGACCTTGTAGACCTCGAACTTGTAGACCAGGTGGTCGATCTTCGCCACCTCGATGAAACTGCGCAGCGCCGAGGCGGCGATGGTCTTCTCCATGCGCTTGGATAGCACGAAAAGTTCCTGCATGCGCTCCGTGGCCGCCTGGCCGTCCTGGCCGAAGCTTTCCGAGCGCTGCGCCCAGCGTTCCATCTGGCTGCGGGTCGTCTGCGTTTCCTGCTGGATGGACGAGACGAGGCCGGAGATTTCGGTGGTCGCGTTGGTGGTGCGTTCGGCCAGCTTGCGCACTTCGTCGGCAACGACGGCAAAACCGCGTCCCTGTTCGCCGGCCCGCGCCGCCTCGATGGCCGCGTTGAGGGCCAGCAGGTTGGTCTGATCGGCGATTTCCTTGATCAACTGGACGATGCCGCCGATCTGCGTTGCCCGTTCGGTGAGCGTATCGACGTTCTTGGCCATTTCGCCGCTGTCGCCGGCCATGGCGCGCAGGCTTTCGGCGATGGCGGTCATCGCCTGCTGGTTGGCGCTCGATGCGCTGGCAGCTTCGGCGGCGTGCTGCTTTTCCGTTGCCATGACGGTTGCGACACCCGCCTGCGAGCGCTGGATGTCGAGGAAGGAGTCGCCGAACGAGCGCATGGTGCGGTAGATGCGTCCGCAGTTCTCCACCTCCTCCTGCATTTCCCTGGCGCGGGCCTCGGCTTGCGCCTGCGCCTGGCGCGCGGCAGCCAGTTCCTTTTCAGCGACCGCCGCGTTGGCGGTGATGGTGCCCAACTGCGTGGTGAGATCGCGGACGGTGCGCTTCAATTCGCCGTTGAACATGTGCTCTCCTCCTCCGGAAAGACAAGGTGCGGCAAAGCCCCCCGGCATTGCCGCAACATCATGGGTCAGGCGAATCTACTACTAAAGTAAAAGCTAAATTGTCACATTTATGACAATTTTTGCGGCCAGTTCAATCGTTCGGGCGAAAACGGCCCATTCTTCAATGCCCGGCCGCGAAGTTGACGTCCAGACCCGGCCAGGCGGCGGCCAGGGCGTCCTTGAATTCGCCCTGGATGCGTTCCAGGGCAGCTTGGCTATCGGCCTCGAAGCGCAGTACGACGACCGGCGTGGTGTTGGAGGCGCGCGCGAGGCCGAAGCCGTCCGGGTACTCGGCGCGCACGCCGTCGATGGTGATGAGTTCGCGCGCGCCGGCGAACCTGCCTTCCTTCTGCAGTTTGGCGATCAGCGCATGCGGCTCGCCTTCCTTCATCTTCAGGTTGAGTTCGGGCGTTGCGATGGCGTTTGGCAGGTTCTTCAACGGCCAGTTGGCATCCTTCCAGCGGCTGATGATTTCGAGCAGGCGCGCGCCGGCGTAGAGGCCGTCGTCGAAGCCGTACCAGCGTTCCTTGAAGAACATGTGCCCGCTCATCTCTCCCGCCAGCGGCGCGCCGGTTTCCTTGAGCTTGGACTTGATGAAGGCGTGGCCGGTATTCCACATCAGCGGCTTGCCGCCCTGGTGGCGCACCGACTCGGCTACCCAGCGCGAGCACTTGACGTCGAAGATGATCTGCGCGCCGGGGTTGCGACTCAGCACGTCGGCGGCAAACAGCATCAGCTGGCGATCCGGGTAGATGATTTCGCCGTCCTTGGTGACGACGCCGAGGCGGTCGCCGTCGCCGTCGAAGGCCAGCCCCAGTTCGGCATCCGTTTCCTTCAGCGTGCGGATGACGTCTTTCAGGTTCTCGGGCTTCGACGGATCAGGATGGTGGTTGGGGAAGCTGCCATCCACTTCGCAGAAGAGTTCGATGACCTCGCAGCCCATGCGCCGGAACAGGTCGGGCGCGAAGCCGCCGGCGACGCCGTTGCCGCAGTCGACGACGATCTTCATCGGCCGCGCGAGCTTCACGTCGCTGACGATGCGCCTGAGGTAGGCCTCGCGCACGTCCGCGTGGCGCAGCGTGCCCGCGCCCGTTGCCAGCCGGTCGTCGACGATGCGCTTTCTCAGGTCCTGGATCAGCGGGCCGAACAGCGTCTGGCCGCCGAGGACCATCTTGAGGCCGTTGTAATCGGGCGGGTTGTGGCTGCCGGTGACGGAGACGCAGCTCTCGGTGCCGAGTTCGAAGGCGGCGAAATAGGTGACCGGCGTCGGCACGCATCCGATGTCGACCACGTCGATGCCGGCGGCGTTGATGCCCTTGGCCAGCGCTGAGGCCAGGGCCGGGCCGGACAGTCGGCCGTCGCGGCCGATGGCGATGGTCTTGAGGCCGCGCTCGCGCGCTTCGGAACCGAGGGCGCGGCCGATGGTGAACACGGCGTCGACGGTGAGCGACTTGTCGACGATGCCGCGGATGTCATAGGCCTTGAAGATTTCGGGGGCGATTGTGCTCATTGTTTTCTCCGGCTGCTGCGATTGGGAAGATTGCCAAGCGTGCGTAGTTTCGATTGCAGACTAATGAAGCACCTTCGGCGCTTCGTTCATGGCCTCCGGCGGCGCCGGCGAGGCGTGGTGCAGCACCAGACGCCAGCCCAGCGCGCCGCGCACGAAGACGTTGGTGGCGATCACCGGCGCGCGGCGCGATTCGTCGTCGCGTACCGAGATGTGTTCGACCACGGTGTGCACGGCGGTGAAGGGGGTGTGCACCGCGGTGCCGCCCGACAGGCGCACCTTGAGGCGCGGGCCGCCCTCGAAGATGCGACGCCAGGCGTCGCGGATGGCCGCGTAGCCGGTCAGACGCGCGCCGCCGGGATGTACGCAGACGACTTCCTCGTCCTCCGACCAGATGCTCATCAACGCGTCGAGGTCGGCGCGCTCGATGGCGTCGTAGAACGCAGCTTCGGCGTCCTGCGGGGTGGGGAAGATGGGCTTGTCAGACATTGTCGCGAAGCGCTGCGAGAACCTGGTCCGGTGAAAGTTGATTCAGGCAATTCAGGTGGCCGAGCGGGCACTCGCGCTTGAAACACGGGCTGCAGTCGAGGCCGAGCGATATCATTTTCGCATGCGGCGACAGCGGCGGCGTGTAGCTGGGGCTCGACGAGCCATAAAGTGCTGCCAGCGGCCGGTCGAGTGCCGCGGCGACGTGCATCAGGCCGGAGTCGTTGCTCACCACGGCGCGCGCGCCGGCGATCAGGTCGATGGCCTGTTCGAGGTCGGTACGGCCGCACAGGTTGACGGCTGTGCCACCGGACAGGCGCTCGATCTCGGCACCGATGCCGGCATCCTTGGCGCCGCCGACGCTCCATATCGGCGTACCACGCGGGCTGACTTTCGTCGCGAGTTCGGCGAAGTGGCGCGCGGGCCAGCGCTTGGCCGGACCGTATTCGGCGCCCGGGCAGAAGATGAGCGGGGCGGCATCCAGCGGCAGGCCGAGTGCGGCGCGCGCTGCGTTCTGCCGCTCCGGCGTCGAGGTCAGGCGCGGATCCGGCGCCGGTCCGTCGAGCGGTCCCGCGAGTGCAGCGTAGCGGTCCACGAGGCGCGGGAGCGCCGCTTCGTCGAGCGTGTGGCGATCGTTGAGCAGGAGGTAGCGCGCTTCACCGGTGTAGCCGGTGCGCTGCGGAATCCGCGCGAGGAACGGTACGAGCGCGGACTTCCAGGAGTTCGGCAGCACGTAGGCGCTCGAAAAGTCAGCCTCCGCGATACGCCGTGCGAGCGCGCGTCGGCCGGCAAGATCGAACTGGCCGTGCGCGAACGGGTTGTCGATGGTCGCCGTGACCTCAGGCATGCGCGCCAGCAGCGGCGCGCTCCAGGCCGGCGCGAGCACATGAATCTGCGCGTCGGGCTCGCGCGCCTTCAGCCGCATCAGGAGCGGCTGCATCATGATCGTGTCGCCGATCCAGGACGGCGCAACAACCAGGATGCGGCTGGACACGGTCAGTGGTGGCCCTTCGGTGCCGGGCCCGTGAAGCGGTACGTCGTGCCGCAATAGGGACACACGGCGGTGCCCTGGTCCAGCACGTCGAGGAAGACGCGCGGATGCCGCGCCCACAGCGGCGCGCCTTCGCGCGGGCAGGCGAGCGGCAGGTCGTGCGCCGTGACGTCGACTTCGCGCGCGGTTTCGTTCAGTGCAGTCATCGTGGGCTCCTTATACCTTGGCCAGCCAGTCGGCGTGCTCGGGCAGGCGACCGGCCACGACTTCGAAAAAGCGGCTCTGGATCTTTGCGGTCAGCGGGCCGCGGCTGCCGGCGCCGATCTGCCGGTTGTCGACTTCGCGGATCGGCGTCACCTCGGCGGCGGTGCCGGTGAAGAAGGCTTCGTCGGCGATGTACAGGTCGTCGCGCGTCAGGCGCTTGGAGATTACCGTGTAGCCGAGCTCCGCGGCCAGCACGTGCACCGAGGCGCGCGTGATGCCGATCAGCGCCGAGGCGATCTCGGGCTCGTAGATCTTGTCGTCCTTGACGACGAACAGGTTCTCGCCGGCGCCTTCGGCGACGAAGCCGTCGACGTCGAGCAGCAGCGCCTCGTCATAGCCGTTCTCGGTCGCTTCCATGTTGGCGAGGATCGAGTTCGCGTAGGTGCCGGAGTACTTGGCGCGGCACATCGAGACGTTGACGTGGTGGCGGGCGTAGCTCGCGGTCTTGACGCGGATGCCCTTCTCCAGGCCTTCCTCGCCCAGGTAGGCGCCCCAGGGCCAGGCGGCGATCGCCACGTGCGTGCTGGCGCCGCGCGGGCTGACGCCCATCTTCTCCGAGCCGTAGAACGCGATCGGCCGGATGTAGCAGGATTCGAGCTTGTTGGCGCGCACCACTTCCTTCTGGGCTTCCATCAGCGTCGCCTTGTCCCATGGCATCGGCATGCGGTAGATGTGCGCCGAATTGAACAGGCGGTCGGTGTGTTCCTTGAGGCGGAAGATGGCCGTGCCGCTGACGGTCTTGTAGGCGCGCACGCCCTCGAAGACGGCGAGGCCGTAATGCAGCGAGTGCGTCAGAACGTGCGTGGTGGCATCGCGCCACGGCACCAGCTTGCCGTCATACCAGATGAAGCCGTCGCGGTCGGCCATGGACATGATCGAGTCTCCGGGTTTCTTGAGGACAAAGCGGAATTTTATCGGATTTGGCCCGGTAGAATCGCCGCATGGATCGCATCTGGAAACCCAATGTCACGGTCGCCGCGCTGATCGAGCGCGACGGCCGTTTTCTCCTCGTCGAGGAGGAAACCGCGGACGGTGTCCGCTTCAACCAGCCGGCCGGACATCTCGACGAAGGCGAGTCGCTGGTCGATGCCTGTGCGCGCGAGGCGCTCGAGGAGACCGCCTGGCACTTCCGGCCGGAGGCGCTGGTCGGCGTGTATCAATGGCCCAGACCGCAGCGAGACATCACCTATCTTCGTTTTGCCTTTGCCGGCACGCTGGGCGAGGAGGAGGTCGGCCGCGCGCTCGACACGGGCATCCTGCGCGCCGTGTGGATGACGCCGCAGGAAATCGAGGCGACGCGCGAGCGGCACCGCAGCCCGCTGATCCGGCAGTGCGTGCACGACTACCTCGCCGGCCGGCGCTTTCCGCTCGACCTGATCCGGCACTATGGCTGAGCACATCATCGTCGGCATGTCCGGCGGCGTCGACTCGTCCGTTGCGGCGCTGCTGCTGAAGCGCGCGGGCCATCGCGTCACCGGCCTGTTCATGAAGAACTGGGAGGACGACGACAACGACGAATACTGCTCGTCGCGCCAGGACCTGATCGACGCGGCCGCCGCCGCCGACGTGATCGGCATCGACCTCGAGGTCGTGAATTTCTCCGCCGAGTACAAGGAGCGTGTGTTCGCCGATTTCCTGCGCGAATACCAGGCCGGCCGCACGCCGAACCCGGACGTGCTGTGCAATTCCGAGATCAAGTTCAAGGCCTTCCTCGACCATGCGGTGAAACTCGGCGCCGACAGGATCGCCACCGGACACTACGCGCAGGTGCGCGAGTTCCTCGGCGCGTGGCAATTGCTGAAGGCCGAGGACGGCACCAAGGACCAGAGCTACTTCCTCTACCGGCTGAACCAGGCGCAATTGTCGAAGACGCTGTTCCCGGTCGGGCACCTGTACAAGCGCGACGTCCGGAAGATCGCGGCGGATGCCGGACTCCCCAATCATGCCAAGAAGGATTCCACGGGCATCTGCTTCATCGGCGAACGGCCGTTCCGCGAATTCCTTGCGCGCTACCTGCCGAAGCAGCCGGGCGAGATCCGCCTGCTCGACGACGAGCGTGTGGTCGGCCGGCACGAGGGGCTGATGTACTACACCATCGGCCAGCGCGAGGGCCTCGGAATTGGCGGCGTGAAGGGCGCGCCGGAAGTGCCGTGGTTCGTGGTCGGCAAGGACATGGCGAAGAACATCCTCTACGTCGTGCAGGGGCACGAGCATCCGGCGCTGATGCGGGACCGCCTTGCGGCGGAGCAACTATCGTGGATCGCGTGCAAGCCGCCCCACACGCACTGGGTCTATGCCGCGAAGACGCGATACCGCCAACCCGACGCCGCCTGTGAGGTCGAGAGCATCGACGCGAGCCGGTGCGAGATCGCCTTCGCCGCACCGCAGTGGGCGGTCACGCCCGGCCAGTCAGTGGTGGTCTACGAGTCGCTGGCCTGCCTCGGGGGCGGCATCATCGCCTGAGCCCGAAGCAGCAATTCGTCGTATCCCGGCCGGAGGCTACTTGGCCGCGGTCACCACAACGGGTGGGGTGGCGATGTCCCCCTTGAGCGACATGTACAAGCCGAGGACACCAAGCAGCGTGACGATGACAACGGAGACGGTGATGAGGGTCTTCATGGCAAACCTCCTGGCCCGGTTGATTGGAAAACAACCGATGGTGAAGGACCCGGGAATCGATACTCCCGGACCGCTTCCGCCTGCTCTCCCCCCAAACAGCACACGTTTCCATCCTGTCACCGCGCCCTTGCGCGCGATGACAAGATCATCGTAGTCCGAAAAAGGCCGGAACGCCAGCGCGGCGTCCCGGCCGGGCTGACTCCTACTTCTTGGCCGCGTTGGCCACGTCCTTGGCGCCTTCCTTGGTGGCCGTGGCGACATTCTTCGCTGCGTCGGCCGTGGCTGTGCCGACTTCCTTGGCCTTGTCGGCGGCACCCTTCGCCGCGTCGGTCGTGGCAGTCACCGCTTCCTTGCCGGCTTCCTTCGCGGCCTCGCCGGCCGCCTTGGCCGCTTCGCCGGTCTTCTCGACGGCGGTCTTGGCGGCTTCGCCCGCCTGCTGCATGGCTTCCTTCGCCTTGGCGGCTGCGGCCGCGGCCGGGTCTTCCTTCTTGCCGCAGGCGGCGAGGCTGGTGGCGACGATGATTGCGAGTGCGGTTGCAAGCAGTTTCATGTGTGTGCTCCCTGGTGATTGAGAAACCGGAATGTCTCGAGGAATGCCGAGTCTACGCCCACGCACAGGACGCGCAAGCGTTGCCGATGACAGACGACTAGGCGTCGCGCGGTACGGTGTCCGCGAACGATGGCCGCTGCATCAGCTTGTCGTGCAAGCGACCGAGGTTCGGGTGGCGGCCGCGCCAGTCGATGTCGGGAAAGCGGAACGCCAGGTAGCCGAGTGCGCAGCCGACGGCGATGTCGGCGAAAGTGAAAGGCGTGCCCATGCACCAGGGCTGATCGCCGAGTTCGCGCGCCATCATGGCCAGCGCCGCGTCGATGACGCCGCGCTCGCGCGTGATCCAGCTTTCGCTGCGTTCGCCGGCCGGCCGCATCTGCTCCATGCGCGCACCCACGGCGGCATCGAGCACGCCGTCGGCCAGCGCCTCCCAGCGCTTGACCTCGATGCGCTCGCGGCTGGATTGCGGGAAAAGTTTGGCGTTCGGCGCCAGGCCGTCGAGGTATTCGACGATGACGGGTGAATCGAACAGCGCGGTGTCGTCGTCGAGCAGCAGGACCGGAATGCGCGCCAGCGGGTTGTAGCTCGGCACCGTGGTATCCGGCGAATTGGGCGAGTCGACCACCCATTCGTATTCGATCTTCTTTTCGGCCAGGACGACGCGCGCCTTGCGCGCATAGGGGCTGGTCAACGAGCCGAGCAGTTTCATGTTGTGAGGTCAAACTTGGGGTTGGTGGAAAAATTATAGCCGGCGCGATGCGTGGTGTCGCCAGGACATCCTAGCGGACCGGCAGCAAATGCGCGCATGATAAAATTCAATCGTTCCATCCGCCGCCTGCATCGATATGTTCGCCACCACGCTCACCGCCCTTTCTCCGCTCGACGGCCGCTACGCCGCCAAGGTCGAGCCGCTGCGCGCGCACTTCTCCGAGTTCGGCCTGTTCCGCAATCGCATCCGCGTCGAGATCGAGTGGCTGAAGGCGCTCGCGGCCGCACGCGAGATCGGCGAAGTGGCCGCTTTTTCGCAGGCGACCGTGACCGAACTGGATGCTGCAGCTGCTGCGTTTTCGGTGGACGATGCACAGGCCGTCAAGACCATCGAGGCGCGCACCAACCACGACGTGAAGGCGATCGAGTACTGGCTCAAGGACCGCTTCAAGGGCAACGCGGAGGTGATGCGTGTCGCCGAGTTCATCCATTTCGCGTGCACGTCGGAGGACATCAACAACGTTTCCCATGCGCTGATGTTGAAGGAGGCTCGCGATGCGATCCTGCTGCCGGCGCTGGACGACGTCGTCAGCCGCTTCCGCGACCTGGCACACCAGCTGGCCGACCTGCCGATGCTCGCGCATACGCACGGGCAGCCGGCGAGTCCGACCACGCTCGGCAAGGAGATGGCCAACGTCGCCGCACGCCTGATGCGGGCGCGCGCCCGCATCGCCGGCGTGCGCCTCACCGCAAAATTCAATGGCGCGGTCGGCAACTACAACGCGCACCTGTCGGCCTATCCGGACTTCGACTGGGCCGCGTTCAGCCGCAAGTTCATCGAGTCATTCGGTCTCGAGTTCAATCCCTACACAATCCAGATCGAGCCGCACGACGCGATGGCGGAACTGTTCGACGCGATTGCACGCGCGAACACCATCCTGCTCGACGCCGACCGCGACATCTGGCAGTACATTTCGCTCGGCTACTTCAAGCAGAAGACGAAGGCCGGCGAGATCGGTTCGTCCACCATGCCGCACAAGGTGAACCCGATCGATTTCGAGAACTCGGAAGGCAACCTGGGCCTCGCGAACGCGGTGCTGCACCATCTCTCGGAGAAGCTGCCGGTCTCGCGCCTGCAGCGCGACCTCACCGACTCGACGGTGCTGCGCAACATGGGCGTGGCGTTCGGCTATGCGCTGCTCGCCTATGATTCGAGCCTGCGTGGACTCAACAAGCTGGAGGCGAATCCGCAGCGCCTGGCCGAAGACCTCGATGCCTGCTGGGAGGTGCTGGCCGAGCCGGTGCAAACGGTGATGCGCCGTTACGGCATCGAGAATCCGTACGAGCAGTTGAAGGACCTCACGCGCGGCAAGGGCATCGAGAAGGATGCGCTGCATGCGTTCATCAAGACGCTGGCGATTCCCGAGGCCGAGAAGCAGCGCCTGCTGCAGATCACGCCGGCCAACTACATCGGCATCGCGGCGAAGCTCGCGAAAGAGATCTGATGGGCTTCGCCGAGAACCTGAAGGCGCTGCCGCGCGTCTCGCACCTGCAGGCCATCGAGCTTGTCGACGCCTCCGGCGCGGTGGTCGGCACCATCGAGAACAAGCAGGGCCAGACCGGATCGCTGGCGGTGTACAACCACCTGGGCCAGATCTACGGCGCCATTACCGCCGAAGCGGCGAAGAAGGGCCTGGAACTGTACGCGGAGCACGCGGCGGATGCCGAGGCGCATCCGGGCAAGCACCCGAACATCGATCGACTCGTCGCGCTGCGCCGCGACGGCGGCATGCTGCGGCTCAAGCATCTCTTCGCCACCGGACCCGATTAGCAGAACGCTTACCAACAACAATCAGGAGGCTGTCATGACCCACGTTCGCAACCTGTCCCTCGCCGCGCTTGCGCTGGCGGTGCTGTCCACTGTCGCGCTGGCCGAGATGAAGCCGGAAGACGCCATCACCGCGCGGCAAGGCGGCTACAAGTTCATGGCCTGGAATATGGGCCGCATCAAGATGAATCTCGAAGGTGAATACAACAAGGGCGAAGTGATCCAGGCGGCCAACGTGATCCAGGCGATCGCCAACTCGGGCATGGGCAAGCTCTACATGCCTGGCACCGACAAGGGCACGGGTTTCCACGAGACCAAAGTCAAGCCCGAGCTATTCACCGACCACGAAGGCGTCGCCAAGGTGGCCAAGACGTTCAACGAAGCCGCCAACGAAATGGCGAAGGTCGCCGCGACGGGCGATGCCACGGCCGCGAAGGTCGCGTTCGGCGAACTGGGCAGGTCCTGCAAGGGCTGCCACGAGAAGTTCAGGGTAGAAGAAAAACACTAGGCCGGGTAGATCGCGC
Organism: Rhodocyclaceae bacterium; assembly: GCA_035505955.1. Taxonomy (GTDB): domain Bacteria; phylum Pseudomonadota; class Gammaproteobacteria; order Burkholderiales; family Rhodocyclaceae; genus Fen-999. Next base: position 18,061 of record DATJQH010000001.1, read on the forward strand.
CGAGCACGCGCGGGCCGCGCGCGCCGGTGACCGCGGGCAGGTTGCCCGGTTCGCCGCGCAGCGTACGCCACGCCAGCCAGGCGAAGGCGGCGGCCTCGACCCAGTCGACGGGCAGACCCAGAGAGTCAGTCCCGACGGTACGCCGTGCGGGCACGCGCTCGGCCAGCAACTTCATCAACGTCCGGTTGCGCGCGCCGCCGCCGCAGACGACGAGTTCGTCGGGCGTGCCGCAATGGTCGCGCACCGCGTCGGCGACGGTCGCGGCGGTGAACGCGGCCAGCGTTGCCTGCACGTCGCGCGGGCGCTCGGTGCCTTCGAGTTGGCGCGACAGCCAGTCGAGGTTGAACTCCGCACGGCCGCAGCTCTTCGGCGGCGGCAGCGCGAGGAAGGGATGGGCGCGCAGGCGCGCCAGCGGTTCGGGCAGCACGGTTCCGGTGGCGGCCCAGCTGCCGTCCGTGTCGAAGCGATGACCGTGATGCCTCTGCACCCAGGCATCCATCAGCATGTTGCCCGGCCCGCAATCGAAGCCGGTGGTCGGCTTCCCGGGCGCGAGGTCGGTGAGGTTGGCAATGCCGCCGAGATTGAGCACGACGCGATGCAGGTCCGGCGTGCGGAACAATGCGTCGTGGAATGCCGGCACCAGCGGCGCACCCTGGCCGCCGGCGGCGATGTCACGGCTGCGGAAATCGGCGACGACCGTGATGCCGGTGAGCTCGGCCAGCAGCGCGGGATTGTTCAACTGCAGCGTGTAGCCGTCGGCAGGCTGGTGGCGCACGGTCTGGCCGTGGCAGCCGATGGCGCGCACCTGGCACGGCGTACCATCGGGGCTGACTTTGGAGAGCAGGCCTGAGACCGCTTCGGCGTAACTGCGGACGAGGCGATTGCCGAGCAGCGCGGCGCGGTGCAGTTCATCGTGGCCGCGCTCATGCAGTGCCAGCGCCTCGGCGCGCATGTTGTCGTCGAACGGCAGATGGTGACTGGCGACGAATTCGGGCTTGTCGCCGTCGAATGCCGCGAGCACTGCATCTACGCCATCGAGGCTGGTACCGGACATCAGCCCGACGTAGAACTTCGCGGCCACTAGTCGAGCAACGCGAGGTTGCTGCTGCCCAGTTCGTCGAGGCGCGCCAGCACTTCCTGCGTGTGCTCGCGGAACGCCGGCAGCTGGTCGGGCGAGAGCGGCGGCGCCGCGGGCAGCACCATCGCCAGCGGATTGCGATGCACGCCCGCGACGCGGAACTCGTAGTGCAGGTGCGGGCCGGTCGCCAGACCGGTCATGCCGACGTAGCCGATCACGTCGCCCTGCGAGACGCGCATCCCCTGATGCAGGCCTGCCGCGAATGCGGAAAGGTGCCCGTAAGCGGTTTCGTACTGGCCTTGGTGGCGCAGGATGATGAAATTTCCGTAGCCGCCCTTCCAGCCCTTGAATTCGACGACGCCGTCGCCCGTCGCCTTCACGGGCGTCCCGGTCGGCGCCGCGAAGTCGATGCCCCGATGCGCGGTGAACCGGTGCAGGATAGGATGGAAGCGCGCGTTGCTGTAGCCGGAGGTGATGCGCGAGAACTCGAGCGGCGACCGCAGGAAGACCTTGCGGATGTTCTTGCCTTCGGCGGTGTAGTAGCCGCCGCGCCCGTCGGTGCCTTCGAACCAGGCGGCGCGATAGGTCCGGCCGTCGTTCACGAATTTCGCCGCCAGGATGCGGCCGACGCGCACGGGCTTGCCGAGATAGTTGATCGATTCGTAGATGACCGAGAAGCGGTCGCCGCGGCGCAGGTCGCGATGGAAATCGATATCGCCGCCGAAGATGTCGGCCAACTGCGTGGCAACGCCATCGGGAATGCCTGCTGCATCGGTGGCGCCGAACAGCGAATAGCGGATTTCGGCCGACTTCATCAGCACCTGCGTTTCCATGGGCAGCGCCTGGGCGCTGGCGCGGAATCCTCCGGCGCCGTCGCGTTCGACCACCAGTGCCTGGTCCTTGCCGCCGTTGAGTGGGAACACCAGCGACTGCAGCGCGCCGTCGCGGCCGACTCTCGCGGTCACGACCTTGCCGGGGCCCATCTGGCGGGAGATCACTGCCGCCTCGCGATTGCTTTCCAGGTAGGCCAGGGCGGTGTCGCCATCGACACCGAGGCGCGACAGCAGGGTAGCCACGGTGTCGCCGCGCTGGACGCGCTCCTCGTGCACGAAGAGTTCGCCGGATGCGTCTATCGCATCAAGCTTCGGCGTGGCCAACTCCTCGACCACCGGGTGGCGCATCGGCGCGACGTCGGTGTCGGGCGCGGTGCCAAAAGCCGCCACCACGCCGAACACGGAGGCGCCCGCAACGGCCACCAACGCCCAGAACGACAGGGGCCTGGCGTCGCCGAAGCGCAGCGCATGCGCTAGAATTCGCGTTTTTTCGTTTCCCACTAAGGACTTGGATCAGCGTCAGAGTCGGCGGAGTGTAGCAAAATCGCCTTCGTCGTCAATGCGCGAAATCAAGCCAATATCACCGCTTATGGCCGATATCGAATCCCAACTGGCGCTCATCAAGCGCGGCGCCGACGACCTGCTGATCGAGGCGGAACTGGTCGAGAAGCTGAAGACCGGCCGGCCGCTGCGTGTCAAAGCCGGCTTCGATCCCACGGCACCGGACCTGCACCTCGGCCATACGGTGCTGATCAACAAGCTGCGCCATTTCCAGGAGCTCGGCCACCACATCATGTTCCTGATCGGCGACTTCACCGGCATGATCGGCGATCCGACGGGCAAGAACACAACGCGGCCGCCGCTGTCGCGCGAGCAGATCCTCGAAAACGCCCAGACCTACCGGCAGCAGGTGTTCAAGATCCTCGATCCCGAGAAGACCGAGGTCTGCTTCAACTCCACCTGGTTCGAGGGCATGGGCGCGGCGGGCATGATCAAACTCGCTGCACTGCACACGGTCGCGCGCATGCTCGAACGCGACGACTTCTCGAAGCGGTATGCGGGCGGCCAGCCAATCGCCATCCATGAATTCCTCTATCCGCTCTGCCAGGGCTACGACTCTGTCGCGATGAAGGCGGATGTCGAACTCGGCGGCACCGACCAGAAGTTCAATCTGCTGGTCGGCCGCGAACTGCAAAAACATTACGGCCAGTCGCCGCAATGCATCCTGATGATGCCGCTGCTCGAAGGCCTCGACGGCGTGAACAAGATGTCGAAGTCACTCGGCAACTACGTCGGCATCGCCGAGCCGCCGAAGGAAATCTTCGGCAAGCTGATGTCGGTTTCCGATGAACTGATGTGGCGCTACTACGACCTGCTGTCTTTCCGCGGCAATGTCGAGATCGCAAAGCTGAAGCAGGAGGTGGCCGGCGGCCGCAATCCGCGCGACGTCAAAGTGATGCTGGCGCAGGAAATCGTTGCTCGATTTCATTCGCTGAAAGACGCCGAGGAAGCCCTGGCGGACTTCGAGGCGCGCTTCCAGCGGGGCGCCATGCCCGACGAGATGCCCGAACTGAGCGTGCCCGCGGGTCCGGTCGCACAAGTGCTCAAGCAGGCCGGATTGGTGGCGAGCACATCCGAAGCGATGCGCATGATCGACGGCGGCGGCGTTCGCGTCGACGGCGAAAAAGTAGTCGACAAGGGACTTGTTTTCAAGGCCGGCAACACGATCGTCATGCAGGTCGGCAAGCGCAAGTTCGCGCGCGTGTCGTTGACCTGAAAATAATTCGCAAGGGCCGTTGACGGGCGGGTTTCAGTCCGTATAATGCGCCCCTCTTCGCTGCTGAGCAGCAACAGTTCTTTAACAATCGAACAGCCGATAGGTGTAGGTGCTTGGGGCTGGTGGGAGTGGTAGGGCGAACCTGAGATCGAAGGGTTTGGCCTGTACTGGGGAGCTGGAAGGCGACCTGGTGAGACGGAAGCCTGAGGGGAACCGAAGGTGGAGTTTGCTGCTGCCGAAGCTAAAGAGATGTACGAAAGCACTTACACGAAACAGTAATGGTTAGACGCAAGTCTGACCCTTGAGATTCGTTTGAGTGGAGTAAAAGCAGAGATTGAACTGAAGAGTTTGATCCTGGCTCAGATTGAACGCTGGCGGAATGCTTTACACATGCAAGTCGAGCGGCAGCACGGGGGCAACCCTGGTGGCGAGCGGCGAACGGGTGAGTAACACATCGGAACGTACCCTGTCGTGGGGGATAGCTCGGCGAAAGCCGGATTAATACCGCATACGACCTGAGGGTGAAAGTGGGGGATCGCAAGACCTCACGCGATAGGAGCGGCCGATGGCGGATTAGCTAGTTGGTGGGGTAAAGGCCTACCAAGGCGACGATCCGTAGCTGGTCTGAGAGGACGACCAGCCACACTGGAACTGAGACACGGTCCAGACTCCTACGGGAGGCAGCAGTGGGGAATTTTGGACAATGGGGGCAACCCTGATCCAGCCATTCCGCGTGAGTGAAGAAGGCCTTCGGGTTGTAAAGCTCTTTCGGCAGGAACGAAAAGGCAGGCTCTAACATAGCCT
>DATJQH010000002.1:0-5188 GCA_035505955.1 Rhodocyclaceae bacterium
GGGCGGACGCTGCGAAGCCTGCCAGGGCGACGGCATGATCAAGGTGGAGATGCACTTCCTGCCCGACATCTACGTGCCCTGCGACGTCTGCCACGGCAAGCGCTACAACCGCGAGACACTGGAAGTGCGCTACAAGGGCAAAACCATCTACGAAGTGCTGCAGATGACCGTCGAGCAGGCGCACGAGTTCTTCGCGCCCGTACCGGTCGTGGCGAGGAAGCTGGAGACGCTGGTCGACGTCGGCCTTTCCTACATCCAACTCGGCCAGTCGGCCACAACACTTTCGGGCGGCGAAGCGCAACGGGTGAAACTGGCGCTGGAACTCTCGAAGCGCGATACCGGTCGCACGCTGTATATCCTCGACGAGCCCACTACGGGCCTGCACTTCCAGGACATCGAGATGCTGCTCTCCGTGCTGCACCGGCTGCGCGATCACGGCAACACGGTCGTCGTCATCGAACACAACCTCGACGTCATCAAGACGGCCGACTGGCTGCTCGACCTCGGCCCCGAGGGCGGCGACGGCGGTGGGCGTATCATCGCCACCGGATCACCCGAAGCGGTGGCCGGCATCGCCGGCAGCTACACGGGGCGCTACCTGGCGCCGATCCTGACACCATCGCCGAAACGCAAGAACGGGAAGTGACCATGGCCGCGTTCGAGAACTACGGTGAGGAAGCCATCCGCATCGAGCGCGAGATCGAGCGGCACGGCGTCATCCTCGGCATCGACTGGCAGGACGACAACGCCGTGCGCGCGCTCGCACGCGAAGCGCTCGCCTACCGGCCCGGCGAGGACGCCAAAGTCAGCCCCGGTGATACGCCGCTGTGGCGCGCCAAGCTCGATCTCTTCGGCCTCGCCCAACTGATGTTGAAGGTGATGACAGAAAGCGCGGGCGACAACGTCGAAACCCACGGCGGCCCGGCCTGGAAGGCCTTCGGCCGCGCGCTGTGGCAGGAGTCGGGGCTGGCCGATCGCCGCTGACGCAGCCCCCACGGCGTACCACGACGGCTGACTTTCAGTGATCGTCAGCCGTGGGGCCGGATGAGCGTGCTCTTGCCGAACAGGCTTTCGACCAGGTCGACGATGAGTTCGGCGGTCTGGTTGCGCGTGTCGCGCGCCGGGTTGAGCTCGGCGATGTCGAGCGAGCCGAGCAGGCCCGTGTCGGCGATCATCTCCATGCACAGGTGCGACTCGCGGTAGGTGGGGCCGCCGCGCGCGGGCGTGGTGACGCCGGGCGCGATGTCGGGGTCGAGGAAGTCGGCGTCGAGGCTGACGTGCAAATGCGTGTCGCGGTCGATGCCGGCGAGCGCCTGTTCCATGGTCTGGCGCATGCCGATCTCATCGACGCAGCGCATGTCGAACACTTGCACGCGCGCTTCGTCGAGGAAGCGCTTTTCGCCGGCATCGACGCTGCGCATGCCGATCAGGCGCACCTGCTCGGGCGTCACGGCCGGCACGGCGCCGGAGAGCATGGTCAGCTCGGCCGGGCCGTAGCCGCACAGGCATGCCACCGGCATGCCGTGCAGGTTGCCGCTGGGCGTGATGGCCGAGGTGTTGAAATCAGCGTGGGCGTCGAGCCAGAGCACGCGCAGCTTGCGGCCGCTGCCGCGGCAGTGCTTCGCCACGGCGCTGATGGAGCCGATGGCCAGGCTGTGGTCGCCGCCGAGCAGCATCGGCAACCGGCCGGCCGCGAGTTCGCGCCCGACCGCCTCGGCGGCGGCGCCGGCCCACTTCGTCACCAGCGGCAGATGCCGGTAGCCGCCCTCGGGCATGGCGCGCGGATGGTCGGGCCCGGATACATCGCCGACGTCACGCGCGCCGCCGTCGGTCGCGAGTGCGGCTTCGACGATGCCGGCCACGCGCAGCGCCGCCGGGCCCATGCGGGCGCCGATGTCGCCGGCGCCGACGTCGGTCGGGGCACCGATGATGCTGATCGGACGTGTCATGACAGCGCTCCTTTCACACTACGGCGACGGGCGAGCGGAACAGCGCGTCGGCTTCGCTCGCCGGCTGCGGTGGCAGGAAGTAATTGCCCTGGAAATGCGTGCAACCGTAGGTGATCAGCAGCCGCAGCTGCGCCACGGTTTCCACGCCCTCCGCCAGCGTCTGCAGGTTCATGCCGCGCGCGAGGCCGACGATGGCGGAAACGACGGCCGCATCGCCGCCGTCGACGTCGAGGTCGCGCACGAAGCTCTGGTCGATCTTGAGCTTGCGCACCGGGAAACGCTTGAGGTAGGCCAGGCTCGAGTAGCCGATGCCGAAGTCATCGATGCTGAGACGCACGCCCATCGCCGCCAGTTCCCGCAGCGTGTCGGTTGCTTCGCCAACGTTGTGCATCAGCGCCGATTCGGTGATCTCGAGTTCCAGCAGGCGGGCCGGCTGGTCGGCATCTTCGAGCAGCCGGCGCACGAGTTCGACCAGCCCCTTCTGCCGGAACTGGCGCGGCGAAAGGTTCACCGACAGCGGCATGGCCGGGTAGCCGGCCGCCTGCCAGGCGCGGTTCTGGTGCAGCGCCTCGCGCAGCACCCATTCGCCGAGCGGCAGGATCAGCCCCGTCTCCTCGGCCACCGGCAGAAAGTCGCGCGGGCACAGCAGGCCACGGGTCGGGTGGTTCCAGCGCACCAGCGCCTCGATGCCGCGCACGGCCGGCTCGTCGATCGTCACCTGCGGCTGGTAGTAAAGCTGCAGGTCGCCGGCTTCGAGCGCACGGCGCAACTGGTGTTCGAGCTCGAAGAGGCGCGTCGCCTCCTCGTTCATGCCCGCCGTGAAGAACTGGAAATTGTTGCCGCCGCGATCCTTGGCGTCGTACATCGCGGTGTCGGCGTTCTTCATCAACTGCAGCGCATCGGTGCCGTCGTCCGGAAACATGCTGATGCCGATCGACGTCGTCACGCGCAATTCGTGGTCGAAGGCATGGATCGGCTGCGCGAGCGACTTGACGATCTTCTCGGCAACGAGCGCCGAGTCTTCCGTGCCGGCCAGCTCCGAGAGGACGATCACGAACTCGTCGCCGCCCAGGCGCGATACGGTGTCCACGGCGCGCACGGCCTTGCCCAGCCGCACCGCGACATGCTTGAGCAGTTCGTCGCCGACCGCGTGGCCGAGGCTGTCGTTGATGTCCTTGAAGCGATCGAGGTCGAGGAAGACGACGCCGACGCGATGGTTGTCGCGCACGGCGTGCATCAATGCCTGGTCGAGCCGGTCCTGCAGCAGCGTGCGGTTGGGCAGGCCCGTGAGCGAGTCGTGGTGGGCGATGTGCCAGATGCGCTGCTCCGCCTGCACGCGCTCGAACACTTCCTTCTGCAACTGCGTGTTCGCGGCCGTGAGTTCGTTGGTGCGTTCCTGCACGCGCTGTTCGAGGTCGTCCTTGGCGCGCTGCAATGCTTCCTCCGCCGCGCGCCACTTGGTCACGTCCTCCATGATCCAGATCGTGCCCGACTGCGGCCGGCGCGGGTTCACCGCCTTCGCGGACATGCGGCACTGGAAGGTGCTGCCGTCGCGCCGCTTCATTTCCATTTCCGTCCAGAACGACTCGCCGGCGCCGAGCGCCGGCCCCGCCTCGCGGCCGACGGCCTCGTAGATCTCGTCCGACGGATAGAGCTCGCGGCCGGACAGCCCGAGCATCTCCTCGACCGTGTAGCCGAACATTTTCGCGGCCACCGGATTCACCTGCACGAACTTGCGGTTCCTGGAAAACAAGATGCCGACGGTGGCGTTCTCCAGGATCGCCCGCAGTTCGAGCAGGCCGGTGGAGCCGTCGGCGGCGAGGTTCATTTGCCGTTCTTGTCGCTGGTGCGCTCGAGCAGCTTGAGGACGGAGACGGAATCCTCCTCGCCCAAGCCCATGCCGACAAGCGCGTTGAAGAGCTGCGCGGTCGCCGCCGTGTTGGGCAGCATCAGGCCGAGGCGGTGCGCCTCGCTCATGACGATGCGCAGGTCCTTCTGGTGCATCCAGGCCTTGAAGCCCGGCTTGAACTGGCGGTCGAGCATGCGCTGGCCGTGGTTCTCGAGGATGCGCGAATAGGCGAAGCCGCCCAGCAGCGCCTCGCGCACGCGCGCCGGATCGACGCCGCTCTTGCGCGCGAAGTTGAGCGCCTCGGCCACCGCGGCCACGGTGACGCCGGTGAGGATCTGGTTGCAGGCCTTGGCCACCTGGCCGGAACCGACCGCGCCGATCAGCGTGACCGACTTGCCGAGCAGTTCGAGCAGCGGCCGGACGCGTTCGAAGTCCGCCGGCTCGCCGCCGACCATGATGGTGAGCGTGGCGTTGATGGCGCCGACTTCGCCGCCGGAAACCGGCGCGTCGAGGAAATGGATGCCCGCCGCGGCCAGCCGCGCGCCGATGGACTGCGCCGAAGCCGGCGCGATGGTGGACATGTCGACAAGAGTCAGCCCCGGTGGGACGCCGTGCGCAATGCCGTCGGGGCCGAAGACCACCGCCTCGACGTCGGGCGCATCGCCAACCATTGTGAACACGACTTCGGCATGGCGCGCGACTTCGGCGGCGCTCGCATGGATGCGCGCCGTGGTGTCGCGGAAGGGTTCGAGCGACGCCGGCCGCCGCGCCCACAGGTGCAGGCTGTGGCCGGCCCGGGCCAGGTGCAGCGCCATGGGCCGGCCCATGAGGCCAAGACCGATGAAGCCGACGTCCATGGCGACGCGCTAGCCGGAAACCGCCTTCACGATCAGCGGCACCAGCGGCTCGGGCAGCTTGATCTTGCCGGCCAGCGCGAACTCGTGCGCGGCGGGCGACATCTTCTGCCACGTCTTGCGGATGATCTCGAGCCAGCGCTCTTCGGTGTAATCCGGCTTCTTGCCGGCGAAGCCGAGCATGTAGTGCTCGATGAAGACGAGGTCGGCGATGTCCTCCAGCAGCTGCGTATCGGGGTTGACCTTGAGGCCCTTCTTGCCGACGGCGGTCTTGACGCGTTCGATGGTCTCCTCGTCGTAGCCGGCATCCTTCATGAGCCTGCCGGCGGTTTCGGCGTGAAACTTGTAGAGGCCGGTGCGCCATTGCAGGTAGCCGTCGCGCGTCATCGGATAGCTGTCGCGCGGCGTCTTCCAGCGCTGGATGTGCTGGGCGCGCACAGCCAGCCGCGCCGCCTCGGAAGCCTCCGGCGCGAAGCGGCCGATCATCTCCGTCATCCGCAGGGCGTAGAGCAGTTCGCGGGGATGGCTCTTGCCGT
>DATJQH010000003.1:0-2026 GCA_035505955.1 Rhodocyclaceae bacterium
CGCATGATCGGCTCCAGCGCCGTGACCAGCCCGCTGGCCGGCCGCTGCACCTCGATGGCGTCGCCGCGGCGCTGGTGGATGTAGGGTTCGCGGTTGGCGACGACGATGACGTCGTCGCCGCGCAGTTCGCCGTGCAGCACGGCGCGCAGGCTGTCCGGGGTCCAGGTGATCTGGCTTTCGTCGCGCGAGCGGTGGTCGGACTCCAGTTCCTGGATCAGCTGCTGCAGGTCGCGGGCGATGGGCTGGAACTCCGGCGCATTGACGCCCGCCAGCGGCTGCCGCACCAGGCCTTCGCCGCGCAGCAGCGAGCGCATGCCGGTCACCCAGCCGCGCCAGGAGAGTTGCGCGATGATGACGGTGATGAGCGAAATCACCGCCGCGAGGCCCATGAAGAAATAGAACACGTAGGCCTTGGTTTCCTCGCTGCGCCGCGTGACGAAACTCATGTCGTGGATCAGCACCAGCCAGCCGGAGCCGCTCTCCTCCTCGTCGAGCGGCTTAACGGCCACGTGCAGCGGCCCGCGCGAGCTGTTGAGGATCGGGTTCTCGGCATCCTGCCACTGGGCGAGGTTCTCGCAGCGGATCTGCGGCGGCAGCGAGCGCGTGGCCAGCGGCTGTGCCTGCGGCGACGCGCAGTAGCCGATGGCGTACAGGCGTTCGTCCTGGGCGATGCGCGCGAAGTAGCTGGCGATCTTGGCCTTGGAGCCGCTGGCCAGGTTCTCCAGCAGCGGCTCGCGCATGGCGTTGGCGATCAGCTCGGCGCGGATGTCCATGTCGCGCGTGAACCAACGCAGCGTCATCTGGTCGACCAGCGGCGTCACGCCCCAGGCGATGGCCGCCAGCGCGATGATCAACGGCAGGACGAAACGCAGGGAAAGTCTCATGGCAGGCCGCAAAACCCAAGACTGGCATATTATCAGCCTGTTAAGATTCAGATCGTGACCGACTCTTCGCCGCAGGACCGCGCGTGATCACCGACACCAGCCCGCAGGAAGTCTTCCGCCGCGCGCGACTGTCCATTTCCATTGCCCTGAGCGCCTTTTCGGCGATCATGGTCGTCGGCACCGTCGGCTTCAAGCACCTCGGCGGGCCCGATGCCAGCTGGCTCGACGCGCTCTACCAGACCTTCCTGATGGTGGCGACGATCGGCTACGGCGCCGGCGTCGAGATATGGCACCGGCCGGAAGCCGAACTCTTCACGATGGGGATCGCCTTTGCCGGCATCGCCGTCATGACCTATTTCTTTTCGAGCGTGACGGCCATCGTCCTGGCCAGCGATTTCGACAAGTCGTTCCGGAGGCGGCGCATGGACAAAGCGATGAAAAAACTGCACGGCCACTACATCCTGTGCGGCTTCGGCCGCGTCGGCCGCAATGTGGCGCAGGAGCTCGACGCCACGCGGCGGCGCTTCGTCGCCATCGACGAGAAGCTGGAAGTCCTCGAAACCTACGCCGAGAAGAAGCCGGACGCGCTGTTCATCCACGGCGACGCCGTCGACGACGACATCCTGATCGAGGCCAACATCCGCGAGGCGCGGGGCGTCTTCGCCATCACCGGCGACGACAGCCGCAACCTGATGATCGTCATCACGGCCAAGCAGCTCTCGCCCGGCGTACGCGTGGTGGCGCGTTGCAACGAAGTGCGCAACGCCGACAAGCTCAAGAAGGCCGGCGCCGACGCCATCGTCTCGCCCAACTTCACCGGCGGCATGCGCATCGCTTCGGCGATGATCAGGCCGCACGTGGTGAGCTTTTTGGACGAGATGCTGCGTTCGGAGCTCAAGCTGCGCATCGAGGAAGTGGTCGTGCCCAACGACTTCGTCGCCAAGCCGCTGTCCGCCCTCAATCTCAAGAGTACTGCCTACGTGCTGCTTGCAGTGCGCACGCGCGGCGACTGGGCGTTCAATCCGCCGGCCGATTTTCTCGTCCAGCCGGGACACGCGCTCGTCGCCATGGCTTCGCCCAGCGGGCGTTTCGAGATCGAGTCCGCGCTCTACCTGATGGAGCAGTAGCCGCTCGCCGACAAG
>DATJQH010000004.1:0-15063 GCA_035505955.1 Rhodocyclaceae bacterium
CATCCACGACGGCCGCTGGCTGGGTGGCATGGACGCCTTCAACATCAACGACGCCGCGGCGCTGGGTTTCCTATTTCTGACGATCTCTGGTGTGGTGATTCGTCTGCGCGTTGCCGGGAAGAAACCGCAAGGGGAGCCGTACCGCGACGACTGACTTTCAGCCGCGGGTCGCGGCAACATGTCGGTGCGTGTGGCGATTTGCCGCACGATCTGCGAAAGAGCGGGCTTTAGCATTTGTCCCTTTGGGAGCTGCGGTGCTTTGCCGGCAGTGCCATTGCAGTCACCAAGACGCGGAATAACCGAGAACTCTATTGCGAGCACCGGAACTCCATGCCGACGCTCGAGGCTACCTACTGATGGCGAGAGAATCCGACATGGACAGACGCACCGTATTGCGCAGCGCGTTGCTCCTTGTGGCATCTACTCCGGCAATCGCCGAGGATGAGAAGGCAAGGCCCGTCGATCCCGCACCGCTCGAAAACGAGCTGTCCAAGTATCCCCGTTGCAGCCAATGCAACATGGATCGGCGCACGTTCCATCGCACGCGCCATCTGATCCACTACCTGGATGGTACCGCCGAGGGAAGCTGCTCAATCCGGTGTGTTGCGGTCAGCCTGATGCAAAGGGTCGAAATGGGAGCGGCAGCGATCTACGCGGCGGACTTCGGCAGTGTGGCCGAACCGCGGCCGATGATCGATGCCGACCAGGCTACTTACATCATTGGCGGCGACTTTCCACCCTTGATGTCGAAGCGCCCCAAAACGGCATTCGCGAGTCGTGAGGCGGCTGAGGCTGGCCAAGTCGCCAAGGGCGGCGAGTTGGCCGACTTCGATCAGGCGCTCAAGGCGGCACTCGCCGACATGGTCGATGAAATGAAGACCAGAAGGCGGTTGCGTGCGGAACGCGAGGAGAGAAAGCGCCGCGCGGCCGCCGGCTGAACTGTAGAAAGTGGCGTACCGTCACGGCTGACTTTCGGCGCACCGCTGCGGCCAAATGTCGCACTACTGCGACTGCGGGGTCCCCTATCATCCCGCGTTACTCGACAACAACAGGTTGAGGGGGTCCGCAGTGAACACATTTCCGCCGGCCGTGCGCCGCGAACTCATTGTCGCCATTTCGGTTGCGCTCGTTGCGATTTCGGTCCAGGCTGAGGACACTCCAATGGATCGCGTCGTCGTCACCGCGACGCGGACCGCAAACCCGCTGGATCAAGTCGCGGCCTCGGTCAGCGTGGTTGGGCAGGAGGACTTCGCCGACGTGCAGGCCGCCAACATCGCCGAGACGATGAAGAAGCTGCCCAACGTGAACTTCGGCGGCGGCCCGCGCATCGTGGGTGAGGTTCCGACCATCCGCGGCTATTACGGCGCGTCGATTGCACTGTCGGTCGATGGTGCCCGCCAGAACGACGTAACGTCTCCCGGCATGCGCTCCCCGCTCTACGTCGATCCCTATTTCCTGCATCAGGTTGAAGTGCTGCGTGGCCCGGCGTCATCGCTGTACGGTTCTGGCGGCAACGGTGGTGCGATGGCCTTCACCACGCTCTCGGCGCGCGACCTTCTCCAGGCCGGCCAGGCTTTCGGTGCCGGCGTCAAGGCCGGCTACGCCAGCGCGGACAAGTCATGGTACGGCAACGCGCGCGCCTACGGCGGCAATGAGATGCTCGACGGTCTCGTTGCGCTCAGCCACCGCGACTGGGACAAGATCCGTCAGGGCGACGGCACCTACCTCGAACCCAATGACGGCAAGTCCGACAGCGTGCTGGTCAAGGGCGGACTGAATGCGGGTGGTGCCCGCTACGAGCTCTCGCACCAGACCTACAAGAGCGACAACCTGCAGCCGCGCAATCCACAGGCGAACGCCTACCTCGCCGGGTCGCCGGTTGTGTCGGAGAATCATATCGACCAGAAGCAGACGGTGCTGCGCGGTGCGACGACCGGCACCGGTCCCTGGGCGATTTCCGGAACGCTCTACGACACGAAGCTGGAGTTCATCGACGATCAGGGCGCGAATGCCGCTGCAGCGCCGCGTACCACGATGGCCACGAAGACCACTGGCGGCAGTCTGCAAGGATCACTCTCGTTCGCGGGCGCCGGCGAGCATCGCCTGACCGCCGGCGTCGACAACTACGACTCCAGGCAGTCTGCAACCACCGCCGGCGCACCGAACCCGGTCAACCCGGATGGCAGCCAGAAAGTAACCGGGGTCTTCGCGGAGGATGAAATCCTGTTTGGCGGCCAGTGGCGCCTGATCCCGAGCATCCGTCACGACCGATTTGACACCACCGCGGACAACGTCGGCAGTTCCACCAGCGCCAGTCATACCTCGCCGAAGGTCACGCTCGCGTGGCAGCCTCTTGCCGGCCTCATGCTGTACGGCAACTATGGCGAGTCCTTCCGCGCGCCGACGCTCGGCGAAATGTACGGCGCCATTTCCGGCACCAACTACTTCATGAACTTCCGCGCCAACACGGGCCTCAGGCCGGAAGTCGACAAAACGTATGAAATCGGCAGCAACTACACCTTGCGCGCGCTTGCTGCAGCCGGCGACGTGTTCCGCTTGCGCGTGGCGCTCTTCGACGGCAAGGCTGAAGACCTGATCTCCAGCACCGTGGTTGGTTCCTACACTCGCACGGCGCCGTATGTTGGTACCGGATTCATCCTGCAAGCGCAGAACGTCAGTAGTGCTGATCGCAAGGGTGCGGAACTCGAAACGGGCTACGACATCGGCGCCTGGCAAACCAAACTCGCCTATAGCCGCGTCCGCGTGACAGATGCAAAGACCGGTGCCGGTCTTTTCTCGCCGCCGGACAAGATCAACCTGCGCGTGCGCTGGGCGACACCGGTCACCGGCCTGTCGCTCATGCTGAGCAGCACCGGCGTCGGCGCACAGGACTACGACGCCACTGCGCTGCGCCGCCGGCCCGGCTACTCCACACACGATGTGTTCGCAACCTGGATGTCGTTGGACAAGAAGTATCGCGCCGACTTCGGCGTCGCCAACCTGTTCGACAAGCGCTACGCTGACTATCAGGGCTCGATGGCCTATGCCTACGTGTATGACGTCGGCCGTAACGTGCGCGCTTCGTTCACCGTCGAGTTCTAAAGTGACATGATGAAGCGCCGCGACCTGCTCAAGCTTTCGCTCCTCGCCAGCACGGCCGGCGCCGCGCCGGCTCGCGCCGCCGACTGTAGCAAACCGACCGACGGCACGCCGGCGCAGTTCATTCCAAAGAAGCCGGCCGACCCGGCGCCGCAAGACAACGACGTCGAGAAGTATCCCAACTGCCCGTACTGCGGTATGGATCGCCGCTACAACCACAAGGCGCGCATGCTGATCCATTACGGCAACGACGTACCCGACCCGCTCTGTTCCATTCATTGCGGCGTCATCAGCCTGGCGATCAACCTTGCGCTCGACCCGAAGGCGATCTACGTCGCCGACAACGCCGTCGAAACCGATCCGCGCCCGCTGGTCGAAGTGGGCAAGGCGACCTTCCTCGTCGGCAGCGACCTGCCCGGCGTCATGACCTGGAACAGCAAGGTGGCCTACGGCAGCGCGGAGGCCGCGGCCGCGGCACAGAAGGTGCACGGCGGCAGGCTGATGGACTTCCAGGAAACGCTCAAGGTTTCCTTCACCGACCTCGCCGACGATCTCGAGCGCATGCGCAAGGGGCGCGAGGAACGCCGCCGCCGCGCCGCGAAGAAGCCGGCATGAGGAAGTTTGCATTGCTGCTGGCGGCGATCGGCGTCGTCGCCCATGCCGAATCGTTTCGCGATTGCTCGACCTGCCCGGAGATGGTGACGGTACCGGCCGGCAGTTTCGTCATGGGCATCGATGGCCGCGGCGACCTAGGACCCGCGCACACTGTCAGCCTGCCCGCCTTTGCCATCGGCAGGTTCGAGGTGACGCAGGGCGAATGGAAGGCGCTGATGGGCACCAACCCGTCGAAGTTCGTCGACTGCGGCGACAACTGCCCGGTCGAACGCGTCACTTGGCCGGAAGCGCAGGAATTCGTCAAACGCCTCGCCGACAGGACCGGCAAACGCTACGCCCTGCCTTCTGAAGCCCAGTGGGAATACGCTTGCCGCGCCGGGCAGCAGACCGACTGGTGCGGCGGCAACGAGTTCGACAAGGTCGAGTGGGCCGGCGACGAATACGGGAGCACGCATCCCGTCGGCCAGAAGCTGGCCAACGCCTGGGGCCTGTTCGACATGAGCGGCAATGTCTGGGAATGGACGCAGGACTGCGCGCACCCCGACTACACGGGCGCGCCGACCGACGGCTCGGCATGGGAGGTCGCAGGCGAATGCAAGAGCCGCATGCTGCGCGGCGGCTCATGGCTGAGCGGACCGCAATACGGCCGCGTTGGCCTCCGCTTCGGCTTCACATCCACTTTCCGCGCGCACGACTTCGGTTTTCGCGTCGTTCGCGAGGCGAAGTAGCGCGCACGAACGGATCCGTCACGACTGACTTTGGCGTTGGTCGATCAACTGCTTCTTGCCGGCGCATCCGCGCCGGCCGTGTTTGGGGGAATGTCATGAAATCCGGAAAACTCATCCTCGTCGTTGCCACCCTGCCATGGGCGATCTCGCATGCATTCGCGCAGGAAACGCAGTTGCCGAAAGTCGTGATTTCCGGCGAGCGCATCGACGACGGCACGGTGCGCGCGACGACGCTGCGCGCCGACGATCTCGCCGGCCCGCGCGTGGGCACCAGCGATAGCGCGCGCATGCTCGAAGGTGTGGCGGGCGTGAGCTTCTACTCCGGCGGCGGCGTCTCCAGCCTGCCGGTGGTCGACGGCCTCGCCGACGACCGTCTGCGCATCTCGGTCGACGGCATGACCATCACCTCGGCCTGCCCCAATCACATGAACCCGGCGCTTTCCTACATGGACGCCTCCGCGGTGACCAGCATCAGCGTGATGGCGGGCATTACGCCCGTCAGTCTCGGCGGCGACAGCATCGGCGGCACCATCGCCATTCGCTCCGCAAGTCCGATTTTCGCCGCGCCGGGTGAAGGTTTGCGGACCTCGGGCAGCCTGTCCGGTTTCTATCGCAGCAACGGCGACGCCTCCGGCTTCAACGCGCATGCCGCGCTGGCCGGCGAATCGTTCAGCATCGGCTACACCGGCTCGACGGTAAAGTCGGCCAACTACAAAGACGGCAACGGCAAGGTCCAGCGCTCCAGCGAATACGAGTCGGGTAACAATCAGCTCGTACTGGCTGGCAAGCTCGGCCGCGATGTCGTCAGCCTCGACATTGGCTGGCAGGAAATTCCTTATCAGGGGTATCCGAACCAGTACATGGACATGACCAGCAATCGCAGCACCTCGGTGAACCTGCGCTACCAGGGCGGCTTCGACTGGGGCGAACTCGAAGCGCGGGCCTATCGGCAGCGGGTACGGCACAAGATGGACATGCTCGACGACAAAGCCAATCTGGGCGTGATGACTTACGGCATGCCGTACGCAATGCCAATGGATACCCGGGCCATCGACAGCGGCTATGCCCTGGAAGCCGCGCTGCCCGTCGCGGCACAGGACGTCGTCCGCATCGGCCACGAATACCATCGCTACACTCTGGACGACTGGTGGCCGCCGATTCCCGGCTCGATGATGATGGGCCCGGACACGTTCTGGAACATAAATGGCGGCAAGCGCGAACGTATCGCGCTCTACGGCGAATGGGAAGCGAAGTGGAATCCCGTCTGGAGCAGCCAACTCGGCGTTCGCTACGAGCGCGTGAGCATGAACACAGGCTCGGTGCAGGGCTACTACGACGCCACCATGGACATGGGCATGGGCATCTACCAGAACGACGCCGACGCCTTCAACGCCAAGGACCACAAGCGTACCGACAACAACGTCGACCTCACCGCCGCGATGCGCTACCAGCCGGACGCGACCAGCACCGTCGACTTCGGCTTCGCCCGCAAGACGCGCTCGCCGAACATCTACGAGCGCTTCGCCTGGTCGAACGAATCGGCGATGGCCGGCACCATGGTCTCGTGGTTCGGCGACCTCAACGCCTACGTCGGCAACCTCGACCTCAAGCCGGAAGTCGCCAACACGCTGCGCGTCACCGCCGACTGGCACGACGCCGAGCGCCGCGACTGGCAGTTCACCGCGACGCCGTTCTACACGCGCGTCACGGACTACATCAACGCCGAGGCGAACCCGAACGTCGTCGATCTTTCCATGATGGGCATGGCCAGCACGGCGCCGGGGCGTGCCGCGTTACGCTTCGTCAACCATGACGCTCGTCTCTACGGCCTCGACCTTGCGGCGAAGATGCGCCTCGGCCATGCCGGCGGCGACTGGAGCGGGAGGGTGGTGGCAAGTTATGTGAATGGCAAGGATCTGAGCACGGGCGGTAACCTTTACAACATCATGCCCTTGAATGGCCGGCTGGGGCTCGACCACAAGCTCGGCGCCTGGTCGAACAGCGTCGAACTGCAAGTGGTGGGAGCCAAGACGCGCGTCGATGCCGTGCGCGGCGAACTCAAGACCGCTGGCTACTCGCTGGTCAACCTGCGTACCGGTTACGACTGGGGCACGTTCCGCCTCGATGCCGGCATCGACAACCTGTTCGACAAGCGCTACGACCTGCCGCTGGGCGGCGTCGACTTCTACGAGTACAACTACCTGTCGACCGCCACCAACGGCCATCTCGCGCAGGTGCGCGGTCCGGGCCGTTCGATCAATGTCGGGCTGACGGCGAAGTTCTAACCGAGTTCGATCAGAACAAGGTTCGACCTTGCCACAAACACGGTCGCGATGACGGCGAAGAGCAGAAAGCCGGTGGCGGCGATAGTGGCGAGGCGGGCTGAGACCTGCGGAATCACGCTCTTGAGACTCTCGATGTTCCGAAACGGCTGCACCGCTCCGGCGCCGATGCCGCAGGCGGTGGCGGCGAACAGCGGGACGTAGAGCCAGTAGCCCCGCCAGTCGTACTCGGGTTTGAGGATGCAGAACGGACAGTGGTGGTGCGGGTGCTCGTAGATATAGAGCGAGACGAAGGCAATGATGCCCATGACGCCGGCAACGAAGGCGGCGATGCTGGTTGCCGCCACCCAGTAACCGCCACGCCGGGTCTGCGCGTGGAAGGACGCGGTGGCGAAGGCAATGGCCAGCGCGACATAGAATCCGATCATCGCAGGCACGGGCGACATGGCCGCCATGTCGCCGGTCAGGCCCTTGGTGTCTTCCGAGAACAGGCTGCCGCAACAGGAAGTGATGACGTCGGCACGGAGATTCAGGAAGTATTCGAGTTGCAGCCACAGCACCGTCGCGACGGCGGGCAGCAGCACCAGCAGCGCGGCGTACTTGATGCGCACCAGCGGGTAGTCGGGCGCACGAGCGTCGACTTGGTTCACGGCCAGCCAGCCGGCGGCGAGGAAGAAGACCGTCATCTGCGCGATCAGCGCGGGAAAGCCGTAGCCATTGACGTTGAGCGTGCCGACCGCGCACATGGCGCCGACGAACATCTCGGACATCTTGTCGGCATTGAAGACGAACAGCAGCACCGCCGCGAGCTGCGTTGCCATCACGAATACGGCGAGCGTTGAGAAGAGGTAGGTGCGGCGCTCGAGTTGCAGTTGCCGCTCGGAGCCGCTGGCGATGTCCCAGTGGCGGATGATCTGGATCGCGAAAGGCGCGGCGGCGGCGAGCATCGCCACCGAGACTGCCGACGCCAGCAGCAGCGCGATGATCGCCGGCTGGAAGATCACGATTTGACCAACTTGCCGTCGCGCATGTCCACGAGGCGTGCCACCACGGCTGACTCTGTGACCAGCGGATCGTGGCTGGTCAGGATGACCGTTCGCCCTTCCGCGCCGAAGCTCTCCAGGATGGCCATGAATTCCTTGGCCAGCGCGGTGTCAAGGTTGGCGGTCGGCTCGTCGGCGATCAGCACTTCGGGGTCGTTGATCAGTGCGCGGGCGATGGCGACGCGCTGCTGCTCGCCGCCGGAGAGCCACTCGGCGCGGGCGTCGCGGCGGTGCCCAAGTTGCAACTGCTCCAGCAGCGCTTCGGCGTTGCGCTTGAGTTCCTGATGCGGCCGACCGGTCGGGTAAGCGGGCAGCATCACGTTCTCGATCGCCGAAAGACCCTTGATCAGATTGAACTGCTGGAAGACGAAGCCGAAGGTCTTGCGGCGGATCTCGGTCAGAAAGCGTTCCGGCAGGCCGGAGATGTCGCGGCCATGCAGCGTGACGCGGCCGCTGGTCGGGCGCGCGAGGCAGCCGATCAACGTCAGCAGCGTCGTCTTGCCCGAGCCGCTCGGTCCGCGCAGGGCGGTGACCTGCTTCGCTTCGATCGCCAGCGAGATTCCCGAGAGCGCCCAGTACTCGTTGTGCTGGCCCTGGTTGAAGGCCTTCCTGACGTCGCGCAGTTCGATCATGAGCGCATCACCGCGTCGGGGTCGGTCACGGCGGCGCGCCAGATCGGAACCAACACCGCCGCCATGTAGGGAAAGACCGTGAAGAAGAATAGGGTGGCCAGTTGCAGTCCGTCGACGACTGGCATCAGCGTGAAGTGTGGGTAGAGCACGGCCCAGCCCTTGAGCACGGGCGCGAACAGCGGCGCGCCGAACTTGAAGACGTGGATGTAGGCGCCGACGAAGCCGAGCAGGAAAGCGGTGAGCGAGATCAGGCCGCCTTCCCAGAGCTTCATTCTGATCACGTCGCCGGTCTCCCAGCCGATCGCCTTGAGGATGCCGATCTCGCGCTTCTCGTCGGCGGAAAGGCCGGAGGCCTTCTCCCAGGCAAGGATGGCGAAGGCGAGGATGGACGCCGAGAGCAGGGCGAGCATGATGCCTTCGCGCCAGTCGAACAGCGAGGCGTAGGTGCGCTGCATCTCCTCGCGCAGTATGGGGCGCGAATCGGGCAGCAGCTTCGAGAGCTTGATGGCGATGTTGCGTACCTCAGCCGGGTTGGCGACCGAGAGCGCGATGTCGGTGGTGTGTCCGGACGGGTAGGCGAAGAAGGCGCGGAAGTCGTCTTCGTTGATCAGGATCAGGTCGGCGCTGGCGAGTTCCGAGGATTGCGGCAGCACGGCGGCGACGCTGAAGGAAAACAACTCGCCCGAATAGGAGCGGAAGGAGATGCCGGTGTTCGGATCGAGGCCGCGTTGCCGCGCCAGCGCCGGGCCGACGACGATGGTGCCTCTGGCCACGCTGCCGTCGGCGGGCACCATAAACGTGTAGTTGGCCTTGACGACGCTGTCATAGTAGTAGCCCCAGAGCCGGCCGCGAATCTCCTGCACGCCGCGCATGCGGCCGATGCGTTCGACATAGCCGGGCGGAATCAAGTCGTGACGGCCGGCGACCAGGCGCTGCAAGACGATCTCGGGCGCGCCTTCGAGGATCGTTGTTGCCTCGCGCCGCAGCGCGTGGGTGTAGAGCATCGCCGAGGCGAGCACGAACACCAGCAGCGTATAGACCGTCAACAGGCCAAGATTGCGTCCCTTGCGTCGCAGCAGCGACGCGAGGGTGAAATCAATCAGGTGTCGTTGTCGTTCGATCCAGGAGTTCACGGTTGGGAACGATCAGGGAGCCGCTCGGAAAGTGTTCGAGCGCCAGCGGGTGGTCCTGGAAAGCCGAATGAAGGTCGGCCTGGCTGGGGTGGCGGGCGTAGCGCGCTTCGGTGAACAATGCGAGGTCAGTCAGGCCGAGCCGGCGCGCAAGCGCCTGCGTTGCGCAGATTTCTTCAGCACGCGGCGTCTGCGCATCGATGAGGCAGCCAAGGAATACGAGGACCAGTCCGCCGAGCGCGAGGAGGACGAACGACGAAGGCCGCATGCTCATGGCAGGTGTTTGCGGATCGCCGCGACGACATCGGCCGTCGGCATGCCGACCGGCAGCGTCGCCGCCAGTTTGCCGTCCGGCCCGACGAGGTAGGTGTTGGCGCTGTGGTCGACGGCGTAGTTGCCGCTGGTGTCGGGCGGCTGGCGGATGTAGCCGGCACCGAAAGACTTGGCGATTGTCTCGATCTCCGCACCCGACCCGGTGACGCCGATCATCGACGGATGGAAAAAGGCTGCATAGTCCTTGAGGATCGCGGGTGTATCGCGCTCGGGATCGACCGAAACCATGATCAGTTGCGTCTTGGCGCGCTCTTCGGGTGTCAGCGCGTTCATCGCCTGCGCGCCGGCTGCCATCGAGGCCGGGCAGATGTCCGGGCAATGCGTGTAGCCGAAATAGATCAGCAGTACCTTGCCGCGCAGGGTGCGCGTATCCAGCGGTCCGGCGGCGGATTGCAGCACGAAATCGCCGCCGGCAGGCACGGCGACAACGGGGGGCGGGCTGTCGGTACAGCCTGCGGCGAGCACAGCGAGGAGGGCGAGTAGGAAACGCATGGCAGCAGTGATTGCGCCTGCGAGCTTACCCGAAAAGAGCGCGCTCCCGAGGGGGCGCGCCAGGTTCACACGGGGGAGGCGCGTGAAGAGGTGATCAGACGCGACTGGCGGCGCGCATCAGGGCGCCACGCAACGCAAGGGTAACGCTAGAGGCAATGCCGACGCGTTGGGCGACGGCGGGCAGGATGATCAACGACGCGAGGGCAAATCCGGCACCCAGAAGCAGGGCGGGCAGTTCCGAAGTCTCGGTTTGCGTTTCGCCGGCGGGCAGGGGGTTCATGGCAAGCTCCGCTGTAGTTGACGACTGCATCCTACCTCTGCTGCGACGGCCGGACCGGCGACAAATTGTCGCAGACACGGGGTACCCCGCAACAAGATCGCTGCGATGTCGTGCCGCCAAAAGTACCGGTTTGCCCTCCGCGGTCATGACGGGTTTGCCGATCAAGGAAGCGCCGAGCGCATCCGCCGTCGAGCTGGCGGGGCTCGTCCCTACGTAACGACTGTTCTTGGAGTCATACGCACACCGCTTTCAGCGTCGAGAACTTGTTCGACAAGACAAGCTCCATTGCCTGCCGCCCGGTGGTGCATATGCTGGGCTGGGCGCGGTCAAGTCCCGTCTTCACCATCTTTCTCAGATGCATCTTTACTATGGCCTTGGTCGTGCAGAAGTGCGTCCATGGGAAGACCGACAGGCAAAGGTCGATGGTCGTGGAATCCAGCGCATAGACCGTGTTCGACAAATCCAGTCCCAGGTCCTCGCTGGCGTAGAGTGCTCTGGCCTCACCAATCAGGCGCTGCGCGACGTCGGCATGGATGCGCCAGTCGCGCGACTTGTTGGCATCGGCCAGTGTCGAGCGCCGGATCGGTTCGCGAAAACCCATGTGGTAGAGCTTGGCGTCCTGGGCAAGAACATCCATGAGTTGGGCGAACAGCGTCTTGCCGGTATTCATGGCGGCCTCCGGGGAAAAGCCCAGAAGGCTGCCCGAATCGGCAATGGCCGTTCCAATCGACACCAGCCTTCGTCGCTCCGAAATCCGCGTCAGTCACGGTTTTAGAGATTCACTCCGTCATTTTACGGGACGGCAGTGAAGGGACTTTGGGAAAGACATCGCTATTGGTACAAAACAATGGTTCGAGTAGTGCAAATTCTATGTGTGTAACATATGGCTTATAAACAATATTATTGCATCGACAGAGTATCCCTCCTTTTCCGCCAATTGCCCCTGCATGACAGGGTGATCAGGTGCGGGCAACGCGGAATTCCGCGGATGCCGCGACAACAGCGGCGAAAAGCCTGTATAATGCACAACCTTTCAGAGCGCCCGTAGCTCAGTTGGATAGAGTACCTGGCTACGAACCAGGGGGTCGTGGGTTCGAATCCTGCCGGGCGCGCCATTACAAACAGCCTACGGCCACCGGCACGGTGGCATGTTTGTTCTGGAGTAATTGTCGGATTGTTGGAGCTATGGCCGATACCCTCTACTGTTATCACTGCCGAACCTATCATCCGCGCGAGGAAATGCGCCAGATCGATACCAAGGGTGGCAAGCGCTGGCGCTGCATCAAGAGCATAGAGGCGACCAAGCGCAGCGTCGCGGAGCGCGAGGCGTTCGGCAAGCAAATGACCGCGATCAACAAAGCCGAAGCGCAGAGCAAGGCGCGCATCCTCAACGGCCAGAACTGAGGCCCGCACGGCGGGCTTTCCGTGCCCATCCTTGAAACCGCCTGCCTGCTGCTGGTTGTGGCCGCAGCATGGTTCTGGCTCGATGGCGTTCGGGCGCGTGATGCCGCGATGTCGGCATGCCGCCGCGCCTGCGAGGTCGAAGGACTCCAGTTCCTCGACGAGACGGTCGCCATCCGCAGCCTGAAACTGGAACGCGACGAGGATGGCGCGCTGCGCATGCGGCGCGTGTACGACTTCGAATACAGCGACACAGGCAATGATCGCCACCCGGGCAGCGTCGTCATCCGCGGCCGAACCGTGGTGGCGCTGCACGTTGCGCTGGCGCCGCCCGACGAGCCGCAAACCCTGCATTGACGGTCGGTCATGTCTAGGGCATTTGCACTATTGCCGGCATGCGGCGGTTGATCCTACATTCGCACCTTCGATCTAGAACTATCGCCATACGGGCTCCGATCTGGGAGGACCCATGATGAAGACAGGAACTGTCGCCTTGGCGGCGATGCTGTGCATGTTTGCCGCAGGTGCGGATGCCGTCGACTATCTGGTCAACGAACCGGGGCGCTGGAGTGTCTGGAAGTTCCGCGCCGAGCCATTCACGCGCCGGGCGTACGGCGCAAGCGGCGCCGACCTGACGGCCTTCGAGGCGGAATTGCGCGCGCTCGATGCGCTGATCCGCCGCGCGTCCGCGGTGGCGCATCCTGTGGGCTTCAGCGCCCAGACCTGGGGCAACCTGTCCGGCTACGCTGCGCAGGCGCCCGGCCAGCCCAAGGGGGACGAATTGCCCCTGGGCGGCGGCCTTACCTTCGGTGCGTTCTCCATCTTCAGCTACGAGCGCAATGGCAAGACGATACGCGAGGACGGCGGCGAGACGGAGCTGCTGCAATTCGTCGTCAACGACATCCAGCCGCCGGTGCTCGACGGCCGCGTGAGGCCCTACGAGTGGGAAGATGTCGACACCGATGCCTTCGTCCAGCCGCAGGAGAAGGACGCGGTCAGCGGCTTTCCGCGTTATGGCAACATCATCGTGATCAAGAAGCGCCCGGCGCCGGTCTGGGTGCCGGTGCCCGTCGAACAGGCGCTGCGCCTCGTCATCGCCGCGGAACAGAAGAAACGCCGCTACCTCGTGGAGACGCACGGTTCGGAAGCGGCGATCAAGCGCATCGAAGAGAAGATCGCCAGCGTCGAGGCACATATCGCCTCACTGCGGCCCGAGGATCGCGGTGCGCCGTCCTGCTGGACAGCGCGCGGCAACGGCGGCTGGGGCCAGCGCTTCCAGATCGGCGCGGGCCCGGACTGCCGGCCGCTGGTGCGTCCCAACTGGGAGTACTTCGATCGTCGCCTGCCGCGCTCGATGCCGCAGGTACTGGTGATCTTCGACGTCGCGCGCTGCTACGAAGGCCGCCAGGTCGAGCGGCCCGGCGGCTGCGCGACCAACCGCCGACTGCTCGACACGATCGATCGGCAGGCGCTGCTCGACTGGCTACACTGAACCTGCGCCGTCGACCAGTCCTGTCGGCTTGAGCTTTGCCGGAATGGCCTGGCCCTTGCGCGCCCGGCCGCCTCGATAAGCGGAGATCTCTTTCGCCGCAAGCTGCCATTCCGTCGCCTTGCCGGCGCGACCCGTGCCCTGCACGGTGATCGCCTTGCCGGCGCCGACCGCGACCGCCACCAGTTCGTCCTTCGGACCCAGATCGAGGATCATCAGACCGCGACCCTTGGCCATGACCTTCATCTCGTCGAGCGGGAAGACGAGCAGTCGGCCGGTTTGCGAAATGGCGGCCAGCGTGCGCGGCGTACCATCGGGGCTGACTTTCGACGGCTTGATCGGCTTTTCGCCCTTGTCGAGCGAGAGGAAAGCCTTGCCGGCGCGGGGCCGCGCGACGAGGTCCGATAGCGAAGCGATAAAGCCGTAGCCGCCGGTGCCGGCGAAGAGGTACTGCGCTTCGGGCGCGTCGGTGAGCGCCTGCGCGAGCTTGGCGCCGTCCTGGAATTCGATGAGCGTCGTAATCGGCACGCCGTCGCCGCGGCCGCCCGGCAGGTCGGCGACGCGCACGCTGTAGGCGCGGCCGTTGGTGTCGAGGATGACCAGCGGCCACACCGTGCGCGACTCCGCGACCAGGAAGGGGAAGTCGCCGGCCTTGTAGGAAATCGTCGCCGGGTCGATGCCGTGGCCCTGGCGCGCGCGCACCCAGCCGTTCTGCGAGACGATGACCGTCACGGGCTCGTCGGGGATCGCCACCTCGGCAACGGCCGTGGCGGCCTCGGCTTCGATCAATGTCCGCCGATCGTCGCCGTATTTCTTCGCGTCCTCGGCGAGTTCCTTGACGACGAGCTTGGTCAGTTCGTGGCGCGAGCCGAGGATCTTCTTGAGGCCCGCTTCCTCCTCGCGCAGTTCGCCTCGCTCCTTCTCGATCCTGATGCCTTCGAGCCGCGCCAGCTGGCGCAGGCGAATTTCGAGGATATCCTCGGCCTGGACTTCGGTGAGCTTGAACTTCGCCATCAGGTCGGCCTTCGGCTCGTCCGATTCGCGGATGCAGCGGATCACCTTCTCGATCTGCAGGAAGACGGCCAGCCGGCCTTCGAGGATGTGCAGACGGCGCTGCACTTCGTCGAGGCGATGTGCCGAGCGCCGCTCGACCGTGGCATGGCGGAACTCGATCCACTCGCGCAGGATTGCCAGCAACGGCTTTTGCGCCGGGCGGCCATCGCGGCCAATCATGGTGAGGTTCACCGCCACATTCGCCTCGAGACTCGTGTGCGCCAGCAGCACGGCCATGAACTCGTCCTGCGGAATCTTGCCTGTGCGCGGCTCGAGCACGATGCGCACCGGCGCCTTGTCGTTCGATTCGTCGCGTACGGAATCGAGCACCCCCAGCATCACCTGCTTGAGGTTCTTCTGTTCCTGCGAGACATCCTTCTTGCCCGCGCGCGGTTGCGGGTTGGTGATGGCCTCGATTTCCGACAGCACGCTGGCGGTCGACACACCATGCGGCAGTTCCTCGACGATCACGCGCCACTGGCCGCG
>DATJQH010000005.1:0-53725 GCA_035505955.1 Rhodocyclaceae bacterium
TTGGCGGACGCCGGCACGGTCGGTGTACCCGCGAGCGACACGGTCACCGACTTCAATGCTGCAGTTCCGGCGAGCGGCGGCGACATTCTCGACCTGCGCGATCTTCTGGTCGGAGAGACCCACACCGGCGCGAATGCCGGCAACCTGGCCAACTATCTGCACTTCAGTTACGCGGGAGGCAACACGACCATCAACGTCCAGTCACACGGGGCCGGGGTCGATCAGGTGATCACGCTGCAGGGCGTCAATCTGGTGGGTTCGTTTACCACCGATCAGCAGGTCATCCAGGATTTGTTGACCAAGGGCAAACTGATCACGGATTGAAAGTCAGTCCCCGTGGTACGCCGTGCAACGGGGCCCGCAAGCGCGGGCCCCGTTTCATGTCAAAGGACTTCCTTGATCGCGGGGCCGGTGGCGCCGTCGAAGCCCACGTCGGCCAGCGCCTGAAGCTCCTTCTCGCTGACGACACCTTCTGCGATCACCGTGAGGCCGATGCCGTGGGCGATGATCGAAAGGCCCTGCAGGAATGTCCGGTTGCTGTCGTCGTCGTCCAGCCCGCGAATGAAACTGGCGTCGACTTTCAGATAGTCGAGGCCGAGATCGTGGATCAGCCCGATCTGGCTGAAATGGTGACCGAAGTGTTCGATGCCGATGCGGCATCCGGCGCGTTTGATGTCGCCGACGATGCCGCGGAAGGCGTCGATGTGGTTCATGACGCCTGCTTCCGCGACCTCGAGCCACAGCCTGGCGGCGGCTCGGGGACGCTGCCGCAGCAGATCGAGCAGGCCCGTGCGGAAGCCTTCGTCCTGGAGGGAACTGCCGGACAGGTTGATCGCCAGGCCGGGCAGCGAAGCGTCCTGCGCCAACTGGTCGAGCCCAAGCGAGACGGCCGCGAGGTCGATCTGCGGCGTGAGGCGCAGGCGTTCCGCCATGGGCAGGAAGCGTCCGGCCGGCAGCCACTCGCCATGCTCGTCGAGCATGAGCCGCAATGGACACTCGCGGTGCATGGTCTGTCCTGCAAGCGTCGCCACCGGGAATGACACGAGGCGCACCCAGCGCTTTTCCAGGGCGTTGCGAATCATCCGCGTCCAGTCGTCGCCGCTCTTCGGCGCCTCGTCATCGGCGACGAAGCGCGCCTCGGCGACGCCATTGGCAGCTCGCGCTTCCGCGTCGGCGAGCGCTGCGTCCACCTGCGCCAGCACTGTACTGGCATCGAGCCCGTGGGGATAGCGGCCGTAGCCGATGTAGGCAGTCGGCTCGTTGCCGACAAACGAGGCGCCTTCGCGCACCAGCGCTGCCAGCAGCCCTTCCGCAATCGGGCGCACCGGCTTGTCGCCCGGGATCACGAACGCGTAATCGGCACCGTTCAGGCGCGCCCCGAGACTGCCGGGCGAACCCGCGGCAAAGGCTTGAACGATGCTGCCGACGCGCTTCAGGAGATCATCCGTCGGTTCACGGCCGAGCCGGCGATTGATGTCGCCCAGGTTGGCCACCCGAATCAGCAGCAGCGAGCCGCCCGGAGATTCCGGATCGACCAGGCTGGCGCGCAGATGTGCGAAGAAGTGATTGCGGTTGGCGAGCCCCGTGAGCGGGTCGCAGTTCGCTTCCTTGCGTACCTCCTCGAGACGGGCCGCCTGGTCGTCGAACATCGACTTGAGTCGGCCCACGGTTGCGTTCATCGCGCCCGCGAGTTGCCGCAGTTCCGGCACCTTCGGCTCGTCGATCGTGACGAAGCGCCGTTCGGTGATCGCCCTGGCCTGGTCGATCACCGCGTTCAGCGGCTTGCGCAGTCGGCCGAGAACAAGCGAGCCGAGCAGGCCGCCGACCACGCCGGCAACGCCCAGGGCGCCGACCAATTCGATCACGCTGTTCCACAAGGCCGAATAGGCGAAGCGGCTATGGCTGACGAGTTCTATCGTGCCGACCTGTTTCCAGCCGTCGGTGATGCGCGCGAGACCCGGCTGCGCGACAATCGGCAACGCGTTGGAGAACCACGTCGGCACGCCGTTGCCGTTGGGCGCGGCGCGGCGCTCGATCAGCGTCTTGCCGAACGGATCCGTGACCCGGATCAGTTCGTAGTGGCCGCTGTCGAACAGCGCCGAGACGGCAAGTTCGATCGCCGCCGCGTCCGGGCTCTTCTGGCTCAACGAGAGTGCCAGGGCTGCGGCGTTGTCGGCGTTCTTCATGCTGAGTTGTTCCGAAAGGTACGAGCGTGCGCTCAGCGTCGCAGCAAGCAGGCTGCCCAGCAGCGCCAGCAGGGTGCTGGCGATGATCGCAAGCCAGAGTTGACGGTACATCGACATGGTCGCTTCCTTCCAAAAAATCAGTCGAATCCTTCGCGGCGCGCGCGTTGGACCAGATCCTGCCAGCGCGACAGGCGGCCAATGCCGCCGGTGCTCTGCTGGGCCGAGCCGCTGGCGCCCTGCCAGATGGCCTCGCTGTTGAAACTGAACACGGGTGTCAGGTCCGGCCGCCGTGACGCGGGCCGGATGTCGGTAATCAGGTTGTCGAGAACGAGCGGTTCCACGTCGGGTGCCGGGTAATATGCCAGCACCATATGCGCCTGCATGATCCCGCTGGACGGGCCGCCGATGCGGGCCTTGACGTACACCAGACGCAGTTGCTCGTTGGGGATGCCGGCGTCGAGCAGCGTGTAGTACTTGGCGATCGTGAAGTCCTCGCAGTCGCCCTTGCCCTTGGCCAGCGTTTCCATCGGCGTCGCCCAGTAGTCGCTCTGGCCCCAGACTTCCATGTCGTCGGCGAACTGGATGCGGCGGTTGAAGAACTCGTTCACCCGTCGCAACTTGTCGGTGGCGGTCGGCAAACCGCGCGCGTCCCCCAGGAGTTTCTGCCAGTCGCGGAAGTTGCCCGGCGCGCCACCGAGCGCCTGAAAGGTGGCAAGCAAGCGTTCGAGGTCCAGTGCGGGCGCAATCGTGATGCCAAGGCAGAGTGCCAATGCCAGCGTGACGAGTCGACGCAGGTGGGCCGCCACTGATTGTGAAACATGTTCAAACCCGCACGCCAACGCGATCGGCGCTCGCCAAGCAGATATAATGAACCTATGCAATGGAAATGGTTTTTTGGAGAGTGTCAAATGCGTTCCCGACACAAAGCTGGCAGATTCTTTCTGGTCGGCGTGAGCCTTGCAGCCGCTTCTTCCATGGCGGCGCTGGCTCAGCAGGATACCCTCAAATCAGCTGCGCAGAAGGCCGTGATCGGCAGTCCGGACGTTCTGCAGAAATGGCATGCCTACCAGGCCGCGGATAACGAGCAGGATGCAGCGTTCGGCGGCTACCTGCCGCACGTCGACCTGAATGCAGGGATTGGGCGCGAGAACCGCAACGATCCGCTGCTCGTCAAGGACTACACGCGCCGCTCGACGTCGGTGACATTGACGCAGATGCTCTACGACGGCTTCGCCACGCGCAACGAAGTGAAGCGTCTGGATCACGCGCGGCAGGTGCGCTTCTTCGAACTGCTCGACGCTTCGGAGACCGCCGCGCTCGAGGCCGCGCGCGCTTACCTCGACGTGCTGCGCTACCGCTCGCTGGTCGGTCTGGCTGAGGAGAACTACGTCCGGCACCGCGCCGTGTTCGAGCAGATCCAGAGGAAGGCGCAGGCCGGCGTTGCGCGCAAGGTTGATCTCGAACAGGCCTCGGGGCGGCTCGCTTTGGCTGAATCGAATCTACTCACCGAAACGTCGAATCTGCACGATGTCAGCGCACGCTACCAGCGTCTCGTGGGTGAGATTCCCGGGCGTGAACTGGCGCCGGCACCGGAGTTGACGGCAGGAATACCGGCCGACCGAAAGTCGGCTCTTTTATCGGTCCTCGGCGGTAACGCCGCCATCATGGCGGCGGTGGAGAACGTGCGTTCGGCCGACGCGGCCGCCGCTGTGCGCAAGGCGGCGTACCAGCCGCGCGTCGATCTGCGTCTGCGCAACGACCGCGGTGCAAACCTCAACGGCTACATCGGATCGACTGACGACCGCACGGCGGAGCTTGTCCTCACGTGGAACCTCTTCAACGGTTTCTCGGATCTCGCCCGCTCGCGCCAGTACGCCGACCAGCTCAATGTTGCCAAGGACCTGCGCGACAAGACCTGTCGCGACGTGCGCCAGACCGCTTCGATCGCATACAACGACACGCGCAAACTCGCCGAGCAGCTGACGTACCTGGATCAGCACCAGTTGTCGGCCGAGAAGGCGCGCGAGGCCTATCGCAAGCAGTTCGACATTGGCCAGCGCACGCTGTTGGACCTGCTCGACACCGAGAACGAAACATTCCAGGCGAAGCGTGCCTACGTCAATGCCGAATACGATCTTTCGATTGCCCAGGCGCGTACCCAGGCGAGCTTGGGCAACCTGCTGCCCGCGATCGGTTTGACGCGGCTGGGTCAGGACCAGGTGTCCACACCCGGCGACTGGCGCGCCGACGAGGACGCAGCCGAGCGTTGCCCGCCCGAGGCGCCGGAAATGTACGCCGAGGACAAACAGGCGCTGAACGCGCGCGCCGCCGAGTTCCTGCGCGAGTCGACCGCACCGGCCGAGACCGTCGCGGCAGGCACTGCTACGGCCGCGGCCGGCACGGAGCGCGAGCTCGCGGAAGCGCTCAAGGGTTGGGCTGCGGCCTGGGGCCGGCGCGACATCCCCGCGTATCTGGGCTACTACTCTCCCGCCTTCGTGCCCGAGCGCGGCCGCAGCCGAGCCGCCTGGACGGCCGACCGCAAACGCATCATCGGCAGTGCTGGCGCGGTCAAGGTCGATGTGTCAGGAATCAAGGTGATCATGAAGGGCCCCGATACCGCAACGACGACTTTCATCCAGGCCTACCAGTCGCCGGTGTTCCGCGACGTCGTCGCCAAGTCGCTCGACTGGCGCCGCCTCGATGGCAAGTGGCTGATCGAGCGCGAGTCGGCCGATCAGGCCATGCGCGCGATTTCGACGACCGGCAACTAGCGGCCGTCCCGCGAAAGTCAGCCCCCGTGGTACGCCGTGCGGGCGCCCCCTGTCAGGGGGTCGCCAGGTCGGACGCGTGAAAGCGCAGGCTGCCGCGACGGCGGTCCTCGAAGTAATGTCGCAGCGTCATGGCGATGGTGCGAAACGCGATGTCGTCCCACGGCACTTCTTCCTCCGCGAACAGGCGCACGTCCAGCGTCTCGGCGCCCGCCGAAAATCCGAGACTCCGGAGCGTCGCTCCGAAGATCACATGCACCTGGCTGATGTGGGGCACCGATATCAGCGTGAAGATCGCGCCGAGTTCGATGTCCGCGTTGGCCTCCTCGCGCGTTTCGCGCAGGGCCGCCTGCGCGATGGTTTCGCCGTTCTCCATGAAGCCGGCCGGCAGGGTCCATAGGCCCCGGCGCGGTTCGATCGCCCGGCGGCAAAGCAGCACCTTGTCCTGCCAGATCGGCAGCGAGCCGACGACCAGGCGCGGATTGCGGTAGTGGATGGCCCCGCATGCGTCGCAGACGTGGCGTGGCAGGCTGTCCCCGGCCGGCACCCGGAAGCTGATGGGCGCGCCACAACTGGCGCAGTAATTGATCGCGGGATCCATGCAACCATTCTAGCGACCACATTCGAAGTCAAATAAGTGAACAAAATTTCAATCGGTTATTCGCGATTTGTAAGGTTTTTTGTTACAAGGTTGCGCTATCCATTTCTTACAACAGAAACAGTTTTTCAGTGATTTTCTCCTTGACGGGGTCCGTAGAGAATGCGATCACCGTCAAAGCAGCCGCGGCGCGGTTCTCAAGGAGCAACCGAATGAATTCGACCGACACCTACAACGACATAAAGGAAGTCAACCTTGCCTATCTGATGCTCGCCCAGAACATGGTGCGATCCGACCGGGAGGGCGCAACCTTTCGCTTGGGCATCAGCGAGGAGATAGCCGACATCCTTGCCCGTCTCACGCCTGGCCAGGTTCTCAAGATGGCCGCTTCCGAAATGCTGCTGTGCAGCTTCCGTTTCGAGGACACGCTCCTGCTCGATCTGCTCGCGAACCACGAGCGCGATCGCGGCGTCGGCCACGTGCACGCGGCGATTCTCGCTGCCGGCCGGCCGGTCGAAACGGTTGCCTGACGCGCCAGTCCAAGCACGCATCGTTCGGAGGTTCCAATGCGCAACAAGTCCGTGATTTCGGAGGCGCGGGACATTCGTCTCGCAATTGAGCTGATCCAGTTGGGCGCACGCCTGCAGATGCTGGAAGCGGAAACCAACCTGTCGCGTGAGCGCCTGCTCAAGCTCTACAAGGAAGTGAAGGGCGTTTCGCCGCCCAAGGGCATGCTGCCGTTCTCCACCGACTGGTTCATGACCTGGCAGCCGAACGTGCATGCGTCGCTTTTCATGGCGTACTACCGCTTTCTCGACCGCAACACGCAACTGACCGGCCTCGAACTCATCATCAAGGCCTACCGGATGTATCTGGAAAAGGTCAGTCGGGCCGGCATGGACGTGGTTCTGTCGCTCACGCGTGCGTGGACGATGGTGCGCTTCTTCGAGGCCAGCATGCTGCAGATGGCGAGTTGCAAGGAATGCGGCGGCGAGTTCGTTGCGCACGCCTACGACCCGACCCGCGGCTATGTCTGCGGCCTGTGCCACATGCCGGCGCGCGCCGGCAAGACCCGTCGCGCTGCGGCCGAGGCAGCCGTCGCCTGACACGTCCGTCGGCTGCCCGGCGCCAGGCCGGGCAGCGCATCGCCGGCGCAGACTCCCGCCGGCGAATGAATCCCGATATGATTACGTTTGACCGGACCGCAATCAGCAGTCTGCTGCGGCCCGGTCGGTTTGCGTCCGGGGAGGCTGTCGGTGTTTCTGCTCATTGGTTACGTGATCATCATCGCCGCGTCGGTCGGCACGTATGCGGTGCACGGCAGCCTGGCGGCCCTCTTCGTGCCGATGGAGTATCTGGCGATCGTCGGCCTCACGATCGGCAGTTTCGTCGCGGGCAACAGCAACAAGGCCTTCAAGGCGACGATCAGCGCGCTACCGTCGGTGCTGTCGGGGTCGCCGTTCAACAAGGCGCTCTACATGGAACTCCTTGCCATGCTCTACGAGATACTTGGCAAGGTGCGCAAGGAAGGGTTGATGTCGATCGAAGGCGACATCGAGAATCCAGAGAACAGCCCAATCTTCACGAAGTACCCGACCATCGTCAAGGATCACCACGTGATGGAGTTCATCACCGACTATCTGCGCATGATGGTCGGTGGCAATCTCAACGCGTTCGAGATCGAGAACCTCATGGATCTCGAGATCGAGACCCACCACAACGAGGCGCACCTGCCCGCCCATGTGATGGCCAAGACGGCCGACGCGCTGCCGGCGTTCGGCATCATCGTGGCCGTGATGGGGGTTGTCAATGTCATGGGATCGGTCGGCGAGCCGCCGGCCGTGCTGGGCAAGATGATCGGCGGCGCGCTCGTGGGCACATTCCTCGGCATCCTGATTTCCTACGGGTTCGTATCGCCGATCGCCACGCAACTGGAGCAGAAGGCCGAGGTCGGCGGCAAGATCTACCAGTGCATCAAGGCCGTGCTGCTGGCGAGCATGAACGGGTACGCGCCGCAAGTGGCCGTCGAATTTGGCCGCAAGGTCCTGTATTCGGCCGACCGGCCGGGCTTCCTCGAGCTGGAAGAGGATCTCAAGGCGCGCAAGGGCAAGTAACTCGCGATGAGCGACGATAGCCAGCAGCCGATAGTCGTCAAGCGCATCAAGAAGGGAGGCGAGGGCGCCCACGGCGGTGCGTGGAAGCTCGCCTACTCCGACTTCGTGACGGCGATGATGGCGTTCTTCCTGCTGATGTGGCTGCTTGGTTCGACGACCAAAGGCGACCTCAAGGGCATCGCGGACTACTTCCAGACGCCGCTCAAGGTGGCGCTGTTCGGCGGCTCGGGATCCGGCGACTCGTCGTCGGTCATCCAGGGCGGTGGCGAGGACTTGAGCCGCACCTACGGACAGGTCAAGAAGGGCGAAACCGAGGCCGACAAGAAGACCATCAACCTGCAGCGCCTCAAGGAAGACTTTGAGCGCGCTGAAAAGCAGAAACTGGAATCGCTGAAGGGCGACTTGGAATCGCTGATCGAGGCGACGCCGACCCTCAAGCAGTTCAAGAACCAGTTGCTGCTCGACCTGACGGCCGAGGGTTTGCGCATCCAGATCGTGGATGAAAAGAACCGGCCGATGTTCGATTCAGCGAGCTCAGAACTCAAGCCCTACACGCGCGATATCCTCCGTGAGATGGGCAGGGCGCTCAACAAGGTCGAGAACCATATCAGCCTTTCCGGGCACACCGATGCCACCCCGTATGCCGGCGGCGACCGCGGTTTCGGAAACTGGGAACTATCGACCAATCGTGCCAACGCGTCGAGGCGGGAACTGGTCGCGGGGGGCATGGCCGACAGCAAAGTCATCCGCGTCGTCGGCCTGGCCTCGACGGTCCTTTATGACAAGCAGGACCCCTACAACGCGATCAATCGACGCATCAGCATCGTGGTGCTGAACAAACGCACCGAGGATGCGATCTTGCGCGATGGCAATCCTGACGAAACGGCGACCCAGGAGGAACCCGCAGCCAGTTCGGCCCCAACACCTGCCGCGGCCGCAGCTGCCGTTTCGACACCCGGCGACCGAGTCAAGGAGTAGGTGAGCGTGTCTCGACAGAGGTGCGCGACCGGGCCATGAGTTCTGCGACCGACCGCGAGTTCGAGTTTACCCAGGCGGATTTCGAACGCGTGCGGCTTCTGATCAAGGAGCATGCCGGGATTTCGCTCGCGCCGGTCAAGCAGGACATGGTCTATTCGCGGCTGGCGCGGCGGCTGCGTGCGCTTGGATTGACGCGCTTCCAGGACTACCTCGACAGGCTGATTCGTGGCGACCAGCGCGAATGGGAAACATTCATCAATTCCCTGACGACCAACCTGACGTCGTTCTTCCGGGAAGCCCACCATTTCGAGATCCTGGCGAGGCAAATGCGGGAGAGCCATCAACGCCCGTTCCGCATCTGGTGCGCCGCCGCGTCGACCGGCGAGGAACCGTACTCGATCGCCATCACTGCCTGCGAGGCTTTTGAAAGCCTGACGCCGCCAGTGGAAGTAATAGCCAGCGATATCGACACATCAGTACTGACGACGGGTGGCAAGGGCGTCTATGCGCGCGAACGCGTCGAACGCCTGGCGCCGGAACGTGTGCGGCGCTACTTCCTGCCCGATCAGGGTGCGCAGGACGATGCCGTCCGCATTCGCCCCGAACTCCAGCGACTGATTACGTTCATCCGGATCAACCTGCTCGACGCGACCTGGCCCGT
Organism: Rhodocyclaceae bacterium; assembly: GCA_035505955.1. Classification (GTDB taxonomy): domain Bacteria; phylum Pseudomonadota; class Gammaproteobacteria; order Burkholderiales; family Rhodocyclaceae; genus Fen-999. Next base: position 9,306 of record DATJQH010000005.1, read on the forward strand.
ACGCGGGCAGATCGATGCGATCTTCTGTCGGAACGTGATGATCTACTTCGACAAGCCGACCCAATATCAAATTCTGAGGAAGTTCAAGCCGCTCCTGCGTGCGGAAGGGCTGCTGTACGCCGGGCATTCGGAGAGCTTCCTCCATGCGGCCGATCTCTTCCATCCGCTTGGGCGTACCGTCTATGGACCGGCCGATCAGGCGGGTGCTGGCGGTCGTACGGCGTCGTGACAGCGGCCACTCCGGACGCGACAGTTTATCCGACGGCCTGTGCAGGCGCGGGACTGTCGCAGCGATTTCTTGAAACACACGTTATCGCGATCGGCGCCTCCACCGGAGGAACCGAAGCCATCAAGGAAGTCCTTGTCAGGCTGCCTGCGGCAATGCCTCCAATCGTCATGGTTCAACACATGCCGGAGTCATTCACCGGGTCGTTCGCGAAGAGGCTCGACTCCTTGGCGTTACTCGAGGTGATAGAGGCCAAGGGCGGAGAGCGCCTGCGTCCGGGCGTCGTCTGCCTGGCGCCGGGCCACTCGCACATGGTGCTAAAGACCGTGCCCGGCGGCTATGTGACGGAATTGTCGCGCAGCGCCCCGGTTAACCGGCATCGGCCGGCGGTCGACGTGCTGTTCCACTCGGTGGCGACGCTGGCGGGCCCGCGCGCGACCGGGATCATCCTGACGGGCATGGGCAAGGATGGCGCCGGCGGCTTGTTGGCAATGCGCAAGGCGGGAGCGTGGACGATCGCCCAGGACGAGAAGAGTTCGGTCGTGTACGGCATGCCGCGCGAGGCCTTGGCGATCGGCGCTGCTTCCGAAGTCGTGAAGCTTCAGGAAATCGCCGATCATCTTCTCGCCAATTTGAGGCGCCTCGATCGCAGTTGCTGACTCGTGGGACACATCGACCGCGTGCCATCTGTTGGCCGTTGTATTGAATCCCGCCCGGGCCTAAATGTTCGCATGGAAATGACGTAAGATTCTTTCTATCGGGGAGGTTAGCAAACCGGCCCGCAGTGGAAGAAGAGGTCGCCCAATGTCAGATTTGCTCAAGAACATCGATGCGCGGACCCGTTTGGCGGGCACCAACAAGCTCGAGATTCTGCTCTTTACGCTCGGAAAGGATGCTCGTAGCGGGCGCCACGAAACCTTTGGCATCAACGTCTTCAAGGTTCGCGAAGTCATGCGTACGCCGGAGATCACATCGGCGCCGGACATGCCCGGCGCCGTGAAGGGCATGGTCTCGCTGCGCGGCGTCCTGGTGCCTGTCGTGGATCTGGCCGAGTACGCCGGGGTGCAGCAGGATTCGCCCCGGGACATCATGATCGTCACCGAGTACAACGGGCACACGCAAGGGTTCCTGGTGGAGGCGGTCGACACCATCCTGCGCCTCGACTGGGCCCAGATGCGGGTACCGCCGGCCATGCTGATTTCGTCCGAGCTCGGGGGGCTGGTGACCGCGGTTACGGAACTGGCCGACGGACGCCTCGTCATGATGCTGGATGTCGAGCGCGTGTTGTCCGAAACCACCAAGATTGACGACGACTTCCTCTTTACGAGCATCAAGCCATTGGGCCAGGAAGGAATCACGGTGTTGTATGCCGACGATTCCTCCATCGCCAGAAGTCAGATCGAGCGCACCCTGAATGCGCTGGGGATCCAGTCGATTTCAGCTGTGAACGGCCGCATGGCCTGGGACGAACTGCGCAAGGTGGCAGAGCACGCGACGGCGACGGGGCGGAAGGCCAAGGACATGGTTCAACTCGTGCTTACGGACGTCGAGATGCCCGAAATGGATGGCTACATCCTGACGAAGAACATCAAGTCGGATCCGCGGTTCGCCGGCATCCCGGTGATCATGCACTCGTCGTTGTCCTCCATGTCCAACCAGCAGTTGGGCAAGTCAGTCGGCATCGACGAGTACGTGCCGAAGTTCGAACCCCAACGGCTGGCCGAAACGCTGGGACGTCTGTTGCTGGGCACGGCAAGCCCTTCGATGCCGGCAAGCGAGTGAGCGAGACATGACTACCACTGCCTTGATCAAGACGGAAAATGCGACTCTGCTGGACAACGTCGATGCGCGCACAAAGCTCGCCGGTTCGAATCGGATGGAGATCCTGCTGTTCTCGCTGGGAACCCACGAAACGTTCGGCATCAATGTCTTCAAGGTGCGCGAAGTCAGCAAGACGCCGACGATTACCAAGTCGCCAAATATGCCTGCGGGTGTGGAAGGACTGATCAGCCTGCGCGGCAATGTCATTCCCGTGCTGTCGCTGACCAAGGTAATGCACCTCGACGGCCCGCCGTCCCAACTTGGCGGATCGATGATGGTCACCGAGTACAGCAAGCGCACACTCGGCTTCCTGGTGCACGGTGTCGACCGCATCATTCGCGTTGATTGGGACAAGGTTCGTGCGCCCGAGTCGGTCGTGACTGGAAGCATGAATTCCTATATCACTGCCATCACCGAACTGCCTGACGGCAAGCTCGTCTCCATAGTCGATGTCGAACAGATCATGGCCAACACATTCGGCGAGTCGATCGTGGGCCAGATCGAGAGGCTTGAGGCCGCCGATGATTTCAACGTCTTCTTTGTCGACGATTCTGCGGTAGCGCGGCGGAAGATCGCAGAGGTGCTCGACAAGCTCGGCGTGAAGCACAAACATGCGCTGAACGGCCTCGAGGCGTGGACGCGGCTGTCTGGAATGGCGGCCCACTGCCAGCAATTGGGGACCAACTTGCACGACGAGGTCAATCTAATACTGGTCGATGCCGAAATGCCCGAGATGGACGGTTATGTCCTGACCAAGAATATCAAGTCCGATCCGCGTTTCGACGGAATTCCCGTTGTCATGCATTCCTCCCTCTCATCGGAAGCGAATCGCGCCATGGGTAAGAGTGTTGGGGTCGATTCCTATGTAGCAAAGTTCGATGCGGAAGTCTTGGCTGAAACCATTCGGCCAATGCTGCGCAAGGTTGCCCACGACTGATTCCGGAGAAGAATGGATGCCCGCAGATCCCGGCAAGATCAAATTTCTGGTTGTCGATGATTTTTCGACGATGCGACGCATCGTCCGCAACCTGCTGAAGGAGCTAGGTTTCACCAACGTCGAAGAGGCCGAGGATGGCGTGGTTGCGCTGCAGAAGCTCAAAGCCGGCCCGTTCGACTTTGTCGTCACGGACTGGAACATGCCGAACATGGACGGCTTAACGCTGCTTCAGACCATACGCGCCGATGCGGCGCTCAAGGTTCTGCCTGTCCTGATGATTACCGCCGAAGCAAAAAAGGAGAACATCATTGCGGCGGCGCAGGCGGGCGCATCAGGGTACATCGTCAAGCCGTTTACGGCGGCGACGCTGAACGAGAAGCTGACCAAGATATTCGAAAAGATGGGAATGTAGGCATGGCCAAACCAGTCAAATTGGATGAGTCCGGCGATTCCGAGGATCTGCAAGCCCTGTTCGACTCGATTGCAGCCACGGGCGGTGCTCCCGCGCCGGCGCCAGTGGCTGCGCCGGACAAGGCCGGCGACTCGGACGAGTTGCAGGCGCTGTTTGACAGCGTTTCGAGTCATATGGGTGCGCGCGCCGAACCGACAAGCCTGGTAACCGACGAGGCCAAGGCCGATGACCAGGAGGTGTTCAACCGGCTCGGCCGTCTGGCCAGGCAGTTGCACGACAGCATGCGCGAATTGGGGTACGACAAGGCCCTTGAGGCCACGGCGCGCCAAATGCCTGATACCCGCCAACGGCTTGCATACATCGTTCAAATGACGGAGCAGGCAGCATCGCGTGTGCTCAACGCTACTGACATTGCCAGGCCGTTGCAGGACGAGCTCCTGGCCACGTCGCAGTCGCTGAATCAACGCTGGGACAGGATGTTTGCGAATCAGCTCTCCGTCGACGATTTCAAGTCATTGGTCGCCGACACGCGAGGCTTCTTCCAGCAGGCGCCAGCCAAGATCACACGGACGAACGGCCAGTTGCAGGAAATCATGATGGCACAGGACTTCCAGGATCTGACCGGCCAGGTGATTCGCAAGGTCGTCGACATGGTCCAGGATCTCGAGAGCCAGTTGCTGAAGGTGCTGATAGAGGCGATTCCAGACGACAAGAAGACCGCCGTATCGACGGGCCTGATAAACGGCCCAGTCGTGAGCACGGAAGGGCGCCAGGATGTCGTCACGTCGCAGTCCCAGGTGGATGAATTGCTGGAAAGCCTCGGCTTCTAGCGGCAGATGAGGAGCGGATGATGAGCGATTTTCAGGGTATGGAAGATCTGCTGCAGGACTTCCTTGTCGAGGCTACGGATCTGCTTTCCGGGGTCGACAACAAGCTGGTCGATCTGGAGAAGAACCCTCATGACAAAGGGCTCCTGAACGACATTTTTCGCGGCTTTCACACGATCAAGGGCGGCGCGGGATTTCTCAACGCCAACGAGTTGGTCACGCTCTGCCATCTGACGGAGAATCTGTTCGACAAGCTGCGCAACGGCGAGATGCAGATCAGCAACGAGGCGATGGACGTCATCCTCGGCGCCACTGCCGCAGTGCGGGATATGTTCGGCGAACTGGAGCATGGGCAACAGCCTGGACCAGCCGATTCAGGAATACTCGCTGGTCTGCGGGCTGCGATCGCTGGCCAGCTCGCAAGCGGAGGCAACGTCGTCAAGAAAGCCGCGCCCGCACCCACGCCGGCGGCCACGCCTGCAGTGGGGGCGCCCGGAGCGGCCCCCGATTGGGGCGAGTTGTTCAAGGCAATTGCCGGCGCGCCGAGCGCGTCTGCTGCGCCACCGGCAACAGGAACTGCAGCCCCGGCCCTGCATCACGACGTTACTCACGAGACGCCCGAGCAGATCGTCCAGCACGCGATCGGCCGTCGCGCATCCGACAAGCCCGGATACCAGGGGCCGGTCGGCAGGCGCGACACTGAGAAGACTCGCGATAACACGATCCGCGTAGACACTTCGCGCCTGGACCAGGTACTGAACCTTTCGGGAGAGATCGGCCTCACCAAGAACCGATTGACCTCGCTGCGCTCCGATCTGCTGCACGGACGTTCCGACACCAACACGATGCATGCGCTTGACCAGGCGGTCAGTCAATTGGATCTGCTGGTATCCGATCTGCAAAACGCGGTCATGAAGACGCGCATGCAGCCGATTGGGCGGCTCTTCCAGAAGTATCCGCGCATCGCCCGCGACCTGGCCCGCAATCTGGGCAAGGACGTCGAACTGGTATTGGCCGGCGAAGAAACCGAAATCGACAAGACGATGATCGAGGACCTGTCCGATCCGATCATCCACCTGATCCGCAACGCCGTGGACCATGGTGTCGAAACTCCGGAAGAGCGAGTCGCAGCGCACAAGCCGGGAAAATCGGAAGTGCGTCTGGAGGCGCGCCAGGAAGGCGATCACATCGTCCTGATCGTTGCCGACGATGGTCGCGGCATGAATCCCGAGAAGCTCCGCGCCAAGGCGCTGGAAAAAGGCCTCATCACCGATGAAGAGGCCAATACGATGGACGAGCGCCAGAGCTTCAACCTGGTGTTCCTGCCCGGGTTCTCGACCAAGGAAGTGGCATCGGACGTATCGGGTCGAGGCGTCGGCATGGATGTCGTCAAGACCAACATCCACAAGCTCAATGGCTCCATCGACATTCGGTCGAGTGCCGGCAAGGGAACGACATTCATCATCTCGCTGCCGCTGACGCTTGCGATCCTGCCTGTGCTGCTGGTCAGGTTGGGAGAGCAGCCGTTCGCCGTCCCGCTGTCCATGGTGCGCGAGATCCTCACGGTTCAGGTCAATGCCGTGCAGGAAGTCGGCGGACGGGCAACGATGGTGGTCCGCGGCGAGGTGCTGCCTATCTACCCGCTGTCTCATTTGCTGGGGTGGACGCCCGAGCGTGTGCCTGAGTATGGCGTCCTGATGCAGACCGCCGACAGCACGTTCATCCTTGCCATCGACGGCTTCATGGGCCGCGAGGATGCTGTCATCAAGTCCCTCGACGACTTCAGGCCCAAGGGCGTGGCTGGTGTGACTACGCTATCGAACGGCCAGATCGTCCTGATTCTGGACATGAAAGAATTGCTTGGCGCGCTGGGCGACAGCCGGGGCGTGCCGCGCACGGTGTTTCTGCCACCGAACTCGCTCGCCGCCTGAAATGGGCGCGTAATTCCGCTCTAATCCGACCATGGACACCCTCCATGCCGGCAATAATTGCCGGCATGGAGGGAACCTGCGTTGGCTGAGGAGAGCGACCTCGAACGGACCGAACCGCCTTCGGCAAGGCGCCTGGAGAGGGCGCGTGCCGAGGGACGGGTGCCCCAGTCGCGGGAACTCACTGCGTTCCTTGTCATGGCGGCCGCGACCGGCGGGTTCTGGGCATTGGGTCCGTGGATGGCGGATCGGGCCGCGGGTATCGTGCGGCAGGGACTCACTTTCGAACGCGGAGCAGCATTCAGCACTGATACTCTGACCACGACCTTCGCCTCCCTTTCGTTTGATGCGCTTGTCATGGCTGCGCCCCTGTTCCTGCTCACGATCGTGGGGGCTCTGGCGACGCCACTGGTCCTCGGCGGCTGGATATTCTCGCCGGAGGCGATGGCGCCGAACTTCTCGCGCATGGACCCGTTGAAGGGCGTACAACGCATGTTCTCCTGGCATAGTCTGGGTGAATTGGTCAAAGCCATCCTGAAGGCCATTTTCATCGGCGGCGTGATCTACTGGGTTGTGCAGCATCAGCAGGGAGAGTTGTTCGCGCTGATCCTTCAACCACTCGAATCGGCGCTGGCCTCCTTCGGTCATATGGTCGAGTTTGCCGCCGTCGGGCTCGTGGTCGGACTTGCGGTGATCGCTGGCATCGACGTGCCCTTTCAACTCTGGCGCTACTACTCCGGTCTACGCATGACGAAGGAGGAACTGCGCCAGGAAATGAAGGAGTTGGAAGGAGATCCGCAGCTAAAGGCGCGCATCCGGAGTCAGCAACGCGAGATTGCGCGCCGCCGCATGATGGCGGAGGTGCCCAAGGCTGACGTCGTGGTAACCAACCCGACCCACTTTGCCGTTGCCCTCAAGTACGATCGCGCCGCCATGGGCGCGCCGCGTGTGGTAGCCAAGGGTATGAACCTTGTTGCGCAGAAGATCCGCGAGATTGCTTCGAAGAACAACGTGCAGGTCCTTGAGGTTCCGCCGCTCGCACGTGCACTGTACCGCCATGCCGATGTCGGCGACCAGATTCCCGTCGCGTTATACACGGCCGTGGCGGAAGTGTTGGCCTATGTCTACCAACTCGGAGAATTCCTCGCGTCGGGTGGCATGATGCCGCCGCAACCGCCGACTGACATCGCGGTGCCTGCGGGGATGGATCCGGGTGAAACCAAGGCGGTGCTGGCGTGAACGGGGCGGCCGCGTCGCTGACCGCGCTATTCGGCCGCGGCAACCTGAAGGCGCTGGTTGCGCCCGGGCTGATTATCGTGATCCTGTCGATGATGGTCCTGCCGCTGCCGGCCTTCATCCTCGATCTCCTATTTACGTTCAACATCGCGGTAGCGGTGATGGTGCTTCTGGTCGCAATGTACAACCAGCGACCTCTGGACTTCTCGATCTTCCCCAGCGTGCTTCTGGTCACTACGCTGCTGCGCCTCTCGCTGAACGTAGCGTCGACCCGGATCGTCCTGCTGCAAGGGCACACCGGTCCCGATGCGGCCGGCAAGGTCATCGAGGCGTTTGGCCACTTTCTTGTTGGAGGCAACTATACCGTCGGCATTGTCGTGTTCATCATCCTGACGGTGATCAACTTCGTGGTGATCACGAAGGGCGCCGGCCGCATCGCCGAAGTGTCGGCGCGGTTCACCCTGGATGCGATGCCCGGCAAGCAGATGGCGATCGATGCAGACCTGAACGCCGGACTGATCGGCGAGGACGAAGCGAGAAAGCGCCGGGCGACAATCAGTCAGGAATCGGATTTCTACGGTGCCATGGATGGTGCGTCGAAATTCGTGCGCGGTGACGCCGTCGCCGGAATACTGATCCTGGTGATCAACATCCTTGGCGGTCTCATCGTCGGCATCCTCCAGCACGACATGGAACCCGGACAGGCGGCTCGAAACTACACGCTGCTCACAATCGGCGACGGCCTGGTTGCCCAGATTCCGGCACTGATCATCTCTACCGCCGCCGGCCTCGTCGTAACGCGTGTTGGCGACGCGGAAGGCGACCTGGGGCAACAGTTCATCGGACAACTATTCAGCAATCCGACGGTGATGGTTCTCACGGCGGGGATTCTCGGCATTCTCGGCCTGATCCCCGGCATGCCGCACTTTGCCTTCCTGCTGCTTGCCATCGCGATTGGGAGTCTGGCGTGGTGGACCCTGCAGCGCCAGCAGACGGAAGAGCAGCGTGCGGCGACCGAGGCGCCACCGCCGCCCCCGGTCGAGTCTCTTGAGGCCAGTTGGAACGACGTGGCGCCGGTCGACGTTCTGGGCCTGGAGGTTGGCTACCGGTTGATCCCGCTGGTCGACCGGAACCAGGAAGGCGAATTGCTGAAGCGAATTCGCGGCCTTCGCAAGAAGTTTGCCCAAGAGGTGGGCTTTCTGTCGGCTCCGGTGCACATTCGGGACAATCTGGAACTGAAGCCGAATGCGTACCGGATCGCGCTCAAAGGGGTGGAGGCCGGCGGCGGCGAGGCCTACCCTGGCCAGTACCTGGCGATCAACCCGGGTCGTGTCAGCGGAACGCTGCCGGGCAACGCCACCAAGGATCCGGCCTTCGGGCTGCCCGCAGTCTGGATCGACGCGGCGCTGCGCGACCAGGCGCATGCGATGGGATACACGGTCGTCGACGCGAGTACAGTCGTGGCCACGCACCTGAACCATGTGATCCTGTCAAACGCCGCCGAGTTGCTTGGACGTCAAGAGACACAACAACTCTTGGAGCACATCGGCAGGGATGCGCCCAAACTGGTCGAGGATCTCGTGCCCAAGACGCTGCCACTGGCAACCCTGCAGCGCGTGCTGCAGAACCTGCTCGAAGAGGGCGTCAACATCCGGGACATGCGGACCATTGTCACGGTGCTCGCCGAACACGCGCCTCGCACGCAGGACCCGGTTGAACTTACCACGCAGGTTCGCGTTTCGCTTGGCCGTGCCATTGTCCAGCAGATCTATCCGGGCGGCGGCGACCTCCAAGTCATGGCGCTCGAGCCGGGCCTCGAACGCTTGCTGGGCCAGGCAGTGCAGGGTGCCAGTGCCGACGGATCGGGCATCGAGCCGGGGCTTGCGGATACGTTGCTCCGCGAGACCGCAGCGGCCGCCCAGCGCCAAGAGTCCCTGGGCCTACCTGCCGTTCTCCTGGTGCCGGGGTCGCTGCGCTGGTTGCTGTCACGTTTCCTGCGCCGGGCCTGGCCGGCGTTAAAGGTGCTTGCCAACGCGGAAGTGCCCGAGGCGAAAACGATTAAGGTAACAATGGTAATTGGAGCCAAGACATGACTGTGAGACGCTTTGTCGCCCCGACGGCCCGTGAGGCCCTGCGCTGTGTGAAGGAACAACTGGGGCCGGATGCGGTCATCGTCGCCAACAAAACGGTCCCTGGAGGCGTCGAGATTACTGCGATGTCGGCAGACAGCCTCGATGCGCTGTCCACCCAAACGTCGGCACCTCCGGCGCCCAACGCGCGCGGCGCGGCGACACATCGCCTGGCGGACGACGAAGAAGGCGACTACACCGTCAGCCTGTCAGGCAAGGCGCATGCGCAGATGCCGTTTCGCGTTTGGCAGCCCACTGAAACTGTGCGAATTCCGGAAAGCAAGGCGGGATTGCGTCCGCTCCCACCCAAGATCGGGAAGGAAATGCACTCTGCGGCTCAAGTCGCGTCATTGCTGCGCCAAACAACCGGTGAAGCGGCCAGCCAAGGTTCGACCGCTACGCCAGAATCGCCAGTCACCCAGCAATTGATGGTAGAGATGCAGTCGATCAAGAGCCTGCTGGAAAGGCAGTTGGCGGGCTTTGCGTGGGGAGAGATGTCGCGCCAGAGTCCGACTCATGCCATGCTGCTGGCGGAACTGCTCGACGCGGGATTCTCGAGTGCGCTGGCGCGTCGCCTGATTGACGAAATGCCGCCGGACAACACGCCCGCGGACGGACGCAAATGGCTGGCGAGCGCAATCAATCGCCGCCTGCGGACGCTGACGGGTGACAACGACATCATCGACAAAGGCGGCGTGTTTGCGCTCGTCGGACCGACTGGAGTGGGCAAGACCACCACCACGGCAAAACTGGCGGCCCGTTGCGTCGTTCGTTATGGGGCCGAACGCCTCGCGCTTCTGACCACCGACGGCTACCGCATTGGCGCACACGAGCAACTGCGCATCTACGGACGGATACTGGGGGTACCCGTTCATGTAGTGCGCGACACCGAGGATCTCCGGCGCACTCTGGTGGAGCTGCGCGACAAGCACATGATCCTGATCGATACCGTCGGCATGAGCCAGCGCGACCGCATGGTCGCGGAGCAAGCTGCAATGCTGACCCGCGCAGGGGAAGTCAAGCGCTTGTTGCTCCTGAATGCCGGCAGCCGCGGCGACACGCTGGATGACGTCGTACGGGCCTACTCGGGCGAGGACCTTTCAGGCTGCATCCTTACCAAGATCGACGAGGCTCCCTCACTCGGTCCCGCACTCGATGCCGTGATCAGACATGGCCTGCTGCTTGCGTATGTGGCGAACGGCCAGCGCGTCCCGGAGGACATGCATTTGCCCAATCGGAACTACCTCCTGCACCGGGCTTTCAAGCTGCCGGCGGAGTCCTCGCCGCATCGGCTAAAGCCCGACGACGTGGGCCTAGTGGCCGCGCCAAGAGGCACCAGGGCGGAGCCAGTTGGAGTCAGTCATGGGTGACCGCAAGATATGGCACGGCGATCAGGCGGATGGCCTGCGGCGCCTCTTTGGCTGCCAGGAACCGCAGATCGTCGCGTTCGCTTCAGGTCACGAAGCGTGTGGCCGCACGACACTGGTTGTACAAACCGCGGCGGCGCTTGCCGCTGCGGGGCATGGCGTTGTCATTGTCGATGAAAATGGTGGCCCGAACAACATCCTGGCCACCTTCGGAATTTCGACGCGCAACGATCTTCTGCACGTCGTGCGGGGAACACGAAGTGCGCTTCAGGCGGCGTTGCCGGCCGCGCCGCTAGTGCGCGTTGTGGCCGCAGCGAAGGCAGCGCGAGATCTGGACCACGAGGACGTTTCTAGTCGCGACCGGCTTGCGGCAGTGCTGCGCGAACTGCAGCAGGGGGCCAGTTTTGTCTTGATCGATTGCGCCTGCCGGCGCCCGGGGCACCTGTCAGCTGCTGCGGCGCTTGCCGGACACGTGGTCGTGGTCGTAGCTGCGCAAGGCACGGCAATCACGAACGCCTACGCGTTGATCAAGCGCATTGCGCAGGCCCAGGGTCGCGACCGTTTCCAGATTGCGGTTGCCCGGGCGCGCTCGCCGGAGGAGGCGCGCGCCGTGTACGAGAACATGCGCCGGGTTGCAAGCGACCATCTCGGGGTACGCTTGGATTATCTCGGCGCGTCGGCGGTACCGGTGACGGATCATCTTGCCGACGCGCTGATTCGGTACCTGCCATCAGCGCCGGAACTGGCGGGGGCGGAAGGCTTCGTCGCCACCGACCGATTTGCTGCGAGCCAGCCGGGCATGCAGATTTCGGTGTTATAGTTTCCGGACTCATTTCGCCGGATTCGCCCATGTACACTGCTCAGGGCGCACCTGACAAGGAAGACCTCGTTCGCCAGCACGCGCAATTGGTGAAACGGCTGGCCTTCCAGTTGATGGCGAAGCTTCCCGCCAGCGTGCAGGCGGACGATTTGATCCAGAACGGGATGATCGGCCTCCTCGATGCCCTCAGCAGGTTCGAGGAAGGCATGGGCGCGCAATTCGAGACCTATGCGGTCCAGCGCATCCGCGGCGCAATGCTCGACGGACTGCGCGAGAACGACTGGGTGCCACGTGGCGTTCGGCGCGAAATGCGGCGTGTCGAAGAAGCGATCCAGCGACTGGAACATCGGCACGGCCGGTCGCCCAGCGAAGGCGAACTTGCGGATGCCCTCGGCATGCCGTTGGCGGAATACCAGAGATTGCTGCAGGACGCACGCGGTCACCAACTGATCTATCTCGAGGACCTCGCGGAGGAACACGAGGAATCGTATCTGGACAGGAATTGCGCTGGTCCGGCCCTGGCAGACCCGCTGGCTCTGCTGGAAGACCTTGATGTGAAGAAAGTGCTGGTCGGTGCCATTGATGCACTGCCCGACCGCGAAAAGCAGGTCATGGCGTTGTATTACGATGAAGAGCTCAACCTGAAGGAGATCGGGGAGATCCTCGGCGTCACCGAGTCGCGAGTCTGTCAGTTGCATAGCCAGGCCGTGGCGCGCCTGCGTGTCGCGATGCAGGTCAGCGAAGGCATCCCTGTCGTCAAGAAGCGCCGCGGGCGTCGCCCGAAAAGCGAGCGGGGGGCCTGAGCACCGTGGATAACATCAGTCTGCTTGGCCTGCTGCTCGGTTTGATGGCCATTGTCCTGGGGCAGGTACTGGAAGGCGGGCATGTCAGTTCCCTGGTCCAGCCGACCGCTTTCCTTATCGTCATTGGTGGCACGCTGGGCGCTGTCATGCTGCAAAGTTCTCCGAAGTCGTTCATGCTGGGAATGCGCATGGTTCGGTGGGTCTTCTCGCCACCACGCATCATGGCAAGCGAACTGATCCGCCAGGTCATCCAGTGGAGCCACGTTGCGCGCAAGGAAGGCCTCCTGGCGCTCGAGGCACAGATTCCATCCGTACTCGATCCCTTCGTGCGGCGCGGACTGCAACTGCTGGTCGACGGTGCCGAACCCGACGGCCTGCGGGAGGTGCTCGAGGTCGAAATCGGCGCCTATGAGGCGCAGATGAAGCTTGGTGCGAAGATCTGGGAGTCGGCGGGAGGATATGCGCCGACCATCGGCATTCTCGGCGCCGTCATGGGTTTGATCCATGTCATGGAGAATCTTTCGGATCCGGCGAGACTCGGCAGTGGCATTGCCGTCGCGTTCGTGGCAACGATCTATGGAGTCGGTTCAGCGAACCTGATCTTCCTGCCCATTGCAAAGAAACTACTTGCCGTGGTTCAGCAACTGGCACTCGTGCGCGAGATGTACGTCGACGGATTGGTGGGTATCGCCAATGGCGACAACCCACGAATGATAGAAAGCCGCCTGCACGGCTATTTCGTTTGACGATGGCGAGACGACTGAAACACGACGACGAGCACGAGAACCACGACCGTTGGCTGGTTTCGTACGCTGACTTCATCACGCTGCTGTTTGCGTTCTTTGTGGTGATGTACGCGATTTCCCAGGTCAACGACGGCAAGTATCGCGTGCTGTCGGACACGCTTTCTTCGACATTCAGGCACGTTCCGGGGGCAACTTCCGGCGCGCAGGTCAATATCAATCCCAATTCGCCGATGCCGATCGCTGTTCCGTTCCGCCGGCCCAATCCCGGGATCAAGACGGACGATAACCAACGCTTGAAAAAGGAGAAGCTGCGGAACATGGCGAAGGAGATCAACGAAGCCCTGGCGCCGTTGGTCAAGGAGGGCCAAGTGCGCATCACGGAAGGCGCTCTTGGCATCACTGTCGACATCAACGCCAGCGTTCTCTTTGCGCCTGGTGATGCGCGGCTCGACCCCGGCGCCATCTATGCGCTGACAGCTATCGCCAAGGTCCTGGCGCCGACGGACTTCCCTGTTACGGTCGAAGGACACACCGACAATACGCCGATCAACACGGCGCAGTTCCCGTCCAACTGGGAACTGTCCGGCATGCGCGCATCGAGCGTGGTGCGCTTGTTCGTCGACAATGGGGTGGATCCGCGGCGCCTGACGGCAACCGGATATGCAGACCAGCGACCGGTTGACGACAACGCCACCATGGAAGGCCGCGCCCGCAATCGGCGTGTGGCAATCACCATTGAGTCGCGGACGCCGGACAATCCGGTCGAGGTCAGGCTGCCCTGACCCCCGGGACGGCGGCTGGTTTCAGGCCGATCCGAGCGAGCGTCCGCCAACCCCTGTCCGGGGTTGGCCATCCGGCCCGTAGGTCGCGGCGCGATCGACGGCCGCCAACAGAATGTTGATGCCCTGCTGGTAGTGCTGCAGGTGAACGGCGATCATTTGCCCGTTCGCCTCGTTAAGAGCCCGGGCCTGGGCGGCCAGACCTAACAGTTGGTCCCAGTTCCGTTGATTCGCTGCGCCTGCCGGTGAAACAATCCAGACATCCATGCCTGGCCGGCCAGCGGGCAATTTCATGCCTGTCAGTTCAGCGTCTCGCGCAGCGGCGAATGCGCCTAGTTCCTCTGCTCTCTTGGCCTTCTCGGCGGCCAATGCTGTGACGCTTTCCGACGGGCCGTCGGCGAGCAAAGTCTGCTCACGCTGCAGCAATGCGACGAAGGCCTCAAGGGCCCGAAGTTCACGGGCAAGCAACTCGCCGAGTTTTGTCGGCTCCGCGGTGGGCGTCACTCGACAACTAGCCTTGCTGGCGGCCCAGCATTTGGCGGACGCTTTCCAGGAGACCGTCCGCGATCTTCTCCGGATTGACCTTGAACTGCCCTTGGCTGATTGCCTGCTTGATTTCCGCGACGCGTGCGGAATCGACGACCGGCGTGTCCGCCATGGCGGCACTGGCCTCCTGCAACCGGGCGGCGAGAGACGACAATTCAACCTGTTCGCTGGCCGTCGCGGCCTGCTGGCCGGCGGTCGGCGTGGCCCGCTTTGGTTTCGCAGCGGCTTCGCTGGTTCCGACTGGTCCGATGGACGTGTTGATTTTCACGATGAATCCTGTTCCGCTTTAGGCGCTTGTCTGTTCTAACGGCCGATACCCGGAAAACTTGAGCGACTGTTCAACACTTTGATTCTACATCAGAACCCAACCTCAACTACCCCTCCCATGCGCGCGATTCCGCTCACCACCTGGCCGTTGGCAAGCCTTACGTTTACGACCTGGCCATCCTGGCCGTTGTTCAATGCGCGACCTTCGTTGGTTACCTGGAAGCCCGGTCCGCGCGACACGACCTTGACGGTTTGATTCTGCTGGACCACCAATGGTTGCCTTAGCATGTCCGAGCGGATCGGCCGCCCCGCGGCGATAGACAGAAGACTGGTGCGGCCTACCGCCTCGTGCTCTTCCGTCAGAACGCCCGCCGGCAGGTCCGACAAGTCTCCTTTCTGGCGCGATAGATCGCGCGACGATATGGTCTGGCCTTGTGCGATGGGCAGGGCCGTCACCAGATAGTCCGCAACCACGCGGATATGCACGGGCAGGAAGATCGTCCAGCCGCGTTCGGTCTGGCAGTGCACGGCGATCGTGGTTCTGCCCCAGGCCTTGGCGCCGGCTGGCAGCGCCACTTCCAGCGCCGAACACGGGGCGAGCTTGTTGTCCGGGTCGAGGCCGCCTGCGGTGTAGCTGACTTCGCCTGGCAATCCGCGAGTCTGTGATTGAAGGAACATCTCGACGGCATTCTTGACAGTCGCCGGATCCTGCCGGCCCCAGGCGAAGGTCGCCGAGACCGCGAACAGGACCGCCGCGGCAAGCACATGTGACGGGCAATGCTTCATGCAGCGATTCAATCACGGGGGCCTCATCCAGGCAAGCGTGTGCTTGCGCCGGCCGGTACGGCAAAGTTTGCCGCCGCCGCAGGTTCGTTGCCGGCAACACCTGCGACTGCCAGCAACTCAACGGTTCCGCTCGACGCCGAAGCCTGCGCCAACGGGCCTATGCCGAAGGTGGCACGATTGGTGCATAACGGAATGCGCCTGACTAACTTGAGACCAACATGTCCGACAGTTTCGACCAGCACCTGGGATCTTTGCGTAGCGTCGCCAACATGCGTGCCTATCGTCAGGAACTGCTGGCCACCAACATCGCCAACGCCGACACGCCGAACTACAAGGCACGGGATTTCGATTTCCAGGCGGCGCTTGAGAACGTCAAGGCAGGGCGCGGCAATTTCGCCATGGCGCGGACCTCGCCTCGCCACTTGAAGGGCGACAACGTGGGCGGTGCGGGCAACGTGCCGGCGGGTGTGAACGTCCTCTACCGCAGCGAGTTTCAGCCCAACGTCGACGGCAACAGCGTCAACATGGATGTCGAGCGCAGCGCCTTCGCCGAGAACGCGGTGCAGCTGGAGACGACACTGACGCTGATCCAGCAGGAATTCCACCGCATGCAAACGGCCATCCAGGGACAGTAACATGAGCCTCTTCAATGTCATGACCATCGCCGCCTCGGCGCTGACCGCGCAATCAGCGCGGCTCAACGCCACGGCCAGCAACCTCGCCAACGCCGAAAGTCTGACCGGGCCGGACGGCAAGCCTTATAAGGCGAAGCAAGTCATCTTCCAGGCCATGCCGGTGACGTCCGACGGTAGCGTAGGCGTGCGCGTGGCCGGCGTCGTCGAAAGCGCTACGCCCGGGCGCAACGTGTATGACCCGAAGAACCCGGCCGCGAACGAACAGGGCTACGTCGAGATGCCGAACGTGAATGTGGTCGAAGAAATGACCAACATGATTTCGGCGTCGCGCGCCTATCAAACCAATACCGAGATCATGAGCGCGGCCAAGACGCTGATGCTCAAGACCTTGGCGATCGCCCAGTAACGAAAGGGAACCACCATGGCTACCAGCTCGGTCAATTCCACGAACTACGCCCAGTCGGTGTACGACTCGCTCAACGCCAAGGCGAGCACGACGTCGTCATCCGCCTCGGACACGCAGAACCGCTTCCTGACGCTGCTGACGGCGCAGCTCAAGAACCAGGATCCGCTGAATCCGATGGATAACGCGCAGATGACGTCACAGCTGGCGCAGATCAGTACCGTCGACGGACTTGAGCGTCTGAACACGACGTTGCAGGCGCTCCTCGACAGCAGCTCCGGAAGCCAGACGCTGCAGGCGGCTTCGATGGTCGGTCACACGGTGCTCGTGCCGGGCACCTCGATGGCGCTCTCCAAGAGCATGGGTGTGGCGGGCGTCGAACTGGCCAGTGCGGCCGACAACGTGACTGTGACGATCAAGGATTCGAACGGCGCCGTTGTCGACACGATGAATCTCGGCGCGCTCAAGGCGGGCCTGAACGGCTTCACCTGGGACGGCAAGACGACCAATGGCAGCATTGCGGCGGATGGCAAGTACACGTTCAGCGTATCCGCCAAGCAAGGCTCGAACGACGTGACGGCGACGGCACTGGCGGTGGGCGTCGTCGGTGGTGTCACGCGCAACGGGCAGACTTTCAATCTCGATGTCACGGGGCTCGGAACTTTCGCCCTCAGCGACGTCCGCGAAATTCTCTGATAGGAGAGGGCAATGAGCTTCCAGCAAGGTTTGAGCGGTCTTGGTGTTGCGTCGCAGGCGCTCGACGCGATCGGCAACAACGTCTCCAACTCCGGCACGGTCGGTTTCAAGTCGTCGCGCGGCGAATTCGCCGACGTCTATGCGGCATCGCTGACCGGTGGCGGCGCAAGCCAGATCGGCATCGGCGCGTCGCTGGCGACTGTGTACCAGCAATTCACCCAGGGCAACATCACGGCAACCAACAATCCGCTCGACGTGGCAATCAACGGTGGCGGCTTCTACCGCATGTCGAACGCCGGTGCCATCAGCTACTCGCGCAACGGGCAGTTCCAGATCGACAAGAGCGGCTTCGTCGTCAATGCCGCGGGCTACCGCTTGCAGGGCTATCCGGCGAGCTATGCCAATGATTCGTCCGGCACGATCGTCCAGTCGACGCCGACCGACATCTTCATCGATCCGACCGACATCCAGCCGAAGGTGACCGGGGACATTACGGTCGGGCTTAACCTTGATTCGCGCCAGTCGGTTCCGACGGCGACCACGTTCGACCCGACCAATCCGCTGAGCTACAACTCGTCGACCTCGGTGACGATCTATGACTCGCTTGGCAACACGCACGTGGCGTCGATGTACTTTATCTACAATGGCGCGCCGGGTACTTCGGTCAATGGCGGGGTCAGCGCGTGGAGCGTGCGGTATGCACTCGACGGCATCGCCAACCCGACAACCAGCGGAACGCACGCGCCGAGCGCCACGACCTATATTCCGACGGGCGACAACCTGGAGTTGCAGTTCGACGCCAATGGCAAGTGCGTCGCGGTAGGTGGAGTTGCCGCAGCCAAGACATCAATATCATTCAACCTGGCCGGAGTGCTTGCGGCCCAGACGCCGCCGCAAACCAACAAGGCCACGACGCCGCTGACCATGACGGCACCGGGAGCGGGCATCGACTTCACGGCTTCCACGCAGTTCGGCAGTCCGTTCGGCGTCAACAATATGGTGCAGGACGGCTTCGCGTCGGGTCGCCTGGCAGGCATCGCGATCAGCACCGACGGAGTGATCCAGGGACGCTACTCGAACGGCCAGTCGAAGAAGATGGGCCAGATCGTGCTCGCCAAATTCAATAACCCGAACGGCCTGCAGTCGATCGGCGGCAACCAGTGGCAGGAGACGTCGGCTTCCGGCGCGCCCATCATCGGTGCCCCGGGCACCGGCGCCAACGGTGTCGTGCAGTCGGCGGCGGTAGAGGAATCGAACGTGGACCTGACCAAGGAACTGGTCGACATGATCACCGCCCAGCGCAACTACCAGG
The DNA here is from genome assembly GCA_035505955.1 of Rhodocyclaceae bacterium. GTDB lineage: Bacteria > Pseudomonadota > Gammaproteobacteria > Burkholderiales > Rhodocyclaceae > Fen-999. The sequence continues at coordinate 27,982 of DATJQH010000005.1, forward strand.
CCAATGCGCAGACGATCAAGACGCAGGACAGCGTTCTGCAGACCCTGGTGAATCTCCGCTAAGAGTCAGCCCTGACGGGACGCCATGGACCGCTACATCTACACTGCAATGACCGGGGCCTCGCAGACCATGAGTCGGCTTGCCTCGGTCGCGCACAACCTGGCCAACGTCACGTCTACGGGCTATCGTGCCGAAGAGCATCGCCTGCGCGCGGTGCACGTCCAGTCGACCAACACGCCGACGCCCCTGGCTACTCGCTCCTTCGTCGTCGATGCCAGCATCGGCACCGACTACTCGCCGGGGCCGATGCAATCCACGGGTCGGCCGCTCGACGTGGCCGTCCAGGGCCAGGGTTGGATCGCGCTGGCGCTACCTGATGGCAGCGAAGCCTACACGCGCAACGGCAGTCTCGAGGTATCCGCGGATGGCGTTCTGCAAACGCGCGACGGTACGCCGGTGCAGGGCGATGGCGGGCCGATCAGCGTGCCGCCGGACGTAAAGATCTCCATTGCTCGCGACGGCACTGTGTCCGTCATTCCGGAAACCGGCGCCCAGACTACCGTCAACAACATTGGCCGCATCAAACTCGTCAATCCCGACGAAGCCGATCTGGTGCGTGGCGCCGACGGCCGCTTTCGCCTGCGCGGCGGCGATGCGGGCCAGGTGGACGACAAGGTCCAACTCGCGTCGGGTTATCTCGAAGGCAGCAACGTCAATCCGGTCGAGCAGATGGTGTCCATGATCTCGCTCGGCCGCGCCTTTGAAATGCAAGTCAAGCTTCTGCAGACGGCCACGCAAAACGACCAGTCGGCAGCACAAGTCATAACCGCTCGTTAAGGGAGTCAACATGATCCGTTCGCTCTGGATCGCCAAGACCGGCCTCGATGCCCAGCAGACGCAGCTCGATGTTATCTCCAACAACCTCGCCAACGTCAGCACCAACGGGTTCAAGCGCTCGCGCGCCGTATTCGAGGACCTTCTCTATCAAACGCTGCGCCAGCCCGGTGCAGCTTCCTCGCAGCAGACGACGATTCCCTCCGGCCTCATGATGGGCACCGGCGTGCGGCCCATCGCCACCGAACACATCTTCACCCAGGGCAGCCTGCAGAAGACCGACAACAACCTGGACGTCGCCGTCAACGGCCAGGGCTTCTTCCAGGTGCAGATGCCTGACGGCACGCTCGCCTATACACGTGATGGTTCGTTCCAGCTCGACAGCACGGGCCAGATCGTCACGTCCAGCGGCTATCCGCTGTCGCCGGCCATCACCATTCCCTCCAATACGACCTCGGTGACGATCAGCCGCGACGGCATCGTCTCGATCATGACGGCCGGCAGCGCCACACCGACTCAGCTCGGCAACATCCAGTTGGCGACGTTCGTGAACGTGGGCGGACTGCAAAGCGCAGGCGAGAACCTCTACATTGAGACCGCGTCGTCGGGCACGCCGACGCCGAACACGCCGGGCAGCAACGGCTCGGGCCTCCTGAACCAGGGCTACGTCGAAACCTCGAACGTCAACGTGGCCGAGGAACTGGTGTCGATGATCCAGACGCAGCGGGCCTATGAACTGAATTCGAAGGCCATCACGACCTCCGACAACATGCTGGCCCGGCTGACGCAACTCTGACGGGTGAAATCATGAAACTTGCAGCGGCTATCCTGACTGCGGCCCTGGCGCTCGCCGGTTGCTTCAACACCGTGCCGCCCACGGCCGTGCATCAACCCATGAGCGTGCGGCCGGCGCCGCAGGAAGCCGTCAGGCCGGACAACGGCGCCATCTACCATGTCGCCAGTAGCCGTCCGCTGTTCGAGGACCGTCGCGCACGCTTCGTCGGCGACACGCTGATCATCAACATCGCTGAAAAGACGCAGGCCTCGAAGATCTCCGAGAACAAGACCGAACGTTCGCAGAGCGTGGACGTGTCGGTGCCGTCCGTGGTCAACCTCCCGTTCAAGGGCGTGCAAGGACTGACGCTCGGAGCCGGCGACAGCAACAAGTTCGACGGTAAGGGCCAGAACAACTCGTCGAACGATTTCACCGGCACGATCACCGTGACCGTCATCGACGTCTATCCGAACGGCAACCTGCTCGTGTCGGGCGAGAAGCAGATCGGTCTCAAGGAAGGCGAAGAGTTCATCCGCTTCTCCGGCGTCGTCAACCCGGTTACGATCACAGGCGCGAACACCGTGCAGTCGACCCAGGTGGCGGACGCCAAGATCGAATACAAGGCCAACGGCTTCATCGATTCGGCTCAGGTGATGGGCTGGCTCTCGCGCTTCTTCCTGAGCTTCCTGCCGTTCTAGGGGCTGCCATGACCAAGACATCGAAAACCCTGCTGGCCGTCCTCTGGCTCCTCGCTGCGCTGCTCGTGACGGATGCGGCCCGCGCCGAGCGCATCAAGGACATGGCCTCGGTTGCCGGCGTGCGCAACAACCAGCTGGTCGGTTACGGCCTGGTGGTCGGCCTCGACGGTTCCGGCGACCAGACGACGCAAACGCCGTTCACGGTCCAGAGCATCGTGAACATGCTCTCGAACATGGGCATCACGCTGCCGCCAGGGCAGTCGCTGCAGCTGAAGAACGTCGCGGCGGTGATGGTGACCGCCGTGCTGCCGCCCTTTGCTCGCGCCGGCCAGCAGATCGATGTCACGGTATCGTCGATCGGCAATGCCAAGTCGATCAAGGGCGGTACGTTGCTGCTGACTCCGCTGAAGGGCGCCGACGGCCAGATCTACGCGATGGCGCAGGGCAACGTCGTGATCGTTGGCGCAGGGGCTTCGGCAGCTGGATCCAAGGTGACGATCAACCAATTGTCATCGGGACGCATCGCATCGGGCGCGACCGTCGAACGCGAGGTGCCGACGCCGGTGGGACAGGGCGAGTACGTCCATTACGAGCTGAATTCGACGGACTTCGCGACCACACAGCGCGTGGTCGACGCGATCAACAATGCGTATCCCGGAACTGCTGCAGCCGTCGACGGGCGCATGGTGCGCGTACGCGCACCAGCCAGTGCCAACGATCGCGTTGCGTTCCTCGGCCGCGTGGGCGAAATCGAGGTCGTGCCGGCGCAGGTTGCCGCCAAAGTGATCGTGAATTCGCGCACCGGGTCGATCGTCATGAATCGGACCGTGAGCATCGACAGCTGCGCAATCGCACATGGCGCGCTGTCCGTTTCGGTGACGGCCGATAATTCCGTCAGCCAGCCGCCGCCATTCTCGGGTGGGCAGTCGGTGCCGGTCACCAACGCGACCATCGAGATCAAGCAGGAGGGCGGCCAGCTCGCGAACGTCCGTGCCGGCGCCAGCCTGGCGGACATCGTCAAGGCGCTCAACGCGCTCGGTGCCAACCCCCAGGATCTGATCGCGATCCTGCAGGCGATGAAGAGCGCCGGCGCGCTCAGGGCCGAGCTCGAGATCATCTGAGCTTCCGCGCGCCGGGTATCGAATCGCGATCCTTTTGCCATCGTGTTCGCCCGATCCTGAGCCGCGCTTCGATGTGATCCTTCGACCGACATGAGCCCCGCCGACATCACGCCCTCCATCTTCGACAACGGCAGTCTCGCCGCGCTGAAGCGCCAGACGAAGTCCAACGACCCGGCTGCGCTGAAGGCGGCGGCGCAGCAGTTCGAGGCGTTGTTCCTGCAGATGGTGCTCAAGTCGATGCACGACGCAACGCCCCGGGACGGCATGTTCGACAGCGACCAGACGCGCTTCTATGAATCGCTGCTCGACCAGCAGATGAGCCAGGTTCTGGCCACGCGCGGGGGCGGCACGGGCCTCGCGGCTGTGATCGAACGGCAATTGACACAGCATGCCGGCGAATCGCCGCAAGGCGGCGCCACCAATCCCGTCCCGCCCCCGACCGGCATGATCGTCGGTCCGGCACGCAATGCGACGACGCCTGCTGAAAGTCAGCCCTTGTGGCACGCCGTGCAGAAGGTGCGCCCGGAGTCGTCGGACAGCCAGCGCGATTTCATGGACAGGCTCCGCCCGCACGCCGAAGACGCCAGCCGCGCCACTGGTGTGCCGGCCAATTTCATGATGGCGCAAGCCGCCCTTGAGACTGGCTGGGGGCGCGCCGAACCACGCAGTGCCGCGGGACAGCGCAGCTATAACGTGTTCGGCATCAAGGCGGGCCACAACTGGAACGGACCGACCGTGGAATCGGCTACGACCGAGTATTCCGACGGCGTGGCGCAGGCGCGGGTCGAGCGCTTCCGCGCTTACGGCTCGTACGCGGAAGCGTTCAGGGACTACGCGAACCTGCTGTCTGGCGATCCGCGCTACGCCGGCGTGAAAGGCAGCGCCGACGCCACGGCTTTTGCCCAGGGGCTGAGTCGGGCCGGCTACGCCACCGATCCGGCCTACGCCGAGAAGCTCACCCGCATTATCGGCTCCCTGCCTCGCTCGCGGCCCATCGCAACCTAGTTGGCACGGGCATTGCTCGTTGTAATCCGAAAACTCAATTCCCGGCAGTAATTGCCGATATTGAGGCTATTCGACGGAGCCAACATGTCAATCTTCAGCGTCGGAATCTCAGCCCTGAATGCCGCCCAGGTCGGGGTGCAGACCGCCAGCCACAACATCGCGAATGCCTCTACGGCGGGCTATACGCGCCAGCAGATCATCCAGACCACCGCGACGCCGATGTTTACTGGCGGCGGATACGTTGGTCAGGGCACGGATGTCCAGACGATCCAGCGCGTCTACAACCAGTACGTCAATTCCCAGCTCATGACAGCGCAAACCGGCGCTTCCGAGATGGATACCTATTCGACACAGATCCAGCAGATCGACAATCTGCTGGGCGATCCGAATGCGGGCCTGACCCCGGCGTTGTCGGCGTTCTTCAAGGGCATGCAGGAACTTACCGCGAACCCGTCGTCGATCTCCTCCCGCCAGGCGGCGCTTTCGGCGGGGCAGTCGCTCGTCTCGAGCTTCCAGTCACTCAACGACCAGATCACCCAGATCCGCGACGGCGTCAACCAGCAGATCACCGACGAGGTCACCAACATCAATGCGTTGGCGACGCAACTGGCCGACATCAACCAGCGCATCATTTTGGCGCAGGCGACGGGCGCGAACCAGCCGCCCAACGACCTGCTGGACCAGCGCGACCAGATCCTGACCAATCTGAACAAGGAAGTGCGGACGCAGACGGTCCAGCAAAGCGACGGTACCTTCAGCGTGTTCATCGGCAACGGCCAGCCGCTGGTGGTCGGCAGCCAGGCGTCGCAACTGCAGGCCGTTCAGGATTCCAGCGATCCTCGCAGCACTACGCTCGCGCTCAAGGCGACTTACGGCAGCACGATGACGTTGAACGAATCGCTGATCACGGGCGGCAAACTGGGCGGCCTGCTGTCGTTCCGCTCACAGTCGCTCGATTCCGCGCAAAATGCCCTAGGCCGCATCGCCATCAGCCTTGGACAGAATTTCAACGACATTCACAAGCTTGGCCAGGATCTGACCGGGACGCTGGGGGCGGACTTCTTCAACATGACGACCCCGGCAACGTATTCCAGCGAACTCAATCCGGACAAGACGACCGTCAGTCTGACGGCCCAGTTCACTTCGACAGCGGCATCGGACCTTACGACCAGCGACTATCAGCTCATCTACAAGGGCGGGACTTACACGGTTACCCGGTTGTCGGACAACAAGACGTGGTCGGGCGGGAACCTGTCGAGCCTGGTCGACTCGAGCAGCCAACCGTTCGCGGAAGGTTTCACGCTGACCCTGTCGAGCGCGCCACCGGCCGACGGCGACATGTTCAAGATCGAACCGACGCGCAACGGTGCGCAGGACATTTCGGTCCTCATCACCGATCCCCGCAACATCGCTGCGGCGCTGCCGATCCGGACCGTGACGCCGACCACGAACACCGGCACGGCCAAGATCGATGCCGGCAGCATCACGAGTGTCGCCAGCATGCCGCTGTCGAGCGATGTCATCCTCACCTACAACGGCGCTACCAACCAGTTCTCCGCATCAGGCGGGCTGACCGCGGGTCCGTTTGCCTATACCGCGGGACAACCGATCAGTTTCAATGGCATCACCGTCACCATCACCGGCAATCCGGCCGACGGCGACACCTTCTTGATCCAGAACAACGCCAATGGCGTTTCCGACAACCGCAACGCGGTTGCACTTGGCGCCCTGCAGACCGGCAAGACGATGGTGGGCGGCACGGCGAGCTATGCGGAAGCCTACGCGCAGCTGGTCAGCGAAGTCGGCAACAAGGCGCGCCAGGTGCAGGTTGCCGCAGATGCCCAGCAGGCCCTTGCCGACCAGGCACAGAGCGCGCGCGACCAGGTATCCGGCGTCAATCTCGACGAGGAGGCGGCCAAGCTCCTGCAGTACCAGCAGGCTTACCAGGCTGCGGCGAAGATGATCGATATCACGAGCAAGTTGTTCGACCAAATTCTGGCCCTCAACAGCTAGCGAGGCACCAAATGATCAGAATCAGCACTGGAATGATCTATGACGCTGGCGTCCGGGCGATCAACGAACAGACGGCAGCGGCGCTGAAGATCCAGCAGCAGGCCGCCAGCGGGCGCCGCATCCTGACGCCATCGGACGATCCGGTGGCCGCGGCACGGGCGCTCGTGGTCAGCCAGGCGGCAGACGTCGTCACGCAGTACGGGGCCAATCAGGAAAACGCCAAGACGGCCCTGAGCCTGGAAGACACGCAACTCATGAACGCCAACGACGTGCTTGGACAGGTCCGGGACCTTGCGGTCAAGGCGCTGAACGGCTCGCTTTCCGCCAGCGATCGCCAGAGCATCGCGACGCAATTGCGCGCAAGTTACGACCAGCTGCTCGGCATCGCCAATTCGACCGATGGCACGGGCCAGTACCTCTTCTCCGGCTACATGGGCGACACGAAACCGTTCGCCGGCGCTGTGGGCGGTGCCATGCAGTATGCGGGCGATGACGGCCAGAGGACCTTGCAGGTGTCGGCCACGCGCCACCTGGAGACGAGCGATTCGGGGCTGGATATCTTCCAGCGCATCGGCAACGGCAACGGGACGTTCACCACCGACTTTGGAAGCAACACGGGCACCGGCGTCATCGACGGCGGTACGGTGACCAACCCGGCGGCCTGGTCCGCGCCGACGAGCGGCAGCTATACGCTCCGGTTCACCGTCTCGGGCGGCGTAACCACGTACCAGGTCTATGACGGCGCGACGGCCGTTGCGGGTCTTTCCGGCACCTACACGAGCGGCCAGCCGATCGCACTGCCAGGGTCTCAGGTGACGGTAACCGGCGCCCCCGCAAACAACGACACGTTCACGATCACGCCGAGTTCCAGCCAGTCGGTGTTCGACACGATCTCCAACCTGATTACGGCGATCGAAGGCGCTTCGACCACGCCGGCGGGGCAGGCCGCGTACCAGATGGACGTCGGTGGCGCGATCGGAGGCATCGATCGTGCCGCGGGCAACATCATGCGCGTCGACACGGCAGTCGGGTCGCGCCTGGCGGAAATCGATTCACTGGCCACCGCCAACAGCGCGGTGTCGCTGCAGTACCAGCAGACGCTGTCCAACCTGCAGGACGTGGACATGACGCAGGCGCTTTCAGACCTGACGCGTAAGCAGGTCGAGCTCGAGGCGGCGCAGAAATCCTTCGTGGCAACGTCGAAGCTGTCGTTGTTCGACTACCTATGAGAACTGCCCTTGCCGTGATGGTCGGTTGCGCGCTCTGCGCTTGCAGCACGACCACGAAGGACATCCCGAGCAACCGCTACCTGCTGCCCAACGCCACGCTCAAGGTCTCGCCTTCCATCAGCGTCGGGCTGGACAAGGTCGTAATCTGGGGCGCCCTTGCCGGGGCGGCCTATTACGTTCTGGATCCGCTGGCGCCAAACTGGGACATCGAAGAGGCCCCCATGGGAGAGAAGCATATTCACTTCTCGCTCCGGATGAAGCGCTACTACGCCGGAGGCGCCGGGGAAGCCCAGGAGATATTCCGACGCCGTGCCAGGGAACTCGCGCGTCTGAACGGTTACGACGGCTATGACGTTCTTGAATATCGGGAGTCGCTCGACTCGTCCGTGATCGGCTCGCAGCGTACGGCCGAAGGCGTGATCATGCTGACGAGGAAATCAGGCTAGGTGCCGGCGGCGGCCTGCATGATGCCGTGCAGTGCCGTGAAACTCTGATCGAACAGCCGTTCCAGCGCGGCCCCGAAGTAGGGCAGGGAAATCATCACCACGACGAATCCGGAGACCATCGTCACCGGAAAGCCGATCGCGAACAGGTTCAGTTGCGGCGCCACCCGGGACAGCACGCCCATGGCGATGTTGGCGATCAGCAAGGCGGCCACCACGGGCAGTGACAGCAGCACGCCGGCGGAGAACAGTACGGCCGCCCACCTGACGAGGGCGGCGATGCCAAGACCCGAGATCGGCGTGGCGCTCACCGGAAGGAGTCGAAAGCTCTCCGCGAGCGTCGCCAGCACGAGCAGATGGCCGTTCATGGCCAGGAAAAGCAGCGTCGTCACGATGCCGAGAAACTCGCCCAGCACGGGGGTCTGGCCGGCGTTCTGCGGGTCGTAGAACACCGCGAACGACAAGCCCATCTGCAGACCCATGAGTTCGCCGGCGAGATCGACGGCGGAAAAGGCGATGTACAAAGTCAGCCCCAGCAGGACGCCAATTACGGTCTGCTGCGCGAGGATGGCGAGGCCGATCCAGGAGCCGGCCGCAACAGCCGGCATCGGCGGCAAGGCCGGCGCGAGGGCCAGAGCGATGGCGATGCCGAGCAGGATGCGCACGCGCAGCGGCAGGCCGACGCTCGAGAAGACGGGCGCAACAGCCACGAGACCGAGGATTCGCGCCAGCGGGAAGACGAAGAGGGCGAGCCAGGCGTCGAGTTGTGCGGAGGTGATCGAGACCATTACCCGATCAGGCTCGGGATGGCCTCGTAGAGCCGGCGGATATAGTCGGTGATCACCGTGATCATCCACGGGCCGGCGACGATCAGCGTCACGAACATGACGATCAGCTTGGGGACGAACGACAAAGTCGTTTCGTTGATCTGTGTGGCGGCCTGGAAGATACTGACGATGAGGCCAGTCGCCAGCGCGGCAATGAAGAGCGGGGCGGAAACCAGTAGCGCGACTTCCATGGCCTCGCGGCCGATTTCGATGACGGTGGTGGGTGTCATGGCGCGATCATCCAAAACTGCTGACAAGCGAAGCGATGAGCAGGTTCCAGCCGTCGACGAGCACGAACAGCATGAGCTTGAACGGCAGGGACACCATGACCGGCGACATCATCATCATGCCCATCGACATCAATACCGACGCGACCACCATGTCGATGATGAGGAACGGAATGAAGACGATGAAACCGATCTGAAACGCGGTCTTGAGTTCGGAGGTGGCGAAGGCCGGGATCAGTACGCGCATGGGGATATCGTCCGCCGTTGCCGGCTTGGGTTGCCCCGCGACTTTCGTGAACAAGGCCAGGTCGGTCTCGCGTACCTGCTTGAGCATGAATCCCCGCAGCGGCTGGGCTCCGCGGTCGACGGCCTGCGTGAAGGTGATCTTGTTCTCGCTCAGGGGAATGTAGGCGTCGGTGTAAATCTTGTCGGCGACAGGCGCCATGACGAAGAATGTTAGGAACAAGCTCAGGCCCACGAGCACCTGGTTCGGCGGGGAAGTCTGCGTGCCCAACGCGTGCCGCAGGAGCGACAGAACGATGATGATGCGCGTGAAACTGGTCATCATCAGCAACATGGCCGGCAGGAAAGTCAGGCTCGTGAGTAGGACGAGCGTCTGGATCGGCATCGACCACTGCGTGCCGCCGCCCGGCGCGGGCGAACTCGTGATTGCCGGCAGCGCCTGCGCTGCCGCCAGGGTCGGGATGAGCAGAAGGACCAGGGCGGCGAGCGTTCTAGCGCGCACGCGACCGATCCAGTGTCCGGCGCAGCCAGCCGGCGAAATCAGGGCTGCTCTGAGGCGTCGGTTGCGGCGAACTGCCGCGCGGAACCTCGGCCAGGGCGTTCACGCGGCCTGGAGCGACTCCCAGCACCAGCCAGGTTTCGCCGACTTCGACTACGACCACGCGTTCCCTCGGCCCGACCGCGGTGCCGGCAACCACGCGCATCAGTCCCGCGGCTTCGCCGCGCGGCAGGGAGAGGCGCTTCAGCAACCAAAGTCCCGCGATCATGAGCGCGATGACAAGGCCGAGGCCAAGGAGCATCTGGACGACGCTGCCGCCCAAATCCTGATGCGGCACAGCCGCCTGCGCCCAGACGACGCCAGGTACAAGAGTGGCTACGGCGGGCAGCAGGCGAAATGCGGGAGCGGGGACCATGGTCGCATCAGAATACGAAGCGAAGTCCCGTGGAAAACCGCCGAGCAGAAGGGAAAAGCGACGGCAATCCCGACCGCTAGTGGTTTAGCTTCCGAATGCGTTCCTGGGGCGTGACGATGTCGGTCAGGCGGATGCCGAACTTGTCATTGACGACGACCACTTCGCCTTGCGCGATCAGCGTGCCGTTGACGAGCACATCCATCGGTTCCCCGGCGAGACCTTCCAGTTCCACGACCGAACCGTGTGCAAGCTGCAGGAGGTTGCGTATGGATATCTTGGTACGTCCCAGTTCGACTGTCAGGCGGACCGGTATGTCCATGATCAGTTCGAAGCCATGGGGCGAACCGGCCTTCTGGTCGCCGCCGCCGAACTGTTCGAAGATCTGCGCGGGCATCGGGGCAGCCTTTGCGTCGACCGCCGCCTGTTCGTTCATTGCCGCCGCCCAGTCGTCGTCCGACACCTGTTTCTCTTCGACATTGTCGTTCATCACGTGCTCCTAAGCTGATTCGTTCTCATCCTGGGCGACAAAGCGTTCGACCCTGAGTGCGTACTGACCGTTCCGCACGCCATAGCGGCAGGACATGACGGGCACACCGTCCACCGCGGCGTGAATGTGGTCCTCCAGGTGGATCGGGACAACGTCGCCCACCTTCAGGTCGACCACCTTGCTCAACGGCAATTCAGCCACGCCCAGCGGAGCGACGAGTTCAACCTCCGCGATCTGCAACTGCTTCGCCAGGGTGCTGCTCCAGCGCCGGTCGATGGCGGCCTGCTCGCTGTGCATCGTGCTGTAAAGCACGTCGCGGATCGGCTCCACCATCGAATAGGGAATGCACATGTGCATCTCGGAGGAATTGCCGCCCAGTTCGATCGTGAATGTCACCGCCACGACGATCTCGGAGGGCGTGGCGATGTTCGCGAACTGCGTGTTCATCTCCGAGCGCACATACTCGAACTTGATTTCGAACACGGGCTTCCATGCTTTTTCGTATTCGTTGAAGAAGACGTTCAGCAGGCCCTGGATGATGCGCTGCTCGGTCGCCGTGAAATCGCGTCCTTCGACCCGCGTATGGAAGCGGCCATCGCCGCCGAACATGCTGTCAACGACCAGGAAGACCAGGTTCGGATCCAGCACCATGAGCGCTGTTCCGCGCAGCGGCTTGATGGTGATCAGGTTGAGATTCGTCGGCACCACCAGGTTCCGGATGAACTCGCTGTACTTCTGGACCTTGATCGGGCCCACCGAGATCTCCGACCCCTTGTGCATGTAGTTGAACAGGCCAATGCGCAACAGCCGGGCAAACCGCTCGTTGATGAGTTCCAGCGTCGGCATGCGGCCGCGTACGATTCGCTCCTGGCGCCCCAGGTCGTAAGCCTTCACGCCCCCGGACGTTTCTTCCGCTGCGGTTTCCTCCGTGTCGCCACTGACCCCCTTGAGCAGGGCGTCGACTTCTTCCTGGGAGAGAAAGTCCTGGCTCATTCCGCCCTACTGGACGATGAACGACGTGAATAGCACGGCTTGAACGGGATCATCAGGCCCGGCCAGATCGCCCGGCTCCGGCTCCTCCCGTCCCTTCTTGCGCGGCGGCGGCGGCTCGATGATGGCGTTGATCGTCACGCGCATCTCGTTGGCAAGCCTTTGCACCCCTTGTGGCGTGGAAACGTCTGATGCCTTCTTGCCCGACAGTATGAGCAGCGTCTTGTGCCTGATCTCGGGCGTGTACTGCTTGATCTTGTCGCCGACATGGGCGTCGAGCACCCGCAACTCCGGCGTCGCCTGCAGGTAGGCCTCCTGCTGCTCAGTCTGCAACTTCACCGTGAACGGATCAAGCTTGACGAAGACCGGGGGGGCATCCTCGTGTTCCTTCTTCGACTTCTTGATCTTCTCGACCTTGGCGGGCGGTTCGTCGCCCTCTTCGTCCGCTGCCGTCGCCTCCGCCTTGTTCTTGGACAGGACATACCACGTCACGCCACCGGCCGCGACAAGCGCGATGACAGCGGCGACGATGATCAACAGAAGCTTCTTGCTCTTCTTCGGTGGCGGTGCCTCGGTTTCGGCACCCTCGGCTTTCTTCGCTTCAGCCATCCGTCAACTCCCCAGAAACGCTCTAGTGCACATCTATCAGACGAAAGTATCGACCAGGCCGCGCGAGATCACGAGATGTGCTTGACTCTCGCGGTTGATCGAAGTCGTCGCCATTTCAATCGTACCGAAACCCGGCATCGAACCCGATCTCGAATTATCGTTGTTATTGCCGTGGTTTGCCGATTGCCCCAGCGATTCTGATCCGACTTGCGCCTGGCCGAGTGTTATGCCGGCGTCGGCGAGGACTTCGCGCAGCCTCGGCAGTGCGTTTTCCAGCGCTTGCCGTACGTCGGGATTGGCAGAGACGAAAATGGCATTCGCCTGGCCAGCGCTGACGGAGACCGAAACTTCGATCCGCCCAAGCTGTGGCGGGGTCAAGACGAGATCGGCGCGTTCCTGTCGGCCATTGGTCATGACGACCAGACTGTTTGCGATGGAGTCGCTCCAATGATGGCTGCCCACTGAAGCGGCAACGTGGTACTCGGCGGCGGGTCCGGCCTGTGGTTCGCCGTGCGCGACGGGCACTTGGACGAGGCCCGGAGTTGGGGTCGCAGACGCGGCGGGTTCATCGCGCAGTGTGTGTTCCATGGCGCGCGCGTCCGCAGCCGAAATGCCGTCCGCTACTCGGGCTTTGTCCGGCGCGACCGCAGCAGGCTGGACGCCGCTGACCAAAGTGCGATCGGGATCGGAAGTCAGATTCTCTGGCGCCGCGGCAACAATTGCCGCAGGTTTTGCCGAATCGGCTGTTTCACGTCCAGGCCGACCGGCAGGTTCGGCCGCTGCGCCGGATAGTGGAACAAAGACTTGCTGGCCGTCTGCCGGCCGTTGCTGTCCGGAAGGCGAACCGCTGTCCAGCCCGGGATTCGTGACGGCAGGTGGCGTGGCGGCAGTTGGCAACGCGGTCTCTCTTGCGGTCAGGGCATCCGTTTCGCTGGTCCTCATCTGGTCGGCGGGAGCACTCGTCGCGACGGCGATCGTTGGAGCGATCACGACCGCCTGGTCAGCGTCCGCATCCACCGGATTTGCCGCATCCCGCCGACCCGGTTTGCCCGAGTCGTCCGGCTGGCCGACGTTGGCGACCTGCTGCGGAGGCTGCTGGCCGATTCCGGCAAGGAATGTCGGAATGAGGCTTGCCAAACTCCGATCCTGGGCCATTGTGTATTCGTCATCGCGCGGAGTTCCCGCCGATCGGGACGTGGCCCCGCTTGCGCCATCCCCCGCGTCGGACTCGGTCCGTTGCTTGGCCAGCACCTGCGCGAACGGACTGCCGGCGCCATCCTGGGCTGTGGCCTTGCTAGCGCCATGAGTTCCATTTGTGACGATACCGGCCAGGATTGCCGGATTTGCGCCTTGAATTGCAGCCATTTGATTTTCCTTGGCAAGATTTCGCACAAAGAGATGCAATTGGCGTGCCATTGGCCCAGCTTGGTCCTTACTGCTAGCGATCATCACCGTCTTTGTTGCTGTGGGCACGGGACGCATGCTCATCCACGCTCTTCTGTTCCGACCGCGATTCGGCGTAATTCAGGCGCGCCTGGTGGCGGCGGGCCAATGTATCGAAAGCCTTTACGCGGCCGCGCTTGTGCAGCCAGTCTTGCTGCCCCGCGGCAGTCATATCATGGGATTGCGCAACCATGTCCCTGGCTTGGCCGATCGCAGTATCGAGCCTGTCGAGAAAGGCCTGGTAATTTCGCCACTGGTCTCGATTCAATCCTTCACGGGCCGCCTCGAGAAAGCGCGCGTGATATTCGTCACGATACCTGGCGAGGAGGGCAAGTCGCTCGGAGGCTTGTTGCTCGCCGGCGATCAGATCACCCAGACGACGGGTAGCCTCGTCCAGCTTCAACTGGGATAGATCGAGGATCGACTGCAGGGGGAAAGTCTTTGTCACTGTTGTTCTCGCATGTCCGGGGGGCTGGCAACTGCCCATCGCGATTTGATCCAATATTAGCCTAAGCGAAGAGGGTGGCCAGGGCCTCGATACTATCTTCGCTGGCGGCGCGCTCGTCCATTTCCTGCTGGAGGTAGCGCTCCATCTTCGGGTAGAGGGCAATTGCCTGATCGAGAAGAGGGTCGGAGCCAGGCGCGTAGGCACCGACGGCGAGCAGGTCGCGGGCACGCTGATAGCGCGAATAGAGCTGCTTGAATCGACGGACCAGTTCCAGGTGGCCGGCGTCGATCAGGGTCGTCATGACGCGCGAGATCGACTGCTCGATGTCGACCGCAGGATAGTGGCCGGCGTCCGACAATTGCCGCGACAACACGATGTGACCATCGAGAATGGCGCGAGCGGCGTCGGCTATCGGATCCTGCTGGTCATCGCCCTCGGTCAGGACGGTGTAGAAGGCCGTGATCGAACCACCGCCTTCCAACCCGTTGCCGGCACGCTCAACCAACTGGGGTAGGCGAGCGAACACCGAAGGCGGGTATCCCCGCGTGACCGGCGGTTCGCCCACGGCGAGGGCAATCTCGCGCTGCGCCATGGCGAAGCGTGTTAGGGAGTCCATGATCAGCAGCACGTGGCGACCCTGATCGCGGAAATGCTCGGCCACGGCAGTGGCATAGGATGCCCCTTGGAGTCGCATGAGCGGGCTGACATCGGCAGGGCAGGCGACCACGACTGATCGCGCGAGGCCCTCATCACCGAGGTTATGCTCGATGAATTCCTTTACTTCGCGGCCCCGCTCGCCGATCAGACCAACCACGATCACCTCGGCTGCGGTATACCGTGCAATCATCCCAAGCAGCACGCTCTTGCCGACACCGGACCCCGCAAACAGGCCGAGCCGCTGCCCACGGCCAATTGTCAGGAGGCCATTGATGGCCCGAATGCCGACGTCAAGGCTTTGCCGGATCGGAGCGCGATGCAATGGGTTAAATGGGCGGCTGATCAGCGAACGGGCCGGCTTGGCGTCGACCGGCCCGAGTTTGTCGAGGGGGCGCCCATTGCCGTCGACCACGCGCCCCAACAGCTGGTCTCCTACGGGGAGATGCTTGGCTCGGTCAAACGCCCGCCGGAACGGCTGTGTGGACATGCCGATTCTTGGCGGGGGTGGCGGAATCTCAAGCGGAATCACGCTCGATCCGGGCGCCAGGCCGTAGACATCCTCGGTCGGCATCATGTAGAGACGCTCGCCCGCGAATCCCACCACCTCGGCTTCCACCATGCCGTCACCCGGCACCTGAATCCGACAACTTGCCCCCAGAGCCAAACGCAATCCGGACGCCTCCATCACGAGCCCGTTGATACGCGTCAGGCGCCCGCTTGTCTGAAATGGCGCCACCTCCGTCAATTGCTCGCGGCAATTCGACAGGAACGTTTGCCATTCGTGGCAGTGATGGTTCATTGCGTGCTCTCGTCCGCCCACGCCTGGACGATGCCGAGCGCCTCGACGACGCGCCGCCAACGCGTTGCGACCGTGCCGTCCAGCTGGCTGGCGCCTGACTCCAGTACGCAGTCACCTCGATTGAGCCGCGGTTCCTCAAGCACCCTGTGTCCGGCGTGAGCGAGGCTTTCGCCGGCGAGCGAGCGCACGAGGGACGCATCGTCAGGATGCAGGAAGATGGTCGCGTGCTGGTGTGGCAGCTCAGCCAGCGCTTCGTAGACGACATTGAGGATAATGTCGGGACGTGCCGATAGTTCGGCCCGAATTACGCGCCGCGCGATCTCGGAGGCCAGCGCCAGGAGTTCGTCGGCGACCTGCTGGTCGAATTCCGCGAGCGCCTGCTCGAGATTGCCCGCCGCAGTCGTCAACCGTTCCGCTTCGGCCTTTGCGGTGCTCTGGCCTGCTGCGTAGCCCGCCTGATAGCCGTCCTGGCGCGCTTCGGCGCAAATCCGCTCGATTTCGGCTCGGTTGAGTTCCACCGGCCCATCAGCGCGGCCCGAGTTGGCACTCGGAACATCCGCGTCGAGGCTGGCCAACTCCCAGCGCTGCCACGCAGTCATGCCGCTCATATCATTTGATCCTCACCACCCTTGCCACCGAGCACGAGTTGTCCTTCGTCGGCGAGTCTGCGCGCAACCTTAAGGATTTCCTTTTGCTCGGCCTCGACTTCGGAGAGCCGCACCGGGCCCTTGGCTTCCAGATCCTCCTTCAGCATTTCGGCAGCACGCTGCGACATGTTCTTGAAGATCTTCTCGCGCAGTTCGGGCGAGGCGCCCTTGAGGGCCAGAATCAAGGAATCGGACTGGATCTCGCGCAGCAACAACTGGATGCCGCGATCGTCGACGTCAAGAAGGTTTTCGAACACGAACATCTCGTCCAGAATCTTCTGCGCGAGGTCGGGGTCGTATTCGCGCACGTTGTCAACGATTGACGTCTCTGCCGCCTGGCCGACGAAGTTCAGTATTTCCGCTGCGTGCCTTATTCCGCCCATCGCAGCCTTCTTGACATTGCTCGATGCGCCTGCCAGGAGTCGCTTCAGCGTGTCGTTCAACTCGTACAGAGCGACTGGCTGGACGCCGTCAAGCGTCGCGATGCGCAACAAAACATCATTGCGCAGCCGTTCGCTGAAAAGTTTGAGGATTTCTCCGGCGTGATCGAACTCCAGGTGCACCAGGATGGTCGCGATGATTTGCGGGTGTTCGTTCTTGATCAGGTCTGCAACGGTGGCCGCGTCCATCCATTTCAGCCCCTCGATGCCTGCGGTGTCGCCGCCCTGCAGTATCCTCGAAAGGAGATTGGCGGCCTTGTCGTCGCCGAGGGCCTTGGTCAGCATGGCCTTAATCTTGCCCTCGTCGACATCGAGCGGCGTGCCTTTCGCCGAGCGGTACTCCAGTTCGTCAAGGACAGCCTCGACTTTCTCGCGCGGAACCGCCTTCATCTGGGCCATTGCGTGGCCGAGCTTCTGAACCTCCTTCGGCCCGAGATGTTTCAGGACCTCGGCGGCCTCGTCTTCCCCCAGCGACAGAAGGAGCATTGCGCTCTTCTCAAGGCCGTCATCTGGATTCGCCACCGACCCACTCCTTGATTACGCCGGCGACCAGTTTGGGATCCTGCTTAGCGAGGTCACGCGCCTGGGTGATCTTGCTGTCGTAACTTCTTCCGTGCACACCTGGTCTACCTTCCATGCCGCCAACGGCGGCGGCCTCCGCAGCTGCAGTCTGTTCAACTTCGACGCGGTGCGCGGCGGCGGCGAACATTTCGAACAGCGGACGAAATGCCTTCGTCCAAAGCAGCCAGGCGAGGAATACGAATACCAGCCATTTGCCGAATTCCTTGATCGTTCCCACCAGCCATGGATCCTTCCAGACTGGCATATCGGATGCACCTTCCTGATCCAGCCGCGCAAAGGAGACATTGGCCACGTTTACGGTATCACCCCGATCCTTGGTGAAACCCACGGCTTCCTGAGTTAGCGCGATTGCCTGCTTCATTTCGCTGTCGGTAAGTGGCAAGGACTTGTTCTTCGCGGAATCGAACTTGTGATTTATCACGACGGCCACAGCGAGTCGCCGGACAACGCCGGGCGCGCCCTTCGTGTGTCTGACCGTCTTGTCCAGCTCATAGTTCGTCGTCGCGTTCCTGCTGAAGTTGGAAGGCGATTGTGCGCCGGTTGCCGTGCTTGCACCGGGGACGGCCGGATTGGTTATCGGCGCCGTGGCCGGGACTGGGGGCTGATTGGTCAGCGCGCCAGGCACGCCCACGGCGCCCGCTCCGGCGCCGCTGCTCGTTTCCGCGGTTTGCTGGCTGCGAATTGCAGTATTGGGGACGGGATTCGGCTTGTACGTTTCCGCGATTTGCTCGTTCTCAGTGAAATCGACGTCGGCCGTGACCTGCGCCCTAACATTGCTTGCTCCGACAATGGGGGTAAGAATGGACTCCACACGTCGCTTGTACTCCTGCTCGATTTCGCGCACGTACTTGATCTGCGACGCGTCAAGGCCAGCCAGCTTTCCGGAACTGCTGGGTTCGGACACGAGGTTTCCGTCCTGATCAATTACGCTGACGCTGCCGGGCGAAAGTTGGGGAACGCTCGACGAAACGAGATGCACGATCCCGGCTACTTGCGAGGCATCGAGGCGTCTTCCGGAATACAAAGCAACCAGAACGGATGCGGTTGGTTTCTGCTCGTCGCGCAGGAAGGCAGATTGCTTGGGAATGGCCAAGTGAACCCTGGCCGCTTTCACGGCAGCGAGGGACTGAATCGATCGGGCAAGTTCGCCCTCGAGGGCGCGTTGATAGTTGATTTGCTCGGCAAACTGGCTGATGCCGAGCTTCTGGCCTTCCATGACCTCGAATCCAACGAGTCCGCCCTTCGGCAGGCCTTGCGACGCAAGATGCAATCGGACGTTAGGAACTTGGCTGGCAGGGACCAGAATTGCAGTCCCGCCCTCGGATACACGGTAGGGAATGTTCTGCTGCTCCAAGGCGGCGATGATCTGACCGCCATCCTTTTCGCTCAGGTTGGCGAACAGGATGCCGAAAGGTGGCTCCATTGCCCACAGCAACCCGCCGACCAGCAATGCGATCGCGAAGGCGATCGCCGCCAGCGTTCCCGCCTTCTGCGTCGCGCTCATGCGGTTGAACGCGTCGAGGGTCAGGGGAAGTCGAGGCTCCGCAGTGGCCATTGGGTCCTTTTATCAAATGAACGGCCAGTTTGGCCGCTGCCGGATTGTGGCTTCAACAAGCAAAGGCAATTCCAACAAGCAACGGCAAAATTTGCCGGTAATTCCCGAGTTGTTGCGCCAGCCCGATTCTGCCATGATGCCAGAGTGATGGATACGGCGATCCCCCCTGTGGCCGGCATAGATACTGCACGTCTGGCCGAGGCATTTCACGTCTTCAATCAGGCGTCGGAAGAATTGGCTTCCGCCTATGCCCGGCTCGAAGGACAGGTAGCGGCGCTGACCGAACGCATGGCACTGCTCCAGGAGGCCTTGCCCGCCGGCGTGGTCGTGCTCAATGCCTCGGGAAACGTGGCGGAGGCCAACGCGGCCGCGGCGATATTGCTCGGGCGTTCTCCCGTGGGAGCGCCATGGGCGGAGGTGGAAGGACGATTCTCGCCTACTGATACGCCCGGGGAGCATCGGCTCCTCGATCATCGGCTTGCAGTAACGGTCACACCCCTCGATTCGGCCGGTGGCCGCATCGTGTTGCTGCATGACGTGACCGAAACGCACAGACTGCGTGTTCAGGCCGAGCGCAACGAGCGCCTGGCCGCGATGGGCGAAATGGCTGCGCAACTGGCCCACCAGTTGCGGACGCCGCTTGCGGCCGCTTTGCTGTACGCGGGCAACCTGGAATTGCCCGGATTGTCCGACGCGAGCCGTATTCCAGTTGCCGAGAAGATTGTCGCGAGGCTGAAGCATCTCGAACGGTTGATCCAGGACACGCTGCTCTTTGCAAGAGGCGAGGTGCTGGGGCGTGAGACATTCCCGGTCATCGAGCTCCTGAACGAATTGGCAGTGACCTTTGAGCCGCTGGCGCGTAGCCGCAACGTCGAATTCCAAATCGACGACCGGTCGGAAGGTGCGAGCCTGACGGGGAATCGCAAGGCGCTTGCAGGCGCGCTGACCAATCTGGTGGAGAACGCAATGCAGGCGGTGGATGCGGGTGGTAGCGTGGTGCTCGGATCATCCTGTCTGGATGGCCAGTTGTCAGTGACCGTGAGGGATAACGGGCGCGGCATGTCTGAAGCAGTCGTGGCTCGCCTCTTCGAGCCCTTCTTTACGACACGCCACGAAGGTACGGGTCTCGGCTTGGCGATCGCCCGAGGGGTCGCGAGGGCGCACGGAGGAAGCATCGATGTTCGTTCGGAGCCCGGCGCCGGAACCGAATTCGTGATTACACTGCCGCTTGGTGCGTCGTTATGACGGAAAGCCTGAACATCCTCGTTGTCGAAGACGATGAGTCGTTGCGCGACGCCATCCTGCTGACGCTGGAAGCCGCGGGTCATCAGGCGAGGGGGGCCGCGGGCGGCCCGGAAGCGTTGATGGCCATGGAGCGGAACAGGTTCAACATGGTCGTTTCGGACCTCCGCATGGCTCCCATGGACGGTCTGCAGCTACTGACCGAGATTCGATCCCGGCATCCGACACTGCCCGTCATGCTCATGACTGCGTTCGGCGAAGTCGACAAGGCGGTAGCGGCGATGCGCGGCGGCGCCTGCGACTTCATGCTCAAACCCTTCGAACCGCGCGCGTTGCTTGATCAAATCGCGCGCTACGCCACTCCGCCGCACGCCGATGGAGTGATTGCCGCCGATTCGCGCACCCGCGAGGTCCTCCTGATGGCATCGCGCGTGGCCCGTACTGACGCAACCGTCCTCCTCACCGGGGAATCCGGTACCGGGAAGGAAGTGTTTGCGCGCTATATCCACGACCAGTCGGCGCGCGCGCGCGGGCCGTTCGTGCCAATCAACTGTGCTGCAATCCCGGACACATTGCTCGAAGCCACGTTGTTCGGCTACGAGCGGGGCGCCTACACGGGGGCGCAGGCCGCACAGGCCGGCAAGTTCGAGCAGGCCAACGGCGGTACCTTGCTGCTGGACGAGATATCCGAAATGCCGCTCAGCCTCCAGGCGAAGCTTCTCCGCGTGCTTCAGGAACGCGAAGTCGAGCGCGTCGGCGGAAAGAAGCCGATCCCTCTGGACATTCGTGTGCTCGCAACCTCCAATCGCGACATGACCGTCGAAGTGAAGGCCGGCCGGTTCCGGGAAGATTTGTACTACCGCCTCAACGTCTTTCCCTTGGCAATCCCGAGTCTCCGCGAGCGACCAGAGGACATACTGCCACTGGCCAAGCATTTCCTGTCCGTCCGCGGGGGAGCCGGCAGGGCCGCACGGCTGAGTCCTGCGGCTGAGGCAAAACTTGCCGGCCATGATTGGCCCGGCAATGTCCGGGAACTGGAGAACGTTATCCAGCGCTCGCTGATTCTGGCTTCCGGTGACGTAATCGAGGCCGATAGCGTGCCCTTGAGCGGGCAAGTTCAGTCGCAGGATTCTCCCCGCTCCATTCCGCAGATGGATGTGCATCCCAAAGAGACGCTGGCGCCGGCCAATATGAGAGATCTGGAGAAACAGCACATCCTTGAAACGCTTGCCAAGGTCGGTGGTTCACGCAAGAAAGCCGTTGAATTGCTGGGTATTTCTGAGCGGACCTTGCGCTACAAGCTCGCTCAGTATCGTGAAGACGGTGACTTGGGTGTCGATTGAGTCGCCGATGGGCACGCCGTTTGCTACGGAAATTGTGAGTTCTGAAAGGCGGACGATCAATGGCGATTGACACCAGCAACCTCGACCAAATGTTGACGCAGCTGCGGGCGGCAGCTGCGGTTGCGCAAAAGAAGCCTGCCGAGTCGACAAGTCCGGCTGGAGGCGCGGACTTTTCGCAGGCGCTGAAAACTGCCATCGATCAGGTGAATCAGGCGCAACAGCAGGCGCAACAGATCGCGGAAGACTTTTCGACCGGCAAGAACAATGTCAATTTGCAGGACGTGATGATTGACCTGCAAAAGGCCAATCTGTCGTTTCAGCAGATGGTGCAAGTGAGGAACAAACTGGTCACCGCCTACAACGACATCATGAACATGCAGCTTTGAGGCTGTGGCTGGCGGTCGTCACGCCATGCCCGACGCTCGAGCCTTGCGTTCCCGTTCCACCTTGATGATGTAGCGCTGCACCAGCGTCAGCATAGGCCCTGGAAGGCTGGAAAACTGGCATCCTGCCCGGGTAACCTGAAGTCCGGAACGAAGCGTGATGTCGAAGACATTGCGCACCTCGAGTGTAGTGATCAGGACCCCGACCTCCGGCAGCTGTACTCGACAGTCCGCAAAATTCGTCCCCGTCTCCAAGACGAGATCTTTGGGCGGAACGACAAACGCCAAACCGCCGCCGCTGATGTCGATCACGTTGGCATCGACGAGGGCGGGAAGCACGTGACCCTGGGCATCGGTCGGAATCTGGCACTTGACGGGATTCACGATGGGAGTCGTCAGACGGTAGAACTCCCGCCTCTGGAGCCGCAATACCGTGTCGGGCAGCGCAGCACGAAACGCAGGCCCGCCTTGGTAGGTCACCAGGCGCAGGTTGCGCAGCAGGAACTGGATCCTGATCTTGTCGTGGCTCGTGACGCAGAAGTGCTTGTCTGCTTCCAGCGCGCGTTGATTCATCTCGCTGCTGCTGCCATAGTCGAGGGTCAATCCGTGCTCGTCGACGCCGATTACCGCCGAAAGAAGAAAGTCCCTGCCTTCGTTGAAATAGATCGTGATGTTGTCCGTGCCGGCCAACAAGGTCCGGAGTACATACAGAATCTCATTCCTGTTGTGCAGGAGGAATTGCCCGTAGTCGGCGGGTTCGAGCAGCGTCGCCGACTTGCCGCTCGGTTCTGCCTCGTCGCTGGCGTGGGGATCGGGAAGGGCCATGGCCGCCGAATTCTATCTGGATTGCCGGAGTTGCGACTGCGCCGGCGATCACTCGCGTGTTGCGGATTCGCCTTGTTCCACCCGGTAGAGCCAGGCAAGAAGCTCCGCAACCGCAAGGTAAAGCTGGGGCGGGATGTGATCGTCCAGATCAACTTGCATCAGCAGCGCGACCATTTCCGGCGACTCATGAACATAGATGTCGTGATCATGGGCGCGCGCGATTATTGTTTCCGCGATCAAGCCACGGCCCTTGGCAACCACGCGCGGTGCGGCATCGCCGGGTGCGTACGCCAGGGCTACAGCCAGCGATCTATCTTTCTCGGAGGCGTCGGCCACGTCAGACTTCTTCTTCCTGGCGCACTTCGAACACTTGCGTGGACAGCCCCGCATCGGCAAGTCGGCGCATCAAGGCTGGGGCTTGCTGCCGCAGGTCGGCTGCCGCACCGCTTTCGGCAGCGGTGAGGCGCACACGAAGTCGATCGCCAGTGAGTTGCAGTGTCGCCTGCAGATCGCCAAGTCGCGGCATGGTCAGTCGCAGCGATGTGCTCCATTGCGCGACCCCCTCTGTCGGTTCTGGCGTCGCGTCGCGTTCATCCACAATATCGCGCTGAATGGCCCAGTCAACGGTTTGCCCCGGCCAGACTTCACCATGCCAGGCAAGCCGCTGGGTTGCCACTGCGTCGAGTTGTTGCTGAACGAGGGGGCGGATTTCCTGCGGCACGTTCGCGGCGGTTTGCGTTGACGAAGCCGTTGAGGAAGTCATTGATGCGAGTTGCTCTCGACGCTCGATAGAAGCGCTGCTCACGGACTCCGCTTTTCCGTGCGGGTCGGTCTTAGGTACCGTGGTCAGCCACGGTTCGCGTGCATCGCCAGCGAGTGCAGGGTTTCGGTACGTCAAATTCGCCGGGCCCTGTTCAGTCAGATGATCCGGCTCCACAGACACGGCTTGATCTGCCGGGATTTGCGACAGTGTCGGTCTGGGTGCCGCCGGCAGTTGCCCTTGAGGCTCGACGCGCAAGGACGAGATGGAGCGATTCCCATTGAGCCACTGGGCTTGGTGGGCTTCATAGAACAACCCGCTCTGCGAGACAGCCTTCTGCAGCGCAGGCGCAAGGTCGGCGCCCTTGACGGGCGGTTGCGGCACAACGGGCTCACCACGACTGAGCGGGGCGGGCGAGGGGGATTTGCCTTCTTCGGGCAGCAATTGGCCAATCATATGGCCCGCATCCGAGATTCTGGAATAAGGATAGGCGCGCGAATCGCTCGAGACGGTGGTGGTCGGCTGGGCATCGGCGCGCTGGGCAATCACAGTTCGGCCGGAGCGATCGACGACAGTCAGCTCGAGCGTGTCGCCGGCGTTGGCTCCCTCCGGTAGCTGCAGCGTAAGCTGCTTCCCCGCTACCAAAGCACGATAGGTATTGTCGGGCAGAAGTTCCTGGATGCGCGCCGTGAAAGTCTGCCCAGTCTGCAGTTCCGGGAGATCGGCGGGGACGCCACGAACGGGGGCCAGCGCCTGCAACTGGTTGTCGACCTGCATGCGCAGGCGTACGCCTGCATCCGGTGGAATCACGGCCATGACGTGATCCCTCTAAGCTGCGGTGAAGAGATAGGTATCCGAACGGTAGCCATCGTCGGCCACCGAGCAATCACGAGCCCGCGCGGTAGGCGCTTTCGACCTGCCGGCGCCGGATACTGCCGCCGAGAAATTGCCGTACCTGCTCCATCCAAGGCTCCGTGTGACGGCGAACTTCGGCGTCGTCATCGAGGATGCGCTGGATCAAAGCCCGCTTGGCTTCCACTTCGGACTCAGAAAGGCGGCCATTGTCGTCCTCGGCTTCCAGCGAACGGCGTAGTGCCGTGACTGACTTCTCGAGGGCAATCAAGTTCTCCCAGTCGTTCGCTCGCGCCGCGTCCACCATGCGGGCGGACAGGGTGCTCATTTCCTGATAGATCTCGATCTGGGAAGCCATTGCCAGCATGGTAAGACCTACCGCTGGGTGCTGTTCGCGGAAAGAACGGCCGGATCGTCGGCTATTTCTTCCCAGGCGCCCTTCAGTTCGCCGAGCAGGCCGGCAACTTCGGCCAGGGCGGGTCCGTCGTCGCGAAGATTCGCGTAAAGAAGCCGGGCGCACATGTAGTCGTAAAGCGCCGAAAGGCGATCGGCCAGTTCTCCGCCGGCATCCTTGTCCAGGCTGACTTTGAGTCCATTCGCGATGATGTCGATGGCGCGGGAGATCGATTGGCCCTTGTCAACGGAATTCTTGTTGCGTATGGAGGCAGCCGCGGAGGCAACCGATAGCATGGCGCCGTCGAACAGCATCAGAATCAGCTTGTGCGGCGACGCCGACGCGATCGACGTTTCGACGCCGACCCTGGAGTACGCAGCGGCGGGGTTGCCGGACGATGAAAACATGGAATCTCCCGGAGCGCCTACTTGCTTGAGCTACTGCTGGCTGAAGGCAAGGCAGCGAGTTGTTGCGTCAAATAAGTGCTGGTCGCGGTCATGTTCGAAATCAGCGTATCGAGCGCCGTGAACTGGCTGCGATAGCGCGCCTCGATCGCTGTGAGTCTAGCATTAAGTTGATCACGGCGATTGCCAATGTCCTTGACGTCCGCATTGAGCGACGCCGTTGCGTTGGTGATCATGCCGTTGGTTCCGGTCAGCATATCGGATGTCGTCTTGACTGCGCCGCCGAGCCCGGAAAGATAGCCTGCTACGTCCGCGTAGTGCGAACTGACCGCGTTGCTCAACTTCGTGGAATCAACCGACAAAGTACCATCGCGCTGTACGCTTACGCCGAGGTCGGACAATGTCTTGATCGTGCCTGTCGCACCGGTGGGCGTCGTGCTGATGAGCTTGTACAGATCGCTCTGCGCACTGCGAAGCGTGTAGTCGCCTTGCAGCGTTCCCGCGGTCTTCGTCGTTGCGTCGTAGTAGCCGTATTGCTTGACCTGCGCAATGAAG
>DATJQH010000006.1:0-8198 GCA_035505955.1 Rhodocyclaceae bacterium
TTCGCGACGCCGCGCCAGCAGACCGACCAGCAGCGTCGCGAGGCCGCAGCCAAACAGCACCGGCTGCACGCCGAGCCAGTGAGCGAGGTGGCCGACGGCGATGCTGCCCAAGGGCGCAATGCCGAGGAAGGCCATGGAGAAGATGGCCATGACGCGGCCGCGATAGGCGTCTTCCACCCAGACCTGGATCAGCGTGTTGCTGCCGGCGATGACCGTGATGACGGCGAAGCCGAGCGCCATGACAATCGGATAGGCCGGCGGCAGCCAGGGGTTTACCGCGAACAGCGCCAGCGCAATGCCCGCGACGACGACGGCGACCGTGATGCGCTTGGTCAGTCCTTCGGTGTGCCTGCGGCTGGCGAGCTGCAGGCCGGAAAGCAGCGAGCCGGCGCCGGCGCAGCCGATCAGGAAGCCGTAGGTGCGCGCGTCGCCGTGGAAAATCTCGCTGGCGTAGAGTGGCATCAGCACGGCGTAGGGCGTGACCAGGAAGCTCACCGCGGCGACGACGATGAGCCGCGTGCGGATGCCCGGGTGGCCGAGCGCGTAGGCGAGCCCGTCGCGAAAGGCGGCGAGCGCCGAAGGGTGCACGACTTTCGGGCTTTGCGCGTCGATGGCGGTGAGCGCCGCGAGCACCGCGAGGTACGAGGCCGCGTTCATGACGAAGCACCAGGCTTCGCCGAAGGCCGCCACGGCAAGGCCGGCGAGCGCCGGGCCGACGAAGCGCGCCGAGTTCATCAGCAGCGAATTGAGCGCGATGGCGTTGGGCAGGTCGGCGCGGTCGTCGACCAGCTGCACCGAGAAGGCCTGCCGCGCCGGCACGTCGAGCGCGTTGATGCAGCCGAGCACGAAGGCGAGACCGATCAGCCAGGCGGGCGATACCCACTGCTGCCAGGTCAGCGTCGCCAGCAGCAGCGCCTGCAGCATTGCCACCGACTGCGTGGCGAGCAGGATGCGCCGGCGGTCGAAGCGGTCGGTGAGCACGCCGGTGAACGGGCCGAGGAACAGGATCGGAATCTGGCTGGCGAAGCCGACGATGCCCAGCACCTGCGCCGAGTTGGAGAGGCGCCAGGCGAGCCAGACCATGGCGATCTGCTGCATCCAGGTGCCGGCGAGCGAGACCAGCTGGCCGGCGAAGTAAAGGCGGTAGTTGCGCGACGACAGGGCGCGCGTGAAGATGGCCGAGAACAGCGTCACTGCGAAACGTCGACGCCGTGGTTGGCGAGCCAGGTCTTGTCGAGCTCCCACTGCACGCCCTTGATGCCCGGCTGCGCCAGCGCAATGCGCATGGCCTCGCTTTGCACCGCGGCGAGTTCCTTCTCGACGGCGATGAAGGCGGGATTGTTGGCGTCCTTCACGTCCACCTCGGGATGGATCACGGCAAGGAAGCGGAAAGCGGGTGATTGCGGATTGCGCGGCGTGGTCAGCACGGCCGTGTTGCCGGCGACGCGCAGCGCGCGGAAAGGGAACGGGTAGCGGTTCAGCGCCTCGCTGCCCTGGGAGGCCAGGGCAGCGTTGATCTGCCGGGCGCGCCCGTCGGGCAGCTGGATGAACCAGTCGACCGCGTAGGCCAGCACCAGGAACAGCACGAACCACTGCCAGAAGCGCAAGTTCGGAATCTTCATGGGGACATCCTCTTACCAGCGCGCATTCTGTCACAACGGCCGCCGGCGGCCCGCGCCACGGCGTGCCACCCAGGCTGACTCCTGCGCCGGCGCGGGCCGCCCGGGCGGGCGGCCGCGTGCGAAGTCTGAGGCTATTCGACCGGCAGGTTCTTCGGCGTGGCTGCGCTGGTCAGCGCGCTGGCGCCGCCATCGAGGAACACGACGTTGTTGAAGCCGACAACCTTGAGCAGCGTCGTCGCGACGTAGGCGCGCGCGCCGGAATGGCAGACCACGACGATCTTGTCCTCGGTCGGCAGGCGATCCAGGTTCTCCTTCGTCATCAGTTTGTCGAGCGGGATCTGCAGGGCACCCGGAATCGCGACCATGTGCTGTTCGGCCGGCGTGCGGATGTCGAGGACCGTCATCTTCTCCTTCTTCGCCACCATGGCGAGGAAGTTGTCCATGCTCAGCTTCGTGGCCGCCTTGGCCAGCGCCGCCTGGTCCATCTTCGAAGTGACGTTGGCGATTTTGGCCGCCAGGTCGGCGTCATAGGCCAGGGCGCTCGTGGCGAGCAGCGACGAAAACGCAATGGATAGCAGAAGGCCGTATCTCATCTCATAGCTCCTATGCAAGGTGAAGGGTGGTTTCCGCTCATTGTTGTCGGCGCGGGCTATGTTGGCGGCATGTGAATGATAGCAGCTCGGAGGTGGTCTAATGGCGGTATCGGTATCCACGACTAGGAAAGGAAAAGCCATGCTGACGCTGATCGGTCTGTCCGGGAGTCTGCGCCGCGGTTCCTTCAACTCCGCGGTGCTGCGTACCGCCGCAACGATGGTCCCCGCGGATTGCGAATTGCGCATCGAGTCGATCGCGGAATTCCCGCTCTACAACGGTGATGTCGAGGCCGAGGGTTTGCCCGCGCCCGTGATGCGCCTGAAGGAATTGATCGTTGCCGCCGACGGCCTGCTGCTGGTCTCGCCCGAGTACAACTACAGCGTGCCTGGCGTCGCCAAGAACGCGATCGACTGGCTGTCGCGGCCGTCGGGCGAGGGCGCGCGCGTCTTCGGCCGCAAGCCGCTGGCGATCGCCGGCGCGTCACCCGGCGGCTTCGGCACCGTGCGCGGGCAGAGCGCCTGGCTGCCTGTCTTTCGCGCGCTCGGCGCCGACCTCTATCCGCGCGAGCTGCTGATCTCCCGGGCCGCGAGCGTCATCGACGCGCAGGGACAGGTCATCGACGCCACCACGCGCGAGAACCTGGCCGCGTTCGTTGCCGGCTTCGTCGACCACGTGCGTGCGCGCAAGCGCTGACGGGCGTTCCCGCGTCGCCAAAACCTGACACTGGCGCCTTGCCGCGCCGGCGCCCGACAATGCCCGTACTGAGATCGGGGAGTATCGGGCGATGCGAGCGACTCTTGCAATTGTGCTGTTGACGCTGCTGGCCGCGTGCGGCGGGGGCGGCGGTTCGGGAACGACCACCGGCAGTTCCAGCGGCAGTCCGAGCAGCGGCATGCTGGGCAGCGGCTCCGGAAGTTCCGGTGCGAGTTCGTCGGGGTCCGGCTCGGGTACGAGTTCAGGTTCCACTTCGGGCTCCAGTTCCGGCGCCAGCACGTGCTCCACCGGTTTTCTCGGCCGCAACCACTTGCTGGTCGGTGCGTCGATGGAAGATGCGACGGCCGCCGCCGCGCCCTTCGATGCGCGCTATCTGTATCTCGCTGGCGGCATTCCGCCCGTGGCCGCCTGCGTATCCTCGTGCAACGCGGCGGCCAACTGCGGCAACTGGTGGGGATGCTGGCAGGACTTCAGCAAGGCGCCCGGGCTTTACGCTACCGACTTCGTCGCCAAGGGTACGGCCGCGAAGTGGCAAGGCGCCGCCCGGCCGCAGGTGCCGATGTTCACCTATTACGAAATCCTGCAGAGCAGCGGTGTCGCCGAGGGTGTTGCCGAGGTGTCCGCGCTCAACAACGCGGCGTTCCTGACGCGCTACTTCGACGACTGGCGCTTCCTGCTGCAGAAGATCGGCAATGCGCAGGTGATGCTGCACATCGAGCCGGACTTCTGGGGCTACGTGCGCCAGGCGAATGCCAATCCGCACGCGCTGCCGGCGCCGGTCGCCAGCGCGAACGCGACCGACTGCGCCGGCCAGGAGAACAGCGTCGCCGGCTTTTCGCGCTGCATGATCGCCATGGTGCGCAAGTACGCACCCAACGCCGCGGTCGGCCTGCATGCCTCCGACTGGCTGATGCCCTACATCACGAACGACGGCCAGGTACTGGGCAACTTCCTGGTCGAACTGGGCGCCGGCGACAGCGACTTCGTCGGCACCGACGCGTCGGACCGCGATGCCGGGTATTACCAGTCGCTCGGCCGCGATACGTGGTGGACGGACGCCGATGCGCAGCAATTCCTGGCCTGGAGCAAGCTGGTTGCGGACACCGTCGGCAAGCCGACCGTGTTGTGGCAGATTCCGGTCGGCAACATGGCGCAGAACAATACGACCAAGCACTGGCAGGACAACCGCGTCGACTACCTGTTCGCGCACCTCGTGGACGTCGTCAAGTCCGGCATCGTCGCGCTCATGTTCGGCGCCGGCGAGAGCCAGCAGACCACGCCCGAGACCGACGGCGGCAATCTGGTGGCGAAGACCACGGCCAACTGGCAGGCGGGCGGCACCTCGCTTTGCCAGTAGGCGCACGGCGTACCACGAGGGCTGACTCTTACTCAGCGCGCAGCAGTTCCGCGAGGATCGCCAGCCCGCGCTGCATCTGCTCCGGCGTTGAGTGGCTGTAGTTGAGCCGCATGTGCGTTTGCTCCGCGCCATCCGGGTAGAACGCCTCGCCGGGCATGAAGGCGACGCCGCGCGCCATGGCTGAATTGAGCAGTGCGCGGGTGGCGCGGTGGCGCGTGAGCCGCACCCAGAAGAAGAGGCCGCCACGCGGCACCTGCCATTGCGCGATGTCGCCCAGGTGCTGGGAAAGCGCCTCCTGCATCGCGTCGCGGCGCAGGCGATAACCGGCGCGCAGTCGTTCGATGTCGGCGTTCCGCCGCTCGCTGCGCAACCAGTGCGCGACCGCGTGCTGGCCCGGGCGCTGCGTGTGCAGGTCGCAGGCCTGCTTGAGGGCCGTCAGGCGCGGCACGAGGTCCGCGCGCGCCGCGAGGTAACCCAGGCGCCAGCCCGGCCAGAGGATCTTCGAGAAGCTGCCGAGATAAATCCACGGTGCGCGTTTCAGCAATGCGCTGATCGGCGTCGTCGCATGTTCGACGTCGAGGGATACGGTCCGGTATGGGTCGTCCTCGATCAGGAGCGTGCCATGGTGGTCGAAAAGTTCGGCGACCGCACGGCGCGCCTCCATCGTGTAGCAGGTGCCGGCCGGATTCTGGAAAGTCGGCACCAGATAGACGCAGCGCGGGCGGTGTTCCTGGAGCCGGCGCTCGAATGCCGCAAGATCGGGGCCGTCGGCCTCGAGCGGAACCGTCGCGATGCCGGCGCTGAAGAGGCGGAACACCTGCAGCGCCGCGAGGTAGGTCGGCGCCTCGGTCAGCATCGGCGCGCCGGGGTCGATCAGGAGTTTCGCGGCGAGGTCGAGGCCCTGCTGCGAACCCGCGAGTGGCAGGATCTGTTCGGGCGCCACCGCCAGTCCCGTCGTGCCGATCCAGTCCGCCACGGCGGCGCGCCAGGCCGGTTCGCCTTCCGTTGCACCGTACTGATACAGTGCTGCATCGCCGATCGCGTCGGCCGGAAAGGGTGGCATCAGGTCGGCGGCGGGCAGGCCGCCGGCGAACGAGATCATGCCCGGGCGCGTGGCGGCGACGAGGATCTCGCGCACGAGCGAAGGCTGCAGGCGCCCGATGCGCTGCGCCAGCCGGGGCGCGTGGAGTTCGGTCATGGCGGCGTCCATGTAGGTCAACGGTATTGACCAATATGGCGCAGCCGCGCAACAATGTCAATAAGGTTGACCCAATGAGTTCGAGTCGCAAGCAGTCCCTGCACGAGGCCATCGAGGCCTTCCACTTCGCGTTCCGCGCATTCACGGCGCGGCCGGACGAAATCCTGGCCGGGCTGGGGCTCGGCCGCATGCATCACCGCGTGCTCTATTTCGTCGCGCGCCGCCCGGGGCAGCGCGTGAGCGAGCTGCTGGCGACGCTGGGCATCAGCAAACAGGCGCTGCACGGGCCGCTCCGGCAGCTGGTCGAGGCCGGGCTGGTCGACTCCGTCGAAGATCCGCAGGACCGCCGCGGCCGCTGCCTGTCGCTGACTTCAAAGGGCGCGGCTCTGGAATCGCAGCTGTCGGCGACGCAGCGCGACATCCTGGCGCGTGCGTTCCGGGCGCAGGGTGCCGCCGCCGAGGCGGGTTGGCGCCAGGTGATGGCCGCGCTCGCCGGCGAACTGCCGCCGAAGTAGCGCCCCACGCTCGCTGCGAAGATCGAGAACGGCGGTGCGGCGTCCGCTGTGCCGCGGACGGTTCCCTGACGCGCATCGCAGGGCGATGCCGATTGTGCGGTCGGCACGCAGACGATCCGTCGCATCATGGCGTCATATTGATTCGGCAAGCCAACTCCGGTAGGGTCGAGCCTCACTCGAAACGGAGGCGGCATTGTTGCGACGGACAGTGTGGTCATTCACGGTGTGGTTCGCGCTCGGCGTGGGCGGCATGCAGGCGTTCGCCTGGGGGCCGGACGGCCACCACACGGTCGGCGCGATCGCCGACCGGCTGATCGCCGGCACAGGCGCCGCGACGCAGGTGCAGGCGCTGCTCGGCGGCCTCACGCTGCAGGATGCGGCGGTGTGGGCGGACTGCGCCAAGGGCGTCGATCCTGCCAGGGATTACGCCTACACGTCGGAAGGGCAGTACGCCGAATGCGCGATCTTCGAGACGCCGGAGGGCGAGGCGGAAATGTCCGACTTCGTGCGCCGCAACGACACGAACTGCAGTCGCAAGCCGACCGAGGAATCCTGCCACAAGCAGTATCACTACAGCGACGTGGCGATCCAGCGCACGCGCTATCGGCCGGGGCTGGTGGGCACGCGCGACGACGACCTGGCGGCCGCGGTCGGCGCGGCGATGCATGTCCTCAGGGGCGAACCGGCGCCGGCGCCGTTCAACATCAAGGACCGGCGCGAGGCGTTGCTGCTGCTCGCGCACTATGCCGGCGACATCCACCAGCCGCTGCACGTCGGCGCAATCTACCTGGATGCGCAGGGCGGACGTGTCGATCCCGACGCCACGGGCTACGACCCCGCGACGGACACGCGCGGCGGCAACCAGATCGTCATCGCTGTCGCCAACGCCAACTACCGCGGCGAGAACCTGCATCACGCCTGGGATGGCATACCGGCGGCGCTCACCGCCACGCACATCGATGCCAAATGGCTCGCGCAGGCGCGCTCGGTCGCAGCGACGGCAGGGCCGGTGACGGCGTGGCCCGCGGCGTGGGCGACCGGCACGCTGGCGCAGGCGCGCATCGCGTTCGCGGGCGTGACGTTCGGCCCGAAGGCCGGCACCGAGTGGCCGGCAACGCTGCCGGCCAACTACGCCGGCACGATGAGTTCCGTGAAGAAGAAGCAACTGACGCGCGCCGGTGCACGACTGGCGCAGACACTGCGCGCGATCTGGCCGTGAGGCCGCAAAGACAATTTGTCCCAGACAGCGAACAGGAGGAGTGACCATGGCTGCGAAGTCCAGACGACACAAGATTCCCGGCAGCGAACGCCTGCCGCATTGCGGCGGCCGCGCGGTCGGCGCGGTGCCGGGCGACGAACGCTTCGAGGTGACCGTGCGCATCCGGCGCAAGGCGGCAATCGAACCGCGCAAGGCGGACGGATACCAGCATGACTGCCTGCCCGGCAAGCGCCGCTACCTCACGCAGGAACAGTGCGTGGAGCGGCACGGTGCGGACCCCGCCGACGTCGCCAAAGTCGAGGCGTTTGCGCGGGCGCATGGCCTGGTCGTGGTCGAATCGAGCGTGGCGAGGCGCAGCGTGTTCCTGTCGGGGACGGCGGCGCAGTTCGCCGCGGCCTTCGGCACGAAGATCGAGCATTACGAATTCGAAGGCGGCACCTATCGCGGCCGCACCGGCGCGCTGACGGTTCCCGGCGAACTCGCCGACATCGTCGAGGGCGTGTTCGGCATCGACGACCGTCCTGTCGCAAAGCCGCACTTCCAGCGCTTCCGGCAGACGCCGAGCATTGGTATCCGCGCCCACGCGGCAGCGAGCTCGTTCACGCCGCCGCAACTGGCCAAGCTCTACGACTTCCCGACCGGGCTCGACGGCACCGGCCAGTGCATCGCCATCATCGAACTCGGCGGCGGCTATCGTACCGGCGACATCAAGGCCTATTTCCAGAAGCTTGGCCTGCCGGTGCCCAAGGTGAAGACCGTGCGCGTCGACGGCGCCAACAACCAGCCGTCCACGCCGGACGGTGCCGACGGCGAAGTGATGCTCGACATCGAGGTCGCGGCCGGCATTGCGCCCAAGGCGACGATCGCCGTCTACTTCGCGCCCAACACCGACAAGGGCTTCCTCGACGCCATCACCATGGCGATCCACGACACGACCAACCAGCCGTCGGTCATCTCGATCAGCTGGGGCGCAGCCGAA
>DATJQH010000007.1:0-10221 GCA_035505955.1 Rhodocyclaceae bacterium
TTCGCTTTCCCTCAGTGCCGATTCCGCCGCCTTGACTTGCGTAATGTCCTGGGCGGTTCCATAGGCGAACAACGGGGCGCCATGGGGGCCGCACGAGACTTCGGCCCGCTGGCGCAACCAGGAAATGCCGCCATTGACGACAATACGGTGCTCGATGTCGTAGGGTACGCCAAGGCGCATGTCTGCCCAGGCGGCCGCCACATTGGCGCGGTCGTCCGCATGAATCGCGGACAGGAAGTCTCTCCAATTCGGTGCGGTGGAACCCGGGAGCCCGAGCATCCGGGACATTTGTTCCGACCAACTCAATCGCTGGTTCGGAATATCAAAGCACCAACTGCCGATCCGGCTGATCGACTGGCCACGGTGGACGTGATCGATGGGTTGATCGCCATGGTTCTGCGGCACACGGTCCTTCGCAACACCCGTCATTGCAACTCCACTCATCTGCTTGCACGGCCCCGGCGCTGCGCCTTGCGGTCCGGGCGCGGTTTCCTGCGAGCAAGCGGCAGTGCCTGCCGTTTCCGAGGCGCTCACGGTCGATTCTATGAAGGTCGCCCGGTAACCACCACTCGTTGTAGTGGAATCACGACGCGAGTCGAGGCTTCGCGCTTGCCAGCGTCATCCAAGTTATCTACGCTCCAGTCGTCATGAAATGCGCATGTTTCGAACAGACACTTCCGGCGCGTGACTCGATGAAGTCGGGCGGCAGGCTCATCGCCGCGGGACAGCGTGATCGGAACCCTCACGGCCGTCCATGCACAAAGTTGACAGCAGGGGACGATCGCAGTTCGCTCGTCAAAGCAGCGCAAAAGGCCGCCGGCCGACAGGTGTTTCTGCAACGCCGTGATCGCTCCCGCAAAGCCGGGCCGAGACTGAGTGGCAACGGGAGGTACGGGCCAGGCAATGGCAGATGATCCAGAGAACGCGGATTCGCCGAAGAACAGGCGCAAGAGCATCCGCTTTCCGGCACGTTGGCACGTCACGGTTGTCTGTCTTTGCGATAGGGACAACGAACATCGGTGCTGGACCGGAAAGACGAGCGACGTGTCGACCGGCGGGCTGTGCCTGGAGACTGACCACAACGTGTGTTGTGGCAAGCGCATGGCAATCGCCCTGAAGATTCCGCCGGCAGCTGCCGGCACGGCACCGACCATCATCCACGTCGAGGCAGAGGCGGCCTATACCGTGTTGGCCCAGCGAAGCGACCGGTTCCGCACCGGCATTCGATTCAGGGAGCTGGCCGCCAACACCCTCGCGGAACTGGATCAGCACCTCGACATTCACTTCGGGGACTTCGGCAAGAGCGAGCCGGAATGAAGGCCGCCGACTGCCGTGCTCCAGGACAACCTGCAGTCTGTTGCGCACCATTGAGTCGGAGGCGACATGCATACGCTCTTGATCGTGGATGACGAGCCGGCAATCCTGTCATCGCTGAAGCGCGCCCTGCGGCTGGCGCATTGCACCGTGCTGACCGCCGCAAGCGGAGAGGAGGGTCTCGAGCTAATGCGCCGCCAGGCGGTGGCCGTCGTCATGTCCGACGGACTCATGGTGGGAATGACGGGCGTCCAATTTCTCCATCACGTCGAACAGGAATTTCCGGCGACCGTGCGGATCATGCTCACCGGCTATACGGACCCCACGGTTGTCGCGGGTGCGGAGGCGAACTGCCACCTGTTCGCCCTGATGACGAAGCCCTGGGACAACGACGAACTGCTCGACACCCTGCGCCGGGCATTCCAGCATTACGAGGAAGCTCGGGCAGCCTGAGGCGGCGGACGGCCGCGTCAGGCGGCGAGCACGAGCGCGAGCCCGATGAACGCGGGCACTGCCTGCACGAACAGGATCTTGCGGCTGGCGGTCGCCGCGCCGAAGAGGCCTGCGATGAGCACGCAGCCGAGGAAGAAGATCTTGACGGCCGTGCCGTCGGCGCCGAGCCACAGGCCCCAGAACAGCCCGGCGGCGAGGAAACCGTTGTAGAGGCCCTGGTTGGCGGCGAGGACGCGCGATGCGGTGGCGGCCTCCTGCGTTTGGCCGAAGGCGCGCAGGCCGGCGGGCTTGTCCCACAGGAACATTTCCAGCACGAGGATGTAGACGTGCAGCAGCGCGATCAGCGCGACGACGATGTTGGCGAGCGTGGCCACGTTGTGCGTTTCCCGTTCAAGCCCCGGGAAAGCGGACCGGTTCGGTGCCGCGGTTCTTCGAGCGCACGACGACGCTGCCGGCGAGCTTGTCGTGCCAGCCCTGCTTGCGGCTGTCGAAGGCGATCCACACGAAGCCGAGGCACAGGGGCAGCGTGGACACGAGGTAGGCGAAGTAGCGGATCACGCTCTGGCGCAGCGACAGCGTGCCGCCGGTCCCGGCATCGACGATGCGCAGCGACAGCGCCATCTTGCCCGGCGTCGCCTGGCGCGCGCGCCAGAACCACACGGCCGCGACGAAGGGCGCCACCCAGGTGATGAGGAAATCCGCGGGCCCGGCGACGATGCGATTGGCGACTTCGCTGTCGAAATACTCGCCGCCATAGATCCATGTCAGCAGCGGCGTCGTGATCGCCATGACCAGGATCACGTCGATCAGCGTTGCGCCCAGCCGGATCCAGAACCCCGCGTATTCGACTTCATTGCTGTCCATGAGCTTCCTCCCGAATGGCAAGCCTACCCGACATTCGGCATTTGTTCTATAACATCGCACGGCGTACCACGAGGGCTGACTTTCAAGAACATGTGCGGCATTTGCGGTGAACTTCGTTTCGACGGCGGCCAGCCGGACCTGACCGGCCTCGCGCGCATGATGGCGCGCCTCGCGCGGCGCGGGCCTGACCACGAGGGCGTCTACACGGACGGGCCGCTCGCGTTCGGCCATCGCCGCCTCGCCATCATCGACCTCTCGGCGCACTCCGATCAGCCGATGGTGGACAAGGCGCTCGGCCTCTCCGTCGTCTTCAACGGCACGATCTACAACTACCGCGAACTGCGCCGCGAACTGGCGGCGCTCGGCTATCGCTTTTTCTCGGAGGGCGACACCGAGGTCATCCTCAAGGCCTACCACGCCTGGGGCGAGGACTGCGTCGTGCGCTTCAACGGCATGTTCGCGTTCGCGGTGTGGAGCGAGGCGGATCGCGCGCTTTTCCTCGGCCGCGACCGCGCCGGCATCAAGCCGCTGTACTACGCGCAGGATGGATCGCGCTTCCGCTTCGCCTCGACGCTGCCGGCGCTGCTGGCGGCGGGCGGCGTCGACACCGGGTTCGATCCCGTCGCGTTGCACCACCACCTGACGCTGCATGCCGTGGTGCCGGCGCCGCGCACCCTGCTCCGCGGCGTGCGCAAACTCGCCCCCGCGCACGTCATGACCGTCGATGCCAACGGCAAGTCGGAGACGCGGCCCTTCTGGCACCTCAAGGCACAGCGGCCGGCGCTGCAGCTGGGAGAATCGGCGTGGCTTGCGCGCGTGCGGGCTTCGCTTTCCGCCGCGGTGGAGCGGCAGCAGACGGCGGCCGACGTGCCGGTCGGCGTGCTGCTCTCCGGTGGTCTCGATTCCAGCCTGCTCGTCGGGCTGCTGCACGAGCTCGGCCATCGCGACGTGCAGACCTTCTCGATCGGTTTCGGCGATCGCAACGACGAATCGGGCAACGAGTTCATCTACTCCGACGCCGTGGCCAGCCACTTCCGCACCCGGCACCGCAAGTACCTGATCCCCGACGACGAGGTGCTGGCCGCGCTGCCCGAGGTCGTCGACCAGATGTCCGAGCCCATGGTCAGTCAGGACGTTGCGGCCTTCTACCTGCTCTCGCAGCGCGTCGCGCAATCGGTGAAAGTGGTGATGAGCGGGCAGGGCGCCGACGAAGTTTTCGGCGGCTACTTCTGGTATCCGAAGATGGATGCGGAGGCCGGCACGCCGCTGGAAAAATTCGCCCGCCACTACTTCGATCGCGACCACGCTGAATACCTGGCGACGGTGGGCGACGCCTACGCCGTGGGCGACGTCACATCCGAACTCGTCGCGGCACGGCTTGCCGAGCCGGAGGCCGACAGCTTCCTCGACGAAGTGCTGCGCTTCGACGCGACGACGCTGATCGTCGACGATCCGGTGAAGCGCGTGGACAACATGACCATGGCCTGGGGCCTGGAAGCGCGTGTGCCCTTCCTCGACCACGAACTGGTCGAACTGGCGATGAGCATGCCGCCCGAACTCAAGCTCAAGGAAGGCGGCAAGTGGCCGCTCAAGGCCATCGCGCGCGGCCTGATCCCCGACAGCGTGATCGACCGGCCCAAGGGCTACTTCCCGGTGCCGGCCTTCAAGTATCCGCAGGGCGCCTTCCTCGACTTCATGCGCGGCGTGCTCGACAGCGAGGCCTGCCGCAGCCGTGGCCTGTTCCGGCGCGACATGGTGGAGAAGCTGCTATCGGCGCCGATGGACCACACCACGCGGCTGCAGGGCGCCAAGGTCTGGCACCTGGCGCTGCTCGAATACTGGCTGCAGCGGCACCTCTAGAGCGGCCGGCGCAGGTCATCGATCACCTTGCCGGCGAGCAGCACGTCTTCCTCGTGCTCGGCGTCGCGCCAGGGTTCTTGCAGCGCGTCGGCGTACCACTGCTTCATGGCGGGAAGTTCGAGCAGGCGCTGCGCGTAGCGGTTGGCGACATGGCCCACCGGCGGCTGGTACGTCTGCAGCCGGAAGGCGACCGGCCCGAAGAAGGCGTCGACCGCGCAGAACCGGTCCCCGGCCAGGAAAGGACCGCCGAAGCGTTCGATGCCCTCGGTCCACAGTTCCTCGACCCGGTCGAGATCGGCGCGCAGCGCGTCGGAGATTTCGTGCAGGCGCACGCGCAGGCCGCAGTTCATGCCGCAGTTGCCGCGCAGCGTGAAGAAGCCCGAGTGCATCTCGGCGCAGGCGCAGCGCGCCCAGGCGCGGGCGGCGTCGTCTTGGGGCCAGACGCCCGGATGGCGCTCGGCCAGATACTCGACGATGGCCAGCGAGTCGTAGACCACCGTGGCGCCGTCGTGCAGGCACGGCACGCGACCGCTGGGCGAGAAGCGGCGGAAGGCGGTGGTGTCATCGGTGAACCGCTCCAGCCGCTCGGTGAAGGGAATGTTCAGTTCCTTCATCAGCAGCCATGGCCTCAGGGACCAGGAGGAGTAATTCTTGTTGGCGATATAGAGTTCGTACATGAGGTTGGTCCTCCTTGCTTCGATCATACGCCTTTGTCATGTTTCGGGATTCTGCAGCGCGTCGCGCGTGTTGAAATTGGTGAAGGCGCGCGGATCGGGGAAATCCGCTGCCGTGGCGCCGATCGAGACCAGCCAGCTTTCCGCCTTGCGCTCGCCGCCGGCGAGATGACGGTCGAGCGAGGCCGCCGCCTCGCGGCGCACCAGCAGGAACACCGGTTGCAGGTGTCCGTCGCAGCGGGCGACGGCAACCGGCGCGCCCGACTCGGTGAGCGCCGCCAGCAGCCGCGCGACGAGGTCGGCGGGCAGGAAGGGCGAATCGCAGGGCGCGGTGGCCAGGAGCGGCGTCGCGCAGGCCGCGAGCCCCGCCTGCAGGCCGGCCAGCGGCCCGGCGAAATCTCCGTCGCGATCGGGCACGACGGGAAAGCCGCAGGCGCGATAGCGCTCCAGGTTGCGGTTGGCGCTGATGATCAGCGTGGCGACCTGTGGCCGGAAGCGCTCGATCACCGATTCGACCAGCGTGCGGCCGCGGAACGGCTCGAGCCCCTTGTCGACGTTGCCCATGCGGCGGCCGAGGCCGCCGGCGAGGATCAGGCCGGTGATGCGGCTGTGCGACGCAGGCGCTTGAATGGTCGTGTTCACGGTCGGAACTTATGCGAGATTGTCGATTCGCAGCATAATGCAAGTCGTGAACCGAACCGTGCAGATCGCGCTGCCCGAGTGGCTGGCCGAGGCGACGGCGGCCTGTCCGCCGCTGCCTGCGCCGGCGGAACGCATGGCGTTCGTGGTCGAGCTGTCGCGCCGCAACGTGGAGACGGGGAGCGGCGGGCCTTTCGCGGCGGCGGTGTTCGAGATCGGCAGCGGCCAGCTGGTGGCGGCCGCGACCAACCTGGTGGTCGCCAGCAGTTGCTCGGCCGCGCATGCCGAGGTGCTGGCGCTGTCGTTCGCGCAGCAGACGCGCGGCGACCATGACCTCGGCGCCGACGGCCGGCCCCCGGTCGAGCTGGTCGGCAGTTGCGAGCCCTGCGCGATGTGCCTGGGCGCGATCGTGTGGTCGGGCGTGCGGCGCGTGGTATGCGCGGCGACCGGCGCGGATGCCGAGGCCATCGGCTTCGACGAGGGACCGAAACCGGCCGACTGGGCCGGGGAACTGCGCCGCCGCGGCATCGAGGTCGTCGAGGGCGTGCTGCGCGCCGAGGCCGTGGCCGTGCTCGTCACCTACCGGCAGCTGGGCGGCCTCATCTACAACGCCCGCGCGGGCGGCGCCTGACGAGGCCATGGAAACCCACCTTACCGATGCCTACCGGCGGGCCGAGGCGGGCCGCGAAGCCGAGGCGATCCTCAGGAAGTGCGTGCACTGCGGTTTTTGCACGGCCACCTGCCCCACGTACCAGTTGTTCGGCGACGAACTCGATGGCCCGCGCGGCCGCATCTACCTCATCAAGCAGGTGCTTGAAGGCGCGCGGCCAACCGCGAAGACGCGCCTGCACCTCGACCGCTGCCTGACCTGTCGGGCGTGCGAGACGACGTGTCCCTCGGGCGTGAAGTACGGCGAGTTGCTGGAGGTCGGGCGCGAGGCCGTCGCCGCGCAGTTGCCGCGCACGGGCGCCGACGCGATGATGCGCGGCGCCCTGAAGGCGGTGCTGCCGCGGCCCATGTTGTTCGCGGCGCTGCTGAAGGCCGGGCAGGTGGTGCGACCCGTTCTGCCGGCCGCGCTCAAGGCCAAGGTGCCCGCGTGGCAGGAGGCGGGCCCGTGGCCCGTGGCCACGCACGCGCGGCGCATGCTGGCGCTTGCCGGCTGCGTACAGCCCGCGCTGCGGGCGGGCATCAACGCTGCCGCGGCGCGCGTGCTCGACCGGCTCGGCGTGAGCCTCGTCGAAGCGAAGGGTGCAGGCTGCTGCGGGGCGGTGCGCCATCACCTCGACGACCCGGCGGGCGGGCTGGACGATGCGCG
Source organism: Rhodocyclaceae bacterium (assembly GCA_035505955.1). Taxonomy (GTDB): domain Bacteria; phylum Pseudomonadota; class Gammaproteobacteria; order Burkholderiales; family Rhodocyclaceae; genus Fen-999. Next base: position 7,120 of record DATJQH010000007.1, read on the forward strand.
CCGCAATATCGACGCCTGGTGGCCCTACGTCGAGGCGGGCTGCGAGGCGATCGTGGTCACGGCTTCCGCCTGCGGCGTCGAAGTGAAGGACTACGGCCGGCTGCTGCACGATGATGCGGCCTACGCGCAGAAGGCCGAGCGCGTTTCGGCGCTGGCGCGTGACGTCTCGGAGGTCGTGGCGGCCGAGGGCGAGAAGCTTGCCGCGCAGCTTGGCGTACCACGGGGGCTGACTTTCACGAAGGTGGCCTTCCACTCGCCGTGTACCTTGCAACACGGACAGAGGGTGAAGGGCGTGGTCGAGACGCTGCTTCAGCGCGCCGGCTACGAAGTGACGCCGGTGGCCGACAGCCACCTGTGCTGCGGTTCATCCGGCACGTACTCGCTGCTGTTGCCCGAGATCGCGCGCGAGTTGCGCCGCAACAAGCTGACGGCGCTCGGCGCCGGCGGGCCGGCGGTGATCGCCAGCGCAAACATCGGCTGCATCGGACATCTGCAGGAAGGCAGCGACCTGCCCGTGCGGCACTGGATCGAACTCATCGACGAGCGGTTGGCTCGGCAGTGAAGGAATCGCGCAGGCATGCGAGAATCATCGCTGCAATCGCGTGAAGGGGAACGATCATGGCTGCACCGGATAATAACGGCGGCGAAGAGCGTCGCGTGGATCTCAGGGTGCGTGAGATGTTCGTGGAAGCCTACGACATCCTCGAACCCTTTTTCGACCCCGCCAATTCCTGGGGCGGGCAGGTGCATGAGCACCTGGCGTTTCGCGCACTGCACGAGCGCTTCCCGACCCTGTCGGCCGACGAGGTGCTGACCATCGTCATCGCCGCCAAGCGCGTGTTCGGTTCCGGCGGCAAGCCGGCGCCCTGACGCCGCGTGCAGGCGCTCCTCGACGCCCAGCGGCAGGCGTTCGCCACGGACATGATGCCGTCGCGCGCGGTGCGCGACGACCGGCTGGCGCGCCTGCTTGTCCTCACCGAAAGCCACGGTGGCGAGTTCGCGGCCGCCATCAGCGCCGATTTCGGCCATCGCTCGCGCCACGAGACCGACATGGCGGAAACGTATTTCGTCATCGCCGGCATCGGTCATGCGCGCCGCCATCTCGCGCGCTGGATGAGGTCGCGGCGCGTGCCGACGGCGCCGCACTTCTGGCCCGGGCGCTCACGCATCGTTCGCCAGCCCGTCGGCGTGGTTGGCATCGTCAGCCCGTGGAACTACCCGTACATGCTTTCGGTCGCGCCGGCGATCGGCGCCATCGCGGCCGGCAACCGTGTCATGGTCAAGCCCTCGGAACTGACGCCGCGCTTTTCCGGGCTGTTCGCGGAAACGGTCGGCCGACACTTCGAGGCCGACGAACTCGCCGTCGTCACCGGCGACGCCGAGGCGGGCAAGGCCTTCGTCAGCCTGCCGTTCGACCATCTGCTGTTCACGGGCTCGACTGCGGTCGGCCGCCTCGTCGCGCTGGCGGCGGCGGAGAACCTGACGCCGGTGACGCTGGAACTCGGCGGCAAGTCGCCGGCGCTGCTCGACGAATCCTGCGATCTCGACCGGGCCGCCACCAGCCTCGTCGTCGGCAAGCTGCTCAATGCCGGCCAGAGCTGCATCGCGCCCGACTACGTGCTCCTGCCGTTGGGGCGGGAAGCGGACTTCACCGCCGCCGTCGAGGCCGCCGTGGCCCGGCGCTATCCGCGCCTCGCCGAGAATCCCGACTACAGCAGCGTCGTCAACGACCGACATTACCTGCGGTTGCAGGAGCTGCTCGATGATGCGCGCGCTCAGGGAGGGCGCATCGTGACCGTGAATCCGGCCGGCGAGTCGTTTCCGCCCGAGCGGCCAGGGCGCCTACCACGGCGAGCGGGGCTTCCTCGCGTTCAGCAAGGAGAAGCCGGTCTTCCAGCAGGCGTCGATCAATGCCACGGGCGTTCTGCAGCCACCCTACGGCCGACGTTTCGAGCGCGTGCTGTCCTGGCTCAAACGCTGGTCGTGACAACCCTATAATCAGACCATGCCGCTGACCATCGAAGTCTGTACCGCCCAGCACATCGGCGACCGCCAGGAACAGCAGGATCGCGTCGCCATCCGGCCGCATCCCAAGTCCAAGGGCAGCCTGATCGCCGTGGTCGCAGACGGCATGGGCGGCCACACCGGCGGTGCGCTGGCGGCCGAGCAGGTGCTGCATTCGGCGGTGACCAACTTCGACGTCATTCCTTCGAGCCCGGAGTCGGTGCGCGAGACGCTGCAATCCGCGATCATCGACGCCCACAACGCCATCAAGCTCACGCGCTACACCAGCGAGCAGGACCCGCACAGCACCGCCTGCCTGCTCGTGCTCCAGTCCGGGCGCGCGGACTGGGCGCACTGCGGCGACTCGCGCATCTACCATTTCCGCGACGGCCAGCGCGTCAGCCGGAGCCTCGACCATTCATATGTCATGGACCTGGTGCAGCGCGGCTTCCTTACCGAGACGCAGGCCGAGAACCACCCGAACAAGAACATCCTGCTCTCCTGCCTCGGCGACAAGGAACTGCCGCGCATCGACTACGGCAAGGCGGCGCCGCTCGCGGCCGGCGACTGTTTCCTGCTATGTACCGACGGCCTCTGGGCCTACTTCACTGACGCCGAACTGGGCCGCATCCTCAAGGAATTTCCGCCGCGCCAAGCGGCGGAGGCGCTGATCAACAGCGCGCGCACGCGCGCCCAGGGCCACGGCGACAACTGTTCGCTTGCGATCGTGCGCGTCAAGGAAGCCGACAAGCCGGCGATGCCGGCAGCGCGCCGCTGATCAGCCGAGCCACTTGCGGCGCCAGAAGATGGCACCGAGCACGAGGGCGATCATGACCATCGTGCCGATGGTCAGTTCGAAGCCGTTGGGAAGATCGAGTAGGGGCATGACCTTGAAGTTCATGCCGAAAATGCCCGCCAGCAGCGTCGAGGGCATGAAGATCAGCGCGATCACCGTCAGGATGCGCACTTCCTGGTTCACGCGGTTGCTCACTGTGGACAGGTAGATGTCGAGCAGGCCCGCGATCAGGTCGCGCACGGCCTCGAGCGACTCGATGACGTGCACGGTGTGGTCGTACACGTCGCGGAGATATGGCTGCA
>DATJQH010000008.1:0-4621 GCA_035505955.1 Rhodocyclaceae bacterium
CGTCAACGGCTGCTCCGCATCATAGGTATGACGCTGGTTGTGAATGGCAAGAAGGGTTTCCTGCACGAGATCCTCCACGTCATCCGGCAGCCCGCTGAGCCGTCTTCTCAGGTACGCGCAAATGCACGCTCAACTCCTTTAGAAACGACTGGTAGGCATTGGCGTTGCCCGCGAGCCCGAGAACGATGAGACCTCTCAGGCGCTCCTCGCCCGCGCTCAGCCGTCCCTGGTTGTCTATTCGATGCATCCGCGCCTTTGGTTACAGGGGAAGAAATATAGTTTGGTCGCGGTCGAACACGAATTGCGCATCACGCTGTAACCGTTTCCCATCTTCCGACGAATTAGGTCACAGACGTAACGGACATTCAACCGGGCCAAGCGGCTTGTCTGCGTGCGGTCGGGTCACGGAGCCAGATATGGTGCAAGCAATCGGGTCGGCCAGCGTTGCCAACGGGTTTAGAACGGACGTCTCCGCGGGGGTACTCGAGGCGCAACTCAACCGCTTTCAGGTTCAGTTGGCCGACTGGTGCAATTGCCCGAGCGGAAAGACGCCTGAAGGGAAGGCGAAGATTCAGCAGATCCAAGACAAGGCCGACGCCGTCAAGGCACAGCTGGAACGGATCGCGGCAACCAAGGCAACGCAGTCCTCGGCTTCGAACCAGGCGAACGTAGCGCCATCGACGCGTACGACGACCACGGGCACCTTTCTGGACACCTTTGCATGATGCGCATGACAGGGTTTCGAAGAGTAACCCTCGTGGCATTCGCATACCTGTTCGCTGCGGTGAGGGCTGTTGCAGCCCCGGCATGTACGGCGACGAGCGGCGAAAACACCGCGGCCCTGGTCGAACTCTATACCTCCGAGGGCTGCTCGAGCTGCCCGCCGGCCGATGCCTGGCTGCGCGACGTTCCCCGGCATTATCGGTCTGACCAGCTTGTCCCGTTGGCACTGCACGTGCCCTACTGGGATGACCTCGGCTGGAAAGATGCATTCGGCCAAACTGTTTTCGCGCAGCGGCAGTCCTGGCTGGTGGGCTTGAACAGGCATCGCACCGTCTATACCCCGCAGTTCTTCGTGTCCGGCATGGGGGTGCGAGATTGGCAGCGAACACTCGAGGCGGAGGTACGGCGGATCAACATATCGCCTGCGGCAGCTCGCATCGCGGTCAGCGCTTCACTATCACGAGGCGACACACTGACACTTGCAAGTGAGGCGGCAATCTCGACATCAGGAAATGGGCAACTGTTCCTGGCCATCACCGAAGATGGGCTGACGTCCGACGTCCGCGCGGGCGAGAACCGGGGTGCAGAGCTGCGTCATGATCATGTCGTTCGCACCTGGCTGGGGCCACTGGCAATGTCTGATGGAAAGATCGCGGACCATCGGGAAATTAGTCTCGATTCCAGGTGGCAGGTGTCTCGGCTCGGCATCGTAGCTTTCGTCCAGGACGGCAACAGTGGGCGAGTATTGCAGGCGGTGACCTGCGCGCTTGGATGGTAGCTATGGAAGAGCAAGCGCAGACGCGTTCGGTACGCGTTCATCCCCTGGTGGTGCGAATCAACGCCACGCGGCACAGCAGCGGCCTGTCAGGGTTTCCTGGAATGAAGTTGCATGGGCTCCGATGGCCCCTTCATCACCCTGTTCGAGCACTCTCTTTGTTGGGGGGTTGCTTGGGGGGTACAAAGTAAAAACGCCCCGAGAGGGGCGTGCCTACTGTTGTGTTGGCGGAGCGGACGGGACTCGAACCCGCGACCCCCGGCGTGACAGGCCGGTATTCTAACCAACTGAACTACCGCTCCATTCCCGTCGGCAAGCGACGAGAGCCGCGCATTATAGCGGCTTTCGTCACCCGCGCAACGGGTTCGTCACACGCGCTCGAAGATGCCCGCGGCGCCCATGCCGGTGCCGATGCACATGGTCACCATGCCGTATTTCAGCCTGGGATCGCGCTGGAACGCATGCACCAGCGTCGCTGTGCGGATGGCGCCCGTGGCGCCCAGCGGATGGCCGAGCGCGATCGCGCCGCCCTGCGGATTCACCTTCGCCGGGTCGAGGTCGAGATCCTTGAGCACTGCCAGCGACTGCGCCGCGAAGGCCTCGTTGAGTTCGATCCAGTCCATCTGCTCCTTCGTGACGCCACCGAGCTTGCAGGCGCGCGGGATGGCTTCGATCGGGCCGATGCCCATGATCTCCGGCGGCACGCCGGCGACCGAAAACGAAACGAAGCGCGCCAGCGGCTTCACGTTGTAACGCTTGATCGCCGCTTCGCTCATCAAGAGCACCGCGGCGGCACCGTCGGACATCTGCGATGCATTACCGGCCGTCACCGAGCCCTTGGCCGCAAACACGGGCTTCAGCTTCGCCAGCGACTCCATGGTCGTACCGGGGCGCGGTCCCTCGTCGTTCTCGAAACGGCGCACGCGCACCTTGACGTTGCCGGTGGCGAAGTCGGGCAGATGGTCCTCGACGTCGTAGGGAGAAATCTCGGCCTTGAACTTGCCGGCGGCAATGGCTTCCAGCGCACGACGGTTCGATTCGACGGCGAACGCGTCCTGCTGTTCGCGCGTCACCTGCCAGCGCTTGGCGACATTCTCGGCGGTGATGCCCATGCCGAACGCGATGGCGCGATTCTCGTCCGTGAAGAAAGCCGGGTTGGCTGCCACCTTGTTGCCCATCATCTGCGCCATGATGGTCATCGACTCGGTGCCGGCGCCGATCGCGACGTCGCACTCGCCCAGCCGGATCCGGTCGGCAGCCATCGCGACGGCATTCACGCCCGACGAGCAGAAACGGTTGACGGTGATGGCCGGCACGCAGTCCGGCAGGCCGGCCAGCAGCACGCCGATGCGGGCGACGTTCATGCCCTGTTCGGCTTCCGGCATGGCGCAGCCGACGATGACGTCGCCGATTTCCTTCGCGTCGAGCCCCGGCACGGCGGCCACGGCGTGCTTCAGCACGTGCGCCAGCATGTCGTCCGGACGGACGTTGGCGAACGCGCCCTTGCGCTTGGCCACCGGCGTGCGCGTCGCCGCGACGATGTAGGCATCCTGGATGATCTTGCTCATGTTTCTCTCCTCAGTTCCGCAGGGGCTTGCCGGTTTCGAGCATGTGCGCGATGCGCGCCTGCGTCTCCGGAGTTTTCAGCAGCGCCATGAATTCGCGCACTTCTATTTGCAGGATCCACTCCTCCGTGACGAGCGTGCCGGTCTCGACCTCGCCGCCACAGAGCGCCAGCGCAGCGGCCCTGGCAACACGGTAGTCGTGATCCGAAATGAACTGGCCGGCATGCATGTTGGTGAGCGCCATTTCGCAGTTGGCGATGCCCGTGCGCCCCGCGGCGACGATCGCATTCGGATGCGACGGCGGCGCGTAGCCTGCGTCGAACATTGCGCGCGCCTTGCGCAGCGCGATGTACAGCAGTTCCTGCGCATTGAAGACGATGGTGTCCGCCGGTTCGAGGTAGCCCATGGCCCTGGCATCGAGTGCGGAACCGGAGACCTTGCCCTGCGCGATGTTCGTGAACACGTTCTGCAGGAACGGGAACGGTTCGCCGAAGGCGACCTGCGTGCACAACTCGCTGGCACGCCGAGCGAAGTGCGCGCAGCCGCCGCCGGCCGGAATGAGGCCGACGCCGGCCTCGACCAAGCCGATGTAGGACTCGAACGCAATCACGCGCGCACCGCCGTACAGCGTGAACTCGCACCCGCCGCCGAGCGCCATGCCCTGCGCCGCAACGACCGTCGGCACCTGGGCGTAGCGCAGGCTGAGACTCGCTCGCTGGAAATCGGCGACGAAGCGTTCCAGTTCGTCGAACTGGCCGGCCTTGACCGCCTCCAGCACTTCCTTGAGATTGGCGCCCACGGCGAATGGCGCTTCCTGCCAGAGCACCAGGCCCTTGAAGTCGCGCTCGGCGATCTTCACGGCTTCGATCACGCCGAGGATCACGTCGCGACCCAGCGCGTGCATCTTCGTGGTGATGGAAAGAATCGCGATCTCGGGATCGACGTCGTCGCGCACCCAGAGTTTGACGCTGCCGTTCTCCCATATCTGGCGTACCACGACGGCTGACTTTTCGCCGACCAGGAGGTCGGGCGCGAGCTGCCGCGCATACACCGGCAGCTTCGAGCGGCCGATGCGGCGGCCCTGCTGCACCGACCACGACCCCTCGGCGCCATGCACGCCTTCGACCTTGCCAACCCACTCGGGCAGCGGCATCTTGACCATCGCCTTGCCTGCCGCGATGTCCTCGGCAACCATCGCCGCCACGTCCTTCCAGCCGGCCGCCTGCCAGAGCTCGAACGGGCCGCGGCTCCAGCCGTAGCCCCAGCGCATCGCAAAATCGACGTCGCGCGCAGAGTTGGCGATCTCGCCCAGATGCACGGCGCAGTAGTGGAAGATGTCGCGCTGGATAGCCCACAGCAGTTGCGCCTGCGGATGCGTCGAGGCGCGCAGCTTCTTGAGCTTCTCGCCCGCATCCCTGATCTTCAGGATCTCGTCGACCTCGGGCGCGATCTCGCCCTTCGAATCGCGATAGTCGCCCAGCTTGAGGTCGAGCACCTTGGTGACCTTGCCTTCGCGGTAATAGACGCCGCGGCCCGACTTCTGGCCGAGCGCGCCCTT
>DATJQH010000009.1:0-14262 GCA_035505955.1 Rhodocyclaceae bacterium
CGAGTTCCGGCAGCGGCAGATGCGCCGATTCCTTCATCCTGCCGATCAGCGCGGTGAACGCGGCCGTCTTGCCGCCGGTCTGCACCGCAGCGGCGAACAGGCTGCTGCCGGCCGCCTTCGCCGCATCCTGCAGTTGTTCGACGCTGCGGGCGCCGATGCCGCGCGTAGGGAAATTCACCACGCGCGCAAACGAGGTGTCGTCGTCCGGATTGGCGATCAGGCGCAGGTAGGCCAGCGCGTGCTTGATTTCCTGCCGCTCGAAGAAGCGCAGGCCGCCATACACACGGTAGGCCAGGCCGGCCGAAAACAGTGCGTGTTCCAGCACGCGCGACTGCGCGTTGGAGCGGTAGAGCAGCGCGATTTCGCTCCTGGCGTGGCCGTCGCGCGCCAGCGCCTTGATCTCCTCGACGATCCAGCGTGCCTCGTCCAGGTCGGAATACGCCTCGAAGACACGGATCGGCTCGCCGGCGCCGGCGTCGGTCCACAGGTTCTTGCCCAGCCGGTTCTCGTTGTTCTTGATGATGGCATTGGCGGCATCGAGGATGTTGCCTTGCGAGCGGTAGTTCTGTTCGAGGCGGATGACGTTCTTCACCTTGAACTCGCGCTCGAAGTCGCGCATGTTGCCGACTTCGGCACCTCTGAACGCATAGATCGACTGGTCGTCGTCACCGACGCAGAACAGGCAGCCTTCTTCGCCCGCCAGCAGCTTCAGCCATTTGTATTGGAGCACGTTCGTGTCCTGGAACTCGTCCACCAGGATGTGGCGGAAGCGCTCCTGGTAATGGCGGCGCAGCGCCTCGTTGCGCGCCAGGAGCTCGTAGCAGCGCAGCATGAGTTCGGCGAAATCGACCACGCCTTCCTTGTTGCACTGGGCCTCGTAGGCTTCGTAGAGTTCGATGCGCTTCTTCGTGTAGCCGTCCCAGGCCTCGACCGCCGGCGGCCGCAAGCCCTGCTCCTTCTGGCCGTTGATGAAATGCTGAAGCTCGCGCGGCGGATACTTTTCGTCGTCGACATTGAGCGACTTCAACAGTCGCTTGATGGCGGAAAGCTGGTCGGCAGAGTCGAGGATCTGGAACAGTTGCGGCAAACCCGCATCGCGGTGGTGAGCGCGCAACAGCCGGTTGCACAGGCCGTGGAAGGTGCCGATCCACATCCCGCGCGCGTTGATCGGCAGCATGGCCGTCAGCCGCGCCAGCATCTCCTTCGCAGCCTTGTTGGTAAATGTGACAGCCAGCACCTGCTGCGGCGTCATCTGGTTGTTGGCGATCAGCCACGCGATGCGCGTAGTAAGCACCCGCGTCTTGCCCGAGCCCGCGCCGGCGAGGATGAGGGCGTGCTGGCGGGGCAGGGTCACCGCTGCCAACTGTTCCGGGTTCAGGCCTTCGAGGAGATTCATCGCTGGATTATAGGACCTCGACCAATGCCATCCCCCAAGGTCCATCTTGTGCAATGCGGCAACCGCGGTCAACCCCACTTGTAAAGGATCGTTATTGTCCTTACAATGAGTTTTGCTGCGTCGCACCATCGGCGCACAGGAGAACGCCGTGAATGCACCTACCGTTGCCAAGGCGCCCGAGATCCTGCCCTGGCTGGCCCACAAGGCCGGCATCGACGATCATCGCGCCGAAATCCTCTGGCACGCTGCCCTTCGGCATGCAGCCCACAAGCACGCGCCGGATTCATCGGAATACTGGCGAATCGCGATGGATCGCCTGCGAGACCTGATCGACGCCGAGTCGCAGCGCGAAGACGCGGCCTCGTTCGGCTGGCGCCCGTGGGCCCGCGCCCTGGCCGACGCGTGGACCCTGCGCGTGGACTTCCTCGACGAAATCGCCCTGGCACCAATACGCGCCGCGCGCATCTGGACGCACGGCCACGACAGTCACGCCTGACAGGCGGCTGATTCGGGCGGGATCAACCAAGGCCCGCGGGGCCTTGCCGGGCAGAATTCCCCCGATACAATCGTGGCGTGAATCCTGAGGCGATCAAGCACCGGCTACACAACGATTCCCAACTCGCCGTCATTACCCTGCTGGGGTTGATAGCGTCGCTGGGCGTTACCCCGTTCGCGATCATGCGGCTGGTCGCCGGCGAATGGGCCGCGTTTGCGCTGGACGTGGCGATCGACGTCGGCGTGATCGGCGGCGTGATCTATGCGTGGATCACAGGCCGTTCGCAACAGGCCGGCCTGATCCTGGCCTATCTTCTCAGCATAGCCGCGGTTGCCGCCTGCTTCGTGCTCGGCGCGCGCGGCATTTACTGGCTCTACCCGGCGCTGCTCGCCAACTTTTTCCTCGTGGATCGCCGCGCGGCCATGGCCATCGTCGTGGTCGCACTCGCAGTGCTCCTGATCGCGGGCGGCCTGGCCCGTCCGCCCGCGGAGGCCGCCTCCGTTGTCGCCACAATTCTCGTGTCCAGTTTCCTCACTTACGTGTTTGCCCACCGGACGTCCATGCAGCGGGCGGAGCTGGAAAAGCTGGCGTCGCGCGATCCCCTGACCGGCGTCTTCAATCGCCGCGCCCTGCTCGAGGAAATCCAGCGCATGTTCAGGACCTTCCAGCGCGACGGCCGCGAGTGCGGCCTGCTCGTGCTCGACCTCGACCACTTCAAGGAAGTGAACGATCGCCTGGGCCACGTGGTCGGCGATCAGACATTGGTCCGCTTCGCACGCCTCGTCGAAAAGTCGGTGCGGCAGAGTGACCGTCTGTTCCGGTTCGGCGGTGAGGAGTTCGTGCTGCTGGCCCCGTCGACCACGCGTGCCGGCCTCACTGCGATGGCCGCGCACCTGCGCCGCACGGTCGAGCAGCAGTTTGCCGACAACGGCAATCCGCTCACGGTGTCGATCGGCGGCGCCGCGCTGCGGCACGGCGAAGCTGCGGAAACCTGGTTCGAGCGCGCCGACAACTCCCTCTACGCGGCCAAGAACGCCGGCCGCAATACCATCGTCGTCGACCCCGACGAATAGGCGCTGCCGCGCTGATCCCCTCGGGCGGCCCGGGTATAATTTTCTCTTTGAGAACATCGGGCTGGCCATGCAGGAAAAGTACACTCCCAAAGACATCGAGCAGGCCGCCCAGGCCCATTGGCAATCGACGCAGTCTTTCCGCGCCGTCGAGGATCCCGCCAAGCCGAAGTACTACTGCCTGTCGATGTTTCCCTACCCCTCAGGCAAGCTGCACATGGGGCACGTGCGCAACTACACGATCGGCGATGTGCTGACGCGTCATCACAAGATGCGCGGCTACAACGTGCTGCAACCGATGGGCTGGGACGCCTTCGGCCTGCCGGCCGAGAACGCCGCGATCCAGAACAAGGTGCCGCCGGCGAAGTGGACCTACGACAATATCGCCTACATGAAGCAGCAGCTCCAGTCGCTGGGCTTTGCCATCGACTGGAAACGCGAGCTCGCGACCTGCACGCCTGCCTATTACAAGTGGAACCAGTGGCTGTTCCTGCGCATGCTGGAGAAGGGCATCGCGTACAAGAAGACCCAGGTCGTGAACTGGGACCCTGTCGACCAGACCGTGCTCGCCAACGAGCAGGTCATCGACGGCCACGGCTGGCGCACGGGCGCAGTCGTCGAAAAGCGCGAGATCCCCGGCTACTACCTCGGCATCACGCAATACGCCGACGAACTGCTGTCGGCGCTCGACACGCTCACCGGCTGGCCGGAGCGCGTCAAGACAATGCAGGCCAACTGGATCGGCAAGAGCTACGGCGTACGTTTCGCCTTCCCGTATGAACTGGACGGCAAGCGCGACCTGCTCTGGGTCTTCACCACGCGCGCAGACACCATCATGGGCGTCACCTTCTGCGCCGTCGCCGCCGAGCATCCGCTCGCCACGCGAGCCGCGCAGGACAACCCGAAGCTCGCCGCCTTCGTCGAGGAATGCAAGCAGGGCTCGGTCATGGAAGCCGACATGGCGACAATGGAGAAGAAGGGCATGCCGACCGGCATCTTCGTCTCCCATCCGCTCACCGGCGAGAAAGTCGAAGTCTGGGTCGGCAACTACGTGCTGATGGGTTACGGCGAAGGCGCCGTAATGGCGGTGCCGGCACACGACGAGCGCGACTTCGCGTTCGCGAAGAAGTATGGACTGGCAATCAAGCAGGTGATCGATGTACCCGGCAAGAGCTATTCGCTCGACGCCTGGCAGGAGTGGTACGCCGACAAGCAGAACGGCGTGTGCGTCAATTCAGGCACGTACGATGGCCTCGACTACCAGCAGGCTGTCGACGCGATTGCGGGCGACCTCAAGGCGAAGAGCCTCGGCGATTTGCAGGTGCAGTTTCGCTTGCGCGACTGGGGCATTTCCCGCCAACGGTACTGGGGTTGCCCGATCCCGCTGATCCATTGCGACAGCTGCGGCACCGTGCCGGTGCCCGACGAGCAACTGCCGGTGGTGCTGCCCGAGGACTGCGTGCCGGACGGTTCCGGCAACCCGCTCCTGAAGCGCGCAGACTTCCTGAACTGCACCTGCCCGAAGTGCGGCAAACCGGCCCGGCGCGAAACGGACACGATGGACACCTTCGTCGACTCGTCCTGGTACTACGCGCGCTACTGCTCAAACGACGCGGCTGCCATGGTCGACGCGCGCGCCGCCTACTGGATGCCGGTCGACCAGTACATCGGCGGCATCGAACACGCGATCCTGCACCTTCTGTACTCGCGCTTCTGGACCAAGGTCATGCGCGACCTCGACCTCGTCGATTGCGACGAGCCGTTTGCCAACCTGCTCACGCAGGGCATGGTGCTGAACCACATCTTCAGCCGTCGTACCGACAAGGGCGGTATCGAGTACTTCGCGCCCGAGGAAGTCGATCTGCTGCGTGACGAAGGTGGTCACGTTACCGGCGCGACGCTCAGAGCGGACGGTTCCGTCATCGACTACGGCGGCATCGGCACCATGTCGAAGTCCAAGCGCAACGGCGTCGATCCACAGGCGCTGATCGAGGAATACGGCGCCGACACCGCGCGCTTCTTCATGATGTTTGCCTCCCCGCCCGAGCAGACGCTCGAATGGTCAGACTCCGGCGTCGAAGGGGCGTTCCGGTTCCTGAAGCGCCTGTGGGCCTTCGGCCACGCGCTGAAGAGCCGCGCGGCCGGGAAGGACGCTTCGTCGCTGCGCCATGACATCCATGTGCTCCTCAAGCAGGCCAACTACGACCTCGGCAAGATGCAGTTCAACACCGTCGCCTCCGCCGCCATGAAGATGCTCAACGCGCTGGAAAAGGCTGCCGGCGACGCGCACGAGCGCGAAGGCTTCTCGATCCTGCTGCGCGTCCTGTCGCCTGTCACGCCGCACATCTGCCACACGCTGTGGCAGGAACTGGGCTTCGGCGACGACATCCTGGCCGCGCCCTGGCCGGAGCCGCTGGCGGAGGCGCTGGTGCAGGACGAGATCGAACTGGTGCTGCAGGTGAACGGCAAGACGCGCGGCGCGGTGCGCGTGCCCGCCGGCGCCGACCGCGCCGCCATCGAGGCCGCCGCCGTGGCTTCCGAATCCGCGCAGAAGTTCATGGAAGGCCGGCCGGCGAAGAAGGTCGTCGTGGTGCCCGGCCGCCTGGTCAACATCGTCGCATAGCCATGAAGCGGCTCATCGTCGTCGCCACCCTGCTGCTCTCGGCCTGCGGTTTCCACTTGCGCGGCGCCTACTCGATGCCGTTCGACACGCTGTACATCGCGCTGCCCGAAACGGCCGACCTGCGGGCAGTCATCAAGCGCACGGTCGAGGCCTCGACCCAGACCCGCGTGGTCGACGACGCCAAGGACGCCCAGGCGACGCTGCAGATCCTCGCCGACCTGCCGGAAAAGAAGATCCTCGCCCTCAACTCGGCCGGCCGCGTGCGCGAATACCAGCTCACTCGCACGTTCGTGTTCAAGGTCACCGACGGCAAGAGCGGCGAATATCTGCCGCAGAGCACGCTGGCCATCAATCGCGACATGACCTTCGACGATTCGCAGGTGCTGGCCAAGGCGGCGGAAGAGACGCTGCTCTGGCGCGACATTCAGAACGATCTGGTGCAGCAGCTGCTGCGCCGGCTGGCGGCCGCCAAGCTGCGCCCTGCCGCCAGCGCCCAGTGACGCGACCATGAACCTGCGCCCCGAGCAACTCGGCGGCCACCTCGACAAGGGTCTGGCTTCCCTCTACGTCGTGCACGGGGACGGGCTGCTGGCCATCGAGGCGGCTGATGCCATTCGTGCCGCAGCGCGGCACCGCGGCTTTGCGGAGCGCGAAGTGCTGATGGTGACGCAAAGCTTCAAGTGGGACGACCTGTTCCTCGCCGCCGGCAACCTGTCATTGTTCGGCGGCGACAAAGTCATCGACCTGCGCATTCCCTCCGGCAAGCCTGGCCGCGACGGCGGCGAGGCGCTCGGCCGTTACTGCGCCAACCTGCCCGGCGGCACGCTGACACTGATTTCGCTGCCGGAACTCGACTGGCAGGCGAAGAAGGCGGCATGGTTCGTGAAGCTCGCCGATGCGGGCGTCGCCATCGAATGCATCGCACCGGGCATCGCGCAACTGCCGGCGTGGATCGTCCAGCGCCTTGCGCGCCAGAACCAGACCGCGCCGCGCGCGGCGCTCGACTTCATCGCCACCCACGTCGAGGGCAACCTCTTGGCAGCGCATCAGGAAATACAGAAGCTGGCGCTGCTCTACCCCGAAGGCGAGATCTCGCTCAAGGACGTCGAGGCGGCGGTGCTCAACGTTGCCCGCTACGACGTCGATGCGCTACGCGATGCCCTGCGCGCCAACGACCCGGCCCGCTGCGCCCGCACGCTCGACGGCCTCAAGGCCGAGGGCGCCGCCTTGCCGCTGGTGCTCTGGGCGCTGGCCAGCGAGGCCCGCCAGCGCGCAGCCCGCGCCGCCCTCTTGCACGCGGCGCGCATTGACCGCATGATCAAGGGTGTGGCGCGCGGCGACGTCTGGGACGAACTGCTGCAACTGGCGCTGCGCCTTACGCGTACAAGGACTGCATGATGGATTCGATCAACATCAAGGAATACATGGAAGGCGTGGGCCGGGCCGCGCGCGCGGCCTCGCGCGAGATGGCCCGGGCGTCGACCGCGGCCAAGAACACGGCGCTGCTGGCGATGGCAAAGGCCATCCGCGACAGCCGCGAACAACTGCTGGCGGCGAACGCCGCCGACGTCGCCGAAGCAAAGACCGCCGGGCTTGACGCGGCCCTGCTGGACCGTCTCGCGCTGACCGCGAAAGGCGTCGAGACGATGGCGCAGGGATTGGAACAGGTGGCGGCTCTGGCCGATCCGGTCGGCGAAATCACCGACCTCAAACGCCGTCCGACAGGCATCCAGGTCGGCAGGATGCGCGTGCCGCTGGGTGTGGTCGGCATCATCTACGAAGCGCGGCCGAACGTCACCGCCGATGCGGCGGCGCTCTGCCTCAAGTCCGGCAATGCCGCGATCCTGCGCGGCGGCAAGGAGGCGATCCGCTGCAACCAGGCGATCGCCGCGTGCGTGCGCGCCGGGCTCAAGGGGGCCGGCCTGCCCGAGACCGCGGTGCAGGTCATCGAAACCACCGATCGCGCGGCGGTTGGCCACCTGGTCGCCATGCCCGAGTACGTCGACGTGATCGTGCCGCGCGGCGGCAAGGGCCTCATCGAGCGCATTTCGAAGGAAGCGCGCGTGCCGGTGATCAAGCACCTCGACGGCAACTGCCACGTCTATGTGGACGAGTTCGCCGATCCGGCCAAGGCGCTGAAAATCATCGAGAACGCCAAGACACAGCGCCTCGGTACCTGCAACACTGCAGAGTCAGCCCTCGTGGCACGCCGTGTGGCGGCCGCCCAGCTGCCCGCGATCGCCCGCATGCTGATGGACAAGGGCGTCGAGATCCGCGGCTGTCCGGAAACGCTGGCGCTCGTGCCCGGCGCGAAACCCGCCACCGAGGAGGACTATTACGCCGAGTACCTGGCCGCGATCATTTCGATCAAGGTCGTCGCCGATGTCGGCGAGGCCATTGCGCATATCAACAAGTACTCCTCGGCGCACACCGACGCCATCGTCACCGAGAACTACACCAACGCCATGCGCTTCCTGCGCGAGGTCGACTCGAGCTCGGTGATGGTCAATGCCTCGACGCGCTTCGCCGACGGTTTCGAATACGGCCTCGGTGCGGAGATCGGCATCTCCACCGACAAGTTCCACGCCCGCGGGCCGGTCGGCCTCGAAGGGCTCACCTCGCAGAAGTGGATCGTGCTCGGTGACGGTGAGGTTCGTGGCTAGCGGTTCCTTCCGCTGGGACGACCCGCTGCTGCTCGACGGGCAGCTTGCCGACGACGAACGCACGCTGCGCGACGCGACCCGCGACTTCTGCCAGCGCGTGCTGGCGCCGCGCGTGCGCGACGACTTCCGCCATGAACGCACCGACCCGGGGCTGTTCCGCGAGATGGGCGCCATGGGCCTGCTCGGTGCGACGCTGCCGACATCGGTCGGTGGCGGTGGCCTCAGTTACGTCAGCTACGGCCTGATCGCCCGCGAAGTCGAACGTATCGACTCGGGTTACCGCTCCATGTTGAGCGTGCAGTCCTCGCTGGTGATGCTGCCGATCTTCGAATTCGGTTCCGACGAGTTGAAGGATCGCCTGCTGCCGAAACTCGGGCGCGGCGAACTGATCGGCTGCTTCGGCCTCACCGAGCCCGACCACGGCTCCGACCCCGGTGCGCTGGAAACCCGCGCCCAAAGCGTACCCGGCGGCTATCGTCTATCGGGCGTCAAGACCTGGATCACCAACAGCCCGATCGCACACATCTTCGTCGTCTGGGCCAAGGACGACGAGGACAAGATTAGCGGCTTTGTGCTGGAGCGCGGCATGAAGGGCCTCTCTGCGCCGACTTTCCACGGCAAGGTTGGCCTGCGCACCTCGGTAACCGGCGAGATCGCCATGGCCGATGTTTTCGTGCCCGAAGCCAATGTCTTCCCCGAAATCAAAGGCCTCAAGGGGCCCTTCACCGGCCTCGATTCGGCACGCTTCGGCATTGCCTGGGGCGCGCTCGGCGCCGCAGAGGACTGTTGGCACCGTGCCCGCGATTACGTGCTGGAGCGCAAGCAGTTCGATCGGCCGCTGGCTGCCAATCAGCTCATCCAGAAGAAACTGGCCGACATGCAGACCGAGATTGCGCTCGGCATGCAAGGCTGCCTGCGCCTCGGCCGGCTGAAGGATGAGGGCAAAGCCACGCCCGAGATGACGTCGCTCCTGAAGCGCAATTCGTGCGGCAAGTCGCTCGACATTGCGCGTGCTGCGCGGGACATGCTCGGCGGCAACGGCATCTCAGACGAGTACGGCGTCATCCGTCATGTCGTGAACCTCGAAGTCGTTAACACCTACGAGGGCACGCACGACATCCACGCGCTGATCCTTGGCCGCGCGCAAACCGGCATCGCAGCATTCTGACCGTGGCCGGGTTCGCCGACTTCGATCGCTTCGACGGTCTCGGGCTGGCCGAACTGGTGCGCACGGGTCGCGTCTCGGCAGCCACCCTCGTCGAGGAAGCCATCCATCGCGTCGAGGATCGCAACCCGGCGCTGAACGCCGTGATCCGGCCGATGTTCGACACCGCGCGCGCGGCGGCGGTCACGCCCGGCCTCGGCCCCTTCGCCGGCGTGCCCTTCCTGCTCAAGGACCTGGTCGCCACTTGCACCGGCATTCCCACGAGTTGTGGCAGCCGCGCACTGCGCGACTTCGTGCCGCGGCACGACAGCGAACTGGTGTGGCGCCACCGCGCGGCCGGACTGATCCCGATCGGCAAGACGAACACGCCCGAGTTCGGCCTCACGCCCTACACCGAGCCCGAAGCGTTCGGTGCGACGCGCAACCCCTGGAATCCTGCGCATACGCCCGGCGGCTCAAGCGGCGGCTCCGCAGCCGCGGTGGCCGCGCGCATGGTGCCGATGGCGCATGGCGGCGACGGCGGCGGCTCGATCCGCATTCCGGCTTCGTGTTGCGGTTTGTTCGGCCTGAAACCGACACGCGGCCGTACGCCTAACGGTCCGGACTTCGGCGAACTCTGGCACGGCTTCGTCAGCCAGCATGCACTGACGCGCTCGGTGCGCGACAGTGCTGCGCTGCTTGACGCAACGGCCGGGCCCGACGTCGGCGCACCCTATGCTGCCGCGCCGCCCGATCGTCCGTGGCTTGCCGAGGTGACGACCGCGCCGGGCCGCCTGCGCATCGCCTGGACCGCCCATCCGTTCATCGGCAACGGCGTTCATCGGGACTGCATCGCGGCGCTCAGGGAGACTGTCGACCTGCTGCGCGACCTCGGCCACGAAGTTTTCGAGGCCGCGCCGGAGGTCGATGGCGAAAGCTGGTCGACTGCCTTCATCACCGTGATCGCGGCCGAGGCCCGGGCCGACATCGAGCACGCCGCCGCCATCGTCGGCCGCGCTGCGTCCCGCCGCGACTTCGAGGCGGCGACGTGGACGCTGGGCCTCTTGGGGCAATCCCTTTCGGCCGCCACTTATGCCTCGGCATCGAGCTACCTGCAGCTCTCGGCACGCGAGGTCGGCGAGTTCTTCCGGCAGTGCGACGTGCTGCTCACGCCGACGCTGGCCGCGCCTCCCGTTGCGATCGGCGCGCTGGCGCCCACGCTCGCCGAGCGCGCCCTGATGGCGACCGTGGGCGCGCTGCACGCTGGCTGGCTGCTGACGGCGCTGGGCGCGATCAAGCCCATGGCGGCCAAGAGCCTCTCCTTCATTCCCTACACGCCGCTGTTCAACGTCACCGGCCAGCCGGCGATGTCGGTGCCGCTGGCATGGAACGCGGCCGGCCTGCCGATCGGCATGCAGTTCGTGGGCCGCTATGGCGACGAGGCAACCCTGTTCCGCCTGGCCGGCCAGTTCGAACGCGCGCGCCCGTGGTTCGATCGCGCGCCGTCCGGTTATTGAACCTTTACCTCCATCTGCCAAGGTCCACCGATGAAATCGTACTCAGCCATCGTTTCCGCACCCGGCTTCAGCCTTGGCATCCGCTGCAACGAGGACGAAGTCACGGCCATCGAATACCTGGAACCCTGCGCCGAAGTGGCGCCGAAGTCGCTGCTGGCGAAGGAAGCCGTGCGCCAGTTGCGCGCCTGGATCGCCGACCCGCGATTCGAATTTTCGCTGCCGCTGGCGCCCGCAGGCACGCCGTTCCAGCGCCGCGTGTGGACCGCGATCGGCGCCATTCCGCGCGGCCAGACGCGGCAGTACGGCGAGGTCGCCGAGGCGATCGGCAGCGGTCCGCGTGCGGTAGGCAATGCCTGCGGCGCCAATCCCTACCCGGTCGTGGTGCCCTGCCACCGTGTCGTGGCGGCCGGGGGCCTGGGCGGCTTCGGCGGCAGCAGCGACCGCGGCGGCTTCCTGCTCGCGGTCAAGCGCTGGCTGCTGGAACATGAACGAGGCTGACAACAAGCTCGTCGATGACGAGCTTATCGACCAATTTGTCGACGGGCTCTGGCTCGCCGACGGACTGGCGAAGAACACGCTCGCTTCCTACCGCAGCGACCTGGCGTTGCTTTCTGCGTGGCTCTCCGCTCGCAAGCTGGGCCTTGCCGGCGCGGACGAAGCAGCGGTCAATAGCTACCTTGCGCATTTGCACGGCAGGCCCGGCGGTTTCAAGCCGACCTCGCAGCGCCGTCTGCATTCGACGCTGCGGCGGTTCTACCACTGGCTGCTCGACCAAGGCCGCATCAAGGTCGACCCCTTGCTCAACATCGAGCGTCCGCGCGTGGCCGAGCGCTTTCCCAAGACGCTGTCCGAGAAGCAGGTCGAGACGCTGCTCGCAGCACCTGACGTCGCCACGCCACGCGGACTGCGCGATCGCGCCTTGCTGGAGGTGGTGTATGCAACGGGCCTGCGCGTCTCGGAACTGATCGGCCTCAAGATGTTCGAGCTTTCGCTCGCCGACGGCGTCGTGCGCGTGCTGGGCAAGGGCTCGAAGGAACGCCTGGTGCCGCTGGGCGAAGTGGCCGTGGATTGGCTGCAGCGCTGGCTCGCCGAGGGCCGCCCGGAACTCCTCAAGGGCACGAACTCCGACTACGTGTTCGTGACGGCGCGAAAGTCAGCCCCGATGACACGCCAAATGGCGTGGACGCTGATCAAGCGTTACGCCGTCACCGCCGGCATTCCGCGCGAGCGGATATCGCCGCACGTCATGCGCCACGCGTTCGCCACGCACCTCCTGAACCATGGCGCCGACCTGCGCGTGGTGCAGATGCTGCTCGGCCACGCCGACATCTCGACGACGCAGGTCTATACTCATGTGGCACGCGAACGCCTCAAGCAATTGCACCGGGAGCATCATCCGCGCGGATAAATCATGAAGCCCGACAGCCAAGCGCCGGAAACGCCGGCCACCAAATTCCTCGCCAAACATCGCGTCGCCCACTCGAATCACCTCTACGAATACGAGGAGCACGGCGGCACGCGCGTGTCGTCGCGCGAGCTCAACGTCCCCGAGCACGCGGTGGTGAAGACCCTGGTGATGGAAGACGAAAACCGGAAGCCGCTGATCGTGCTGATGCACGGCGACCGCACGGTCTCCACCAAGGAGCTGGCGCGACAGGCCGGCGCAAAGAAGATCGCGCCGTGTACAACCGAAGATGCGCATCGCCACACGGGATACATGGTCGGCGGCTGTTCGCCCTTTGGCACCAAGAAGCAGATGCCGATCTTCATGGAGAAGACGATCCTCGACCTGCCGCTGATCTACATCAACGGCGGCCGCCGCGGCTACCTGGTCGGCGTGCATCCGCACGACGTACTGCGCGCGCTCGCGCCGACGATCGTCGAGGTTGCGCTGCCCGGGTAGGCGCGCCGGGGCGGTATTAGTTCCTGCGGCGCTCGATCTGCACGCCGACGCGGCGCACGCCGCTGGCGACGCCGACCTTGGCGATCGAGATCTTCACCCAGGGGGCGCGGAATTCGTCCAGCATCAGCGCGATCACGAATTCGCCCAGCGTCTCCAGCAGGTTGAAGTGGCGCGCCGCCAGTTCGGCACGGATGCGGGCGATGACTTCGGCATAGTCGATGGTCTTAGCGATGTCGTCGTCGCGTGCCGCCTCGTCGGGAACGCCGAAGGTCAGGCTGATTTCCAGCGACTGCGGCGCCGCCTTCTCGCGGGCGTAAATGCCGACGTGGGCGTCGACGCGCATTTCCTCGATGAAGATGAAGTCCATCCGGCGGCCTCGCTTACAATGGAACGAATTCTAGGCCAACCCGCATGGACGCACTTCTCATTCTCCTTGCCTACCTGATCGGCTCGCTGCCGTTCGCGGTCATCATCTCCAGGCTTTACGGCCTCGAGGATCCGCGCAGCCACGGTTCCGGCAACCCCGGCGCCACCAACGTGCTGCGCACCGGCAGCAAGTCGGCGGCGCTGCTCACCCTGCTAGGCGACGCGGCCAAAGGCTGGCTCGCCGTGTGGCTGGCGCGCCATTTCAGCGGCGAATCCGCCACGATCGCCGCTGCCGGACTCGCCGCATTCATCGGCCACATCTTTCCGGTGTTCCTCAAGTTCCGCGGCGGCAAGGGCGTCGCGACGGCGCTGGGAGTGCTGCTGGGCTTCCATCCGGTCCTTGCGTTGACCGCGCTCGGCACCTGGGTGGTGGTTGCCGGCGCAACGCGCTACTCGTCACTCGCTGCGATGGCCGCGGCAGTGGAGGCGCCGTTTGCGGCCTGGATGTTCTCCGAACAGCGTGAACTCACAATTGCCGCCGCCCTGATGTCCGTGCTGCTGGTCTGGCGCCATCGCGCCAACCTCGTGCGCCTGCTTGCCGGCACCGAAAGCCAGATCGGCACGAAGAAGTAAGGCGTGAATAGCGAAGGGGGACCCGTGAGCATCGCGAACGGGGGCGAAGCGGCCATTCATGCCGCCAGCCGCCGACGTTCCGACGATTCACGTTTCTAGTTGCTCTCGGAGGCGGCTAGGTGACGATTTCCAGCGGCCAGCGCGGCCGCACGCCGAAGGCGCCGTCCTCGCTGCCGCGCTGTCCCGCCAGCAGGCGCTGCGCGCCGCAGAACGCGATCATGGCGCCGTTGTCGGTGCACAACTCGACGTCCGGGTAATAGACGCGAAAGCCTTTTGCCGCGGCTGCGGCATCGAGTCGTTCGCGCAGGCGCCGGTTGGCGCCGACGCCGCCCGCGACGACCAGGCGATCGAGCCTGTATTGGCGTACCACGGCGGCTGACTTTGCGGCGAGCACTTCGGTCACCGCTTCCTGAAACTCCCAGGCGAGATTCGCCTTCTCCCGCGCGGACGG
>DATJQH010000010.1:0-27643 GCA_035505955.1 Rhodocyclaceae bacterium
CAGTGCCTTCTTGCCGCGCGCATCGACCGAGACGCCGATGATGCGGCCAGGCACGGAACGCTTATGCTCATCCTTGCAGGCGAAGAAGGCGGCATGCGGGCCGCCGAAACCCATGGGCACACCGAAACGCTGACTAGAGCCCAGGGCGATGTCGGCGCCCATGGCGCCGGGCGACTTGAGCAGGACCAGGGCCATCAGATCCGTGGCGACCGCCGTGACGCCGCCTCTGGCCTTGACCGCCGCGATGACGTCGGACAGGTCGCTGCATTCGCCACGGTCGTTCGGATACTGGAGCAGGGCACCGAAGACTTCCTGCTTGGCAGCTTCCTTCGCTGGGCCAAAGACCAGCTCGTAGCCGAAAAAGCCCGCGCGGGTCCTGACCACGTCGATGGTCTGCGGGAAGCAGTCCTCGTCGACGAAGAAGGCGTTGGACTTCGACTTGGAGATGCGCCGCGCCATGGTCATGGCCTCGGCCGCCGCCGTCGCTTCGTCGAGCAGCGAGGCGTTCGCGAGTTCCATGCCAGTGAGGTCGATCACCATCTGCTGGTAATTGAGTAGTGCCTCAAGTCGGCCTTGGGCAATCTCGGCCTGATACGGCGTGTAGGCGGTGTACCAGCCGGGGTTCTCCAGCACGTTGCGCAGGATGACGTTCGGCAGCAGGGTGTCGTGATAGCCCATGCCGATCAAAGACTTGGTGATCACATTGCGGCCGGCGATCGTCTTGAGCTTCGCCAGTGCCTCGTGCTCGCGCGTGGGGCCGGCGAGTTTCAGTGATTCGGGCAGGCGAATCGAGGCCGGTACCGTTTCGGCGATCAACTGGTCGAGGCTGCCGGCCTTGACGGTGGCCAGCATGGCCGTTGTTTCAGCGAAGTCGTGGCCGAGGTGGCGGCCGATGAATTCGTCGCGCTGCTCGAGCGCAGACAGCGGAAGTGCAGTAGTCATCGGGCCGTCAATGCTCGTCGGCAACCTTGGCGTAGGCGGCGGCGTCGAGGAGGGCATCCAGTTCGGCCGGGTCGATCGGCTTGATCTTGAACAGCCACGTTGCGTAGGCATCCTGATTGACGCTTTCGGGGGCATCAACGGCGTCGTCGTTGCGGGCGACGATCTTGCCGGAGATCGGCGCGTAGATGTCGGAGGCGGCCTTGACGGACTCGACCACGGCACACTCCTCGCCGGCTTTGACCTTGCGCCCGTCCTCGGGGAGCTCCAGGAAGACGATGTCTCCCAGCGCGGCCTGGGCGTGATCTGTAATCCCGACGGTCACGGTGCCGTCGGCCTCCAGTTTGGCCCATTCGTGGGACGCGGTGTACTTGAGATTGGCCGGGATGGACATGTGCGGGGTCTCCTAGATCAAAGCCTTACCGTGACGGACGAAATTCGGTTTAACGACGCGCGCCTTCAACCGCTTGTCGCGAATCTGCACTTCCACTTCTTCGCCGGCATTGACGCCCATGGGAACGCGGGCGAGTGCGATCGAATACTGAAGTGATGGTGAGAAAGTACCTGAGGTAATTTCTCCATCACCTTGTTTTGTAATGACTCGTTGATGCGCCCTCAGAACGCCGCGATCGAGCAGGACGAGGCCGACGAACTGGCGCTGCGCCTGGCGTGCCACGAGGGCTGACTTTCCCACGAAGTCGCGTGCGGCATCCTTCAAGTCGATGGTCCAGCTCAAGCCCGACTCCGTAGGCAGGGTAGTCTCGTCCATGTCCTGGCCATAAAGGTTCATGCCTGCTTCCAGCCGCAACGTGTCCCGGGCGCCAAGGCCGATCGGGGCGACACCCGCGCTGCGGAGCTTTTCCCAGACCTTCGGAGCTTCATCGGCGGGAAGGGTAATCTCAAACCCGTCCTCGCCCGTGTATCCGGTGCGCGCGATGAGCCAGTCGCCCCATCGCGCCGCCTGGAAGATGATCAGGTTGTCGCTGACTGCCTTCGCTTCCGGAAACGCCGACCAGAATCGCGTTCTTGCTGCCGGCCCCTGGACAGCGATCATGGCCAGTTCGGGCCGTCCGATAATGGAAACGTTCGTGCCCGCCGCCTGCTTCTGCATCCAGGCCAGATCCTTCTCGGCGGTGCCGGCATTCACGACGATGCGGTAGTGGCCGGGCGTGAAGAAATAGACGATCAGATCGTCGATCACGCCACCTTCCGTATTGAGCATGCACGAATAGAGCGCCTTGCCGGGCAGCGTCAGCTTCGCAACGTCGTTGGCGACCAGCTTGCGCAGCCAGGCCTGCGCATCGCTGCCCTCGACATCCACTGCGCGCATGTGCGAGACGTCGAACATTCCGGCATCGCGTCTGACCGCAAGGTGTTCCTCGATCTGGGAGCCGTAATGAATGGGCATGTCCCAGCCGGCAAAATCGACCATCTTCGCGCCGGCGGCAACATGGGCATCGTAGAGCGGGGTGCGTTTGTTCATGGCGAAGAGTAGAGGACCAAAGCGACAGGCATTCTAGGGCATGACCATGCGCTTTGCTAAAATCCGTCGATGAAAGCGCTCAACGCAGACCTTCACTGCCATTCCGCGATCTCCGACGGCTTGCTGCGACCGGCCGAGTTGGTCCGGCGGGCTTATGCCAATGGCGTCGAATTGCTCGCATTGACGGACCACGACGAGACAGGCGGGCTCGAGGAGGCCGCTGCCGAGGCCTCGAGTGTGGGATTGCGTTTCGCCAATGGCGTCGAAGTGTCGGTCTCCTGGGGGGACGACCACACCGTGCACATAGTGGGTCTGGGTTTCGATCGCCACTTTCAACCTCTGATAGACGGCTTGGCGCGAGTGCGCAGCGGTCGGGACTCCCGGGCCCAGAGGATCGCCGCTGAACTCGACAAGGTCGGCATTCATGGTGCATATGAGGGTGCATTGCAGTATGCCGGCAATGCTGCCCTGATTTCGAGAGCCCATTTCGCGCGCTATATCGTCGAATTGAGGCACGCCAAGGACGTCAAGTCGGTGTTCGATTGGTGGCTGGCGAAGGGCAAGCCCGGCTATGTCGCGCATCCCTGGGCGACTCTCGAAGAGGCTCTGGAATGGATTGCCGGGGCGGGAGGACTATCGGTGCTGGCGCATCCGGGACGCTATCGCTTGTCACAGGCCGAGTTCAAGGAAATGCTTGCGGCTTTCAAGGACCTTGGCGGAGACGGAATCGAAGTGATTTCAGGGTCGCACGAATCCGACGACGTACACCAGTTTGCGAATCTGGCCCGACACTACGGGCTGCTTGCCTCGCGCGGGTCAGACTTCCATGGCCCCGGTGAAAGCTGGATCGACCTCGGGAGGATGCCCGAACTGCCGCCCGATCTCATTCCGGTCTGGACCAGGCTGCACTGAATGGCCGAACTCATCACCGTGCACCCGAAGGACCCGCAGCCGCGCCTGGTCAAACAGGCGGCGGAGATCGTTCGCGACGGCGGGCTGGCCGCCTTTCCGACCGACTCTGCCTACGCCCTGGGCGGCCATCTTGGCGATGCTGCCTTGCTCGACCGGATCCGGCGCATCCGCGGCGTCGATGAGCGCCACCATTTCACGCTGATGTGCCGGGATCTCTCCGAAATTGCCAAGTACGCGCGGGTGGACAACGCCCAGTACCGGTTGCTGAAGGCAACCACGCCGGGGAGCTACACGTTCATCCTGGAAGGTACCAAGGAACTGCCGCGGCGCGTTCTGCACCCAAAACGAACGACGATCGGGCTGCGCGTCCCCGACCATCCGCTGGTGCTTGCACTGCTTGACGAACTCGATCAGCCGTTGCTGTCGTCGACGCTGACACTGCCTGGCGACGAGGTACCGCTCGGCGATGCCGATGTCATCGAAGCGCGGATCGGCGGGCTGCTCGACCTCATTATCGACTGCGGGCCGTGCGCGGCACAGGCGACGACCGTCGTCAATCTGGTCGACGGTGCCCCCGAACTTGTCCGTGCCGGCAAGGGTCCGTTGACGCCCTTCGGCCTCGATTGACCCCTGCGGTAGAATCCCGCCCCTCCATGGACACATTCATCCAGACGCTGGCAGTTTCAGCCCTGCCGGTCATCTTCGCCATCACGCTGCACGAAGCGGCCCACGGCTATGCGGCTCGCCATTTCGGCGACCTGACTGCGTGGCAGGCCGGACGCATCAGCCTCAACCCGTTCCGGCACATCGATCTCGTTGGCACCATTGTCGTGCCGGTCACGATCCTGCTGCTGAGTGCCGGCAATTTCCTGTTCGGATGGGCGAAGCCTGTGCCAGTCGACTTCGGGCGCCTGCGGCACCCGAAGCAGGACATGTTTTGGGTCGCCGCAGCGGGGCCTGGCGCAAACCTCTTGATGGCGCTCGGTTGGGCCGCGGTACTGAAGTTCGTCGAGATGGCCCCTGAGAACATCTACAGCCTGCCACTCGCCCGAATGGCCGATATCGGCGTCGATATCAATCTGGTGTTGATGACGCTGAACCTCGTGCCAATTCCGCCGCTCGACGGCGGGCGGATCGTCGTCAGTCTGCTGCCGCAGCCGTCCGCTTGGAAGTTTGCACGGCTTGAGCCATGGGGATTTCCGCTGTTACTCCTGCTCTTGTTTACCGGTGTCCTCGGCGCCATCCTGACCCCCGTCATCGGCATGCTGCGCCTCCTGATAGCGACCCTGTTCAACTTTCATTACTAAAGACGATGTACGCGGAAAAAGTCCTTTCGGGCATGCGCCCAACCGGCAGACTCCATCTTGGCCACTACCACGGCGTACTGGCCAACTGGGTGCGCCTGCAACACGAGTTTCCGTGCCTGTTTTTCGTCGCGGATTGGCATGCGCTGACGACATCGTACGACGAGCCCGGAACGATCACGCAGAATGCATGGGACATGATCATCGACTGGCTCGCAGCGGGCGTCGACCCATCTCAGGCCACGTTGTTCATCCAGTCGCGCGTGCCGGAGCACGCGGAGTTGCACTTGCTGATGTCGATGATGACGCCGCTCGGATGGCTCGAACGCGTTCCGACATACAAGGACCAGCAAGAAAAGCTCACCCACAAGGACTTGGCGACCTACGGCTTTCTCGGTTATCCATTGCTGCAGGCCGCAGATATCCTGATCTACCGGGCCAACCGGGTCCCCGTGGGGGAAGACCAGGTCCCGCATATTGAATTCACGCGCGAAATCGCGCGGCGCTTCAACCACCTGTACGGACGCGAACCGGGCTTCGAAGACAAGGCGAAGCAGTCAGTGAAGAAGCTTGGCAGCAAGCGCGCCAAACTCTACGAGGAACTGCGCACGCGATACCAGGAAAAAGGCGAGGAGGATGCCCTGGAGCAGGCTCACGTTCTGCTCAATGAGACACAGAACCTGTCTCTTGGCGATCGCGAACGTCTGTTCGGTTATCTCGAAGGCGGTGGCAAAGTGATACTCGTCGAGCCGGACGCCATGTTGACCGAAGCGGCACGCATGCCGGGTCTCGATGGGCAAAAGATGTCGAAATCCTATGGCAACACGATTGCGCTGCGCGAAGACGCCGAGTCCATCCGCAAGAAGATTCGCACGATGCAGACCGACCCGCAGCGCGTTCGCCGTACCGATCCTGGTGATCCCGACAAGTGTCCCGTCTGGCAGTTTCACGTGATCTACTCGAACGAGGAAGTGCGGAGCTGGGTCCAGCAGGGATGCCGCTCCGCTGGCATCGGCTGTCTGGAGTGCAAACAGCCGGTCATCGATGGTGTGCTGGCCGAACAGGAACCGATGCGCGAGCGCGCACGCATGTACGAGGAAGATCCTCAACTGGTGCGAAACATCATTGCCGACGGGTGCGAAAAGGCCCGCAGGCTGGCGCAGGACACGATGCGCGACGTACGCGCGGCCATCGGACTGGACTACGTATGACGGATCCGGTGGTTGCTACCGAGTCGCATCTGCCAAAGGTCTACGGCGAAACGCTGGCCGCGCTGCCGCGCGACCTTTACATTCCGCCGGACGCGCTCGAGGTCTATCTCGAGGCGTTTGAGGGACCGCTGGACCTGCTCCTGTACCTGATCCGCAAGGCCAACGTTAACGTCCTCGATATCCCGATGGCGCCGTTGACGGCACAGTATCTCGAGTACGTCGAGGCGATGCGCAAGACCAACCTGGAACTGGCAGCCGAGTATCTGCTCATGGCCGCCATGCTGCTCGAGATCAAGTCCCGCATGCTGCTGCCGCGGCCGCCACGGGCGGATACGGGCGAGCCGGAGGATCCGCGGGCTGAACTCGTGCGTCGCCTGCTCGAATACGAACGCATGAAACTGGCAGCCGCGAAGATCGACGAACTGCCCCAGGCGCACCGCGACTACGAATGGGTCAGCGTATGGATATCCGACCAGGTGGCAGAACGTTTGCCGGAGGTGTCGCTGCATGACTTGCAGGTGGCGTGGTTGGCCCTGATGAAGCAGGCCCGGGTGCGCGCGCACCACAAGGTGCGGCGCGAGGAGCTGTCCGTGCGTGAGTACATGGCGAGCATTCTTCGACGCTTGCAAGGCCGCGGCTATGTCGTATTCGAGGATCTCTTCGACACGGCGACGGGGGTCGCCAGCCTGGTGGTAAGCTTCCTCGCCATTCTCGAACTCGCTCGCGAGAAGCTCGTCGAGATCACCCAAAGCGAAGCCCTGGCCCCGATTTACGTGAAGTGCGCAGAAACCGATGATCCAGCTCTACAAACCTGAAGACTTCAAGGTCGTACTCGAAGCTGCCTTGCTCGCGGCAGCGGAGCCCATGCCGCTGGTCGAGCTGAGGAAGCTCTTCGATCAGGAATTCGACGATGACACGTGGCGCACGCTGCTCGACGACCTGCGTCGCGATTGGGCCAATCGCGGTGTCGAGCTGGTGCAGTTGGCAACAGGCTGGCGCTTTCAGACACGGCCCGAATACCAGCGCTTCCTGGATCGTCTGAAGAACGAGAAGCCGCCGCGCTACTCGCGGGCGGCGATGGAAACTTTGGCGATTATTGCCTACCGTCAACCGGTCAGTCGGGGCGACATCGAGGACATTCGTGGTGTGGCAGTTTCCCCCAATGTGCTGAAGACCCTGGAGGGGAGAGGCTGGGTGGACGTCGTTGGCCACCGGGATGCACCGGGACGACCGGCGCTCTATGCCACGACAAAGAAGTTCCTAGACGATCTGGGTCTTAGAAGTCTGTCCGAACTGCCACCGCTGACCGAAATCGAACGGGTAATGGATCTTGCAGAACAAGCCACCGAGAGCACCACGCCGGAAGAACAGCCCGCTGCGACCGCCGAGCAAGATTGAAGGCAAGCCCGGACCTGTTCGGGCCGCACGCCGCCCACCAGGTCCTGCCGCGCCCGTTGCCACGCTCAAGTTGCAGAAGGCGCTCGCTGACGCAGGATATGGCTCGCGCCGAGAGGTGGAGGAATGGATCGCATCCGGCCGCATCAGCGTGAATGGCGAACCTGCGCATGTCGGCCAACGCATCGGCGAAGACGACAAGGTTCGGCTCAATGGCCGCCTCGTGCAGTTGAAGCCGGGCACAACTCGATTGCCGCGCGTACTCCTCTATCACAAGCCCGAGGGCGAGATTGTTTCGAGAGACGACCCGGAAGGGCGGCCCAGCGTATTCACCAAGTTGCCACGCATCAATAACGGTCGCTGGATTGCAGTTGGACGTCTCGACTTCAATTCGTGCGGTCTCATGGTATTCACGAGCAGCGGGGATCTCGCAAACCACCTGATGCATCCGCGCTACGAACTCGAGCGCGAATATGCCGTGCGTGTCCTGGGCGGGCCGACTGAGGAAGCCCTGGATCAACTTCGGGCGGGAGTACAACTGGATGACGGCATGGCGAAGTTCACCCGGTTCGAGGAACGGGGCGGAGAGGGCGCAAACCGCTGGTTCACGGTGGCTCTGACGGAAGGGCGCAATCGCGAAGTTCGGCGCATGTTCGAGACCGTGGGCCTCACGGTCAGCCGGTTGATGCGCCTGCGTTATGGGCCTTTCGTCTTGCCCGCCGGACTCAAGCGAGGTCTATGGCGCGAACTGGAGTCCGGCGACGTCGCGGCAGTGATGAAGATGCTGCCAACGGGCAAAAAGTCAAAGGAATCCGAAACCTGATTGCGCATTCAAGGATGATCTTGCTATAATCGTTTCGATTCGCGGTGGCGCATTCAGTGGTGGACGTGCGTGACCGGAACCGACAGAAAAATGGGCAGTAGTGCCCATTTTTTATTTGTAGTTTCGGGATGATGGATTGGATGCAACTCGCTGATTTGATTGGCCAGGCGGTGACGGGATTGGGGTACGAACTTGTCGACTTCGAGACGAGTCCCCGTGCTCGTCTGTTGCGCGTGTTCATCGACAGGACCGCCGAGGCAGGAACGGTGAGCATCGATGATTGTGCAGCGGTAAGCAACCATCTTAGTCGCTTGTTTGCCGTCGAAAATGTGGATTACGACCGGTTGGAGGTTTCCTCGCCTGGACTGGATAGGCCTTTGAAAAAGGCGGCCGACTGGGCACGTTTCACCGGCCATGACGTCCAGTTGAAATTGCGTGTGCCGCTGGCAAATCAGCGAAATTTCGTCGGCCGAATCGTCGCTTTGCGCGACGGTGAAGCCGTCGTGGCCGTGGAAGGTGTCGAACGAACGTTTCCGCTCGATGGCATCGACAAGGCCCGCTTGGTGCCGAAGTTTTGAATTGAGTTTGTTGGAGGACTTGGAATGAGCCGCGATTTGCTGATGATGGTTGATGCCCTGGCGAGGGAGAAGAATGTAGCGAAGGACATCGTTTTTGCTGCGCTTGAACTCGCACTGGCGTCGGCCACCAAGAAGCGCATCCACGACGAAGCTGATGTACGCGTCGAGATTGACCGCAACACCGGCGAGTTCGAGTCCTTCCGTCGCTGGCTGGTAGTGCCCGACGAGGAAGTGGAGATCCCCGAGCAGCAGATCGGGCTGACGGAAGCCCAGGAACAACTGGCTGACGTCGTCGCGGGCGACTACATCGAGGAAACGCTGGAACCGATCGATTTCGGTCGCATTGGCGCCCAGGCCGCAAAGCAGGTCATCCTGCAAAAGATTCGCGACGCGGAGCGCGAACAAGTGCTGAACGATTTCCTTGAGCGCAAGGAACACCTGGTGACGGGCACGGTCAAGCGCATGGAAAAGGGAAACGCGATCATCGAGGCCGGTCGCATCGAGGCCCTGTTGCCGCGCGATCAGATGATCCCGAAGGAAAATCTGCGTCCCGGGGATCGCGTGCGAGCGTGGCTGAAGAAGATCGATCGGGCCGCGCGGGGACCGCAACTGATCCTCTCCCGCACAGCGCCAGAATTCATCATGAAGCTGTTCGAACTCGAAGTGCCCGAGATCGAGGATGGCCTGCTCGAGATCAAGTCGGCCGCGCGCGATCCGGGCGTGCGTGCGAAGATCGCCGTGAAGTCGAATGACCAGCGTGTTGACCCGATCGGCACCTGTGTCGGCATGCGTGGGTCGCGCGTTACTGCGGTAACCAACGAACTTGCCGGGGAGCGGGTCGACATCGTCCTGTGGTCACCGGATCCGGCCCAGCTGGTGATTGGGGCATTGGCGCCGGCCGAAGTGAGCTCCATCGTCGTCGATGAAGAGAAGCATGCCATGGACGTCGTGGTCGACGAGACGAACCTGGCAATCGCAATTGGCCGTGGTGGCCAGAATGTTCGACTTGCTTCCGAAATGACCGGCTGGACGATCAACCTGATGACCGTCGAGGAGTCCCAGCAGAAGCAGCAAGCCGAGACTTCGACCATTCGCCAGCTGTTCATGGAGCGCCTCGATGTCGACGAGGAAGTGGCGGATATCCTGATTCAGGAAGGCTTCTCGAC
Source organism: Rhodocyclaceae bacterium (assembly GCA_035505955.1). Lineage (GTDB taxonomy): Bacteria > Pseudomonadota > Gammaproteobacteria > Burkholderiales > Rhodocyclaceae > Fen-999. The sequence continues at coordinate 9,812 of DATJQH010000010.1, forward strand.
GCTGGAAGAAGTGGCCTACGTGCCGCTGGCCGAGATGCTGGAAATCGAAGCCTTCGACGAGGCGACAGTGAACGAACTTCGCGATCGCGCCCGCAACGTGCTGCTGACGGAAGCGATCGTCGACGAGGAGCATTTGGAGAAGGTCGCTGACGACATGCTGGAATTGCAAGGCATGGACAAGGGGCTTGCGGCCAGGTTGGCCAAGAATGGCGTATGCACGCGTGACAATCTCGCCGACCTGGCTGTCGACGAGCTTGTCGAGATGACCGGGATCGATGGCGAACGTGCGAAGGCGCTGATTACGACGGCGCGTGCCCACTGGTTCGCGGACGAGCAGTAACGAGGGAGGCCGCAACATGGCACAAATGAATGTCGCCCAGTTCGCCGCAGAACTGAAGATGCCGCCGACGGCGCTGCTCGAGCAGTTGGCGAAAGCGGGCGTCAGCAAGCAGGCCACCAGCGACGCGTTGAGCGAACAAGACAAGGCACGCCTGCTGGACTATCTGCGCAAAGCACACGGCGAAACCGCGCCCAAGGCCAAGATCACGCTGACGCGCAAGCAAACATCCGAGATCAAGTCGGCCGATTCCACCGGCAAGGCTCGCACGATTCAGGTCGAAGTCCGCAAGAAGCGGACTTTCGTCAAGCGGGACGCCGAATTGACGGCTGAAAGCACTACCGCGACTGCGGTCCCGGCGCCGGATGTGCCCGCAACGTCGAAGCCGGTCATCGACAGCGAACAGACCGCGCTGCGAGAAGCCGAGGCCAAACGACAGGCCGAACTTGCTGCCATACAGGCCGCGGAGTTGAAGGAAAAGCAGGAACGCGAGTTGCGCGCCAAGGCCGAGGCTGAAGCGCGGCTTGCTCAACAACAAGCGGAAATGGCGGCAAAGGCTGCGGAGCAGGCCACCGCGGACGCCGGTACGGTCAGCGGCACGTTGCACAAGCCGACGGCGAAGCCGGGCGAGGAAACGAAGAAGCCAGGTGCCAAGAAGACTACAGGCAGTACGTGGAAGGACGATGCGGCCAAGAAGCGCGGCATCAAGACGCGGGGCGACGCCGCAGGCGGCGCTGGCGGGTGGCGCGGCGGCCCGCGCGGCGGCAGGCACGGAAGCCGGCATCACGAGGAAGCGACGGCCGCGGGACAGCCTACGGAAGCCATCGTGCGCGAGGTGCATGTTCCCGAAACGATCAGCGTTGCCGACCTGGCGCACAAGATGTCCGTCAAGGCCACCGAGGTGATCAAGGTGCTCATGAAGATGGGCATGATGGTTACGATCAATCAGCACCTCGACCAGGAGACCGCCATGATCGTGGTCGAGGAAATGGGCCACAAGGCGATCGCGGCGAAGCTTGACGATCCGGATGCATTCCTCGCGGACACCGCGGTGAACAAGGATGCGGAAATGCTGCCGCGGGCGCCGGTTGTCACCGTCATGGGACACGTCGATCACGGCAAGACGTCGCTGCTCGACTATATCCGTCGCGCGAAAGTGGCCGCCGGCGAGGCGGGCGGCATCACGCAGCACATCGGCGCCTACCACGTGGAAACGCCACGTGGCGTCGTGACATTCCTGGATACGCCGGGCCACGAGGCGTTTACGGCCATGCGCGCTCGCGGCGCCAAGGCGACCGATCTCGTGATCCTGGTGGTTGCAGCTGATGACGGCGTCATGCCGCAGACGAAGGAAGCGATCCACCACGCCAAGGCGGCCAATGTGCCTCTGGTCGTGGCGGTCAACAAGATCGACAAGCCGGACGCCAATCCGGACCGCGTGCGACAGGAATTGATCACGGAAGGCGTGGTACCCGAGGAATACGGTGGCGAGTCACCGTTCATCCTGGTTTCGGCCAAGAAAGGTACCGGCATCGACGAGCTGCTTGAGCAAGTATTGCTGCAGGCCGAAGTGCTGGAGCTCAAGGCTGCGGTGGATGTGCCCGCGAAGGGTCTGATTATCGAGGCTCGCCTTGACAAGGGCAAGGGACCCGTGGCGACCATCCTGGTTCAGAGTGGCACATTGCGACGCGGTGACGTGCTGCTGGCGGGCCAGGTTTTCGGCCGCGTACGTGCCATGCTCGACGAAAACGGTGAGACGGTCGACGAAGCGGGGCCATCCATTCCGGTCGAGATCCAGGGCCTGTCAGACGTTCCGGGCGCTGGCGACGACGCGATGGTGATCGCGGACGAGCGCAAGGCGCGCGAGATCGCCCTGTTCCGTCAGGGCAAGTTCCGCGATGTCCGTCTCGCGAAGCAGCAGGCCGCCAAGCTCGAAAACATGTTCGAACAGATGGGCGACGGCGAGGCAAAGCAGTTGGCGCTGATCATCAAGGCCGACGTCCAAGGTTCGCAAGAGGCCTTGGTGCACGCCCTGACCAAGCTCTCGACCAACGAAGTCAAGGTGAACGTGATCCACGCTGCGGTTGGCGGCATCACGGAATCCGACGTCAACCTGGCTGAAGCGTCGAAGGCGGTCATCATCGGATTCAACACGCGCGCCGATGCCGGTGCGCGCAAGGCCGCCGAAAGCTTCGGGGTGGACATCCGCTACTACAACATCATTTACGATGCAGTCGACGAGGTCAAGGCCGCGATGTCGGGGATGCTGTCGCCCGAAAGGAAGGAGAGCATCATCGGTCAGGTGGAGATCCGGCAGGTATTCCGCATTTCCAGGGTTGGTGCGGTCGCCGGATGTATGGTCCTCTCCGGCCTGGTGAAGCGGAATTCCATGGTGCGCCTGCTGCGCGACAACGTTGTCATTCACACCGGCGAACTCGACTCGCTGAAGCGGTTCAAGGACGACGTCCGCGAAGTAAAGGAAGGCTTTGAATGCGGCCTTAACTTGAAGAACTTCAACGACATCAAGGAAGGCGACCAGCTCGAGATCTTCGAGATTCAGGAAGTTGCCCGGACGCTATAGCGGATGGCGAAGGAGTTCTCCCGATCCAACCGAGTGTCGGAGCAGATTCATCGCGAACTGTCCGAACTCATCCGGCTGGAAATCAAGGATCCGCGAGTGGGTCCAAAGATGAGCCTCGTAACGGTGACAGGCGTCGAGGTGACGCCGGATTATGCCCACGCCAAGGTGTTCTACACGACGCTTGCCAGCGAGCAGGAACGAGCGGAAATCGAACGGGGCCTCAAACATTCCGCCGGTTTCCTCAGGCGGGAGCTTGGTCGACGCATCCGCATCCACCATATCCCCGAACTGCATTTCGTGTATGACGCGTCGGTCGAACGCGGCAGCCGGCTGACCAGCTTGATCGACGAGGCCATCAAGGCCGATTCCAGTCGCAACGGCCGGTGAACGCTCCGCGGCGCCCGCCTCGCCGTCGCGTGGACGGCGTTCTGATGCTCGACAAACCCCTTGGGATGACATCGAATGCCGCCTTGCAGGCCGCGCGACGGTTGTTCAACGCGCAAAAGGCGGGGCACACCGGCACCCTCGATCCGCTGGCCACAGGGCTTCTGCCACTATGCTTCGGTGAAGCGACCAAGTTCGCTGGCGAACTCCTGCACGCGGACAAGTCCTACCGTGCGACGCTGCGGCTCGGCGTAACCACCGATACAGCGGACGCTGAGGGAAAGATCCTGAGGACGCGCCCGGTCGCTGTCGATCAGTCCATTTGGCGTACCACGGCGGCTGACTTTTGCGGCGAGATTGAGCAGGTACCGCCAATGCATTCGGCCCTCAAGCGGGATGGCAAGCCGCTGTACGAATATGCCCGCGCGGGTGTCGACGTTCCCCGTGAACCGCGCCGGGTGCGGATATACCGGCTCGAACTGATTTCTCTCGCCGGCGACGAAGCGGTCATCGACGTCGACTGCAGCAAGGGCACCTACGTGCGAACTTTGGCGGCCGACATTGGCGAGGCCCTTGGCTGCGGGGCACACTTGGCTGCCTTGCGCAGAACGCGCATTGGGGGGTTCGACGTCACCGGCGCAGTAACACTGGCCGAACTCGACTCACTGACTGTGGATGCGCGCGATGAGAGGCTCCACCCGACCGACGCGCTCCTGTCGCATCTACCAGTCGCTAAATTGGCTGCCACGGACACTGAACGCGTCTTGCATGGCCGCGCCGTGCCCTGGCAGGGTGAAACGGGGCGCTTTCGCCTCTATGGAGCCAACGACCAGTTCCTGGGCCTGGGCGACCGCTCAGCCGACGGTCTGTTGAATCCCCGACGCATGATCGTTTCTGGCGAAGACCGCTGAAAACGGTTGAGTTTGCCCGCGCTGGGCCGCTATAATGCGCCCCTTCGTCCAAGGCTGGACGAACGGTGGGCGCAGTGCTCTATCAAACCGGGGCGGCGTCCGATTTCCAAGAGCGTTTGAAAGAGAAGATTATGGCTATTACCACGACCGAGAAGGCGAAGATTGTCGCCGACTATCAGCGCGCCACTGGCGACACCGGATCCCCCGAAGTGCAAGTTGCCCTGCTGACGGCGCGCATCAACGATCTCACCGATCACTTCAAGCAACACGTCAAGGATCACCATTCCCGTCGCGGCCTGCTCAAGATGGTCAGCCAGCGGCGCAAGATGCTCGACTATCTCAAGCGTACCAATGCCGACAGCTACCGGGCGCTAATCGAGCGTCTGGGTCTGCGCAAGTAAGCCGGCAGCGTTGATGATGCCGGCAATTTCCGACTGGATTGTCGGCAGCCAATGAACTCTCCGGCGCGGCCAGTGCGGTCGCGCCGTTTCGCATTACCGAAAGGATAATTTGTGCTGACACCGATCAAGAAGAGCTTCGCCTACGGCGCCCACACCGTGACGATGGAGACGGGCGAAATCGCCCGCCAGGCAAGCGGGGCAGTGGTCGTCAACATGGACGACACCGTGGTTCTCGCGACAGTCGTGGCCAAGGATCAGCCCAAGGCGGGTCAGGACTTCTTCCCGCTGACTGTCGACTACGTCGAAAAGGTCTATGCCGCGGGACGCATTCCCGGCGGATTCTTCAAGCGTGAAGGGCGTCCCTCCGAGAAGGAGACGCTGACCTCGCGCCTGATAGATCGCCCGATCCGCCCCCTGTTCCCGGACGGCTTCTACAACGAAGTGCAGGTCATCATCCACGTGCTGTCGAGCAATCCGGAAATCGATCCGGATATCCCAGCCATGATCGGCTCCTCTGCGGCGCTGGCGATTGCCGGAATTCCATTCAACGGCCCAATCGGCGCCGCGCGCGTCGGCTACATCGACGGTCAATACGTTCTGTGTCCGACGAAGACGCAACTGCAACAGACCCAACTGGATCTCGTTGTCGCCGGCACGGCGAGCGCGGTCTTGATGGTCGAGTCCGAGGCGCAGCAACTTTCTGAAGAGATCATGCTCGGCGCCGTCGTCTTCGGCCATGATCAGATGCAGGCGGCCATCAAGGCCATCAACGAACTCGTGGAAATGGCCGGCAAGCCGGAATGGAACTGGCAGGCTCCGGCCAAGGACGAGGCCTTGATTGCCAAGGTCGCCGAACTTGCGGAAGCCGAGTTGCGCGACGCCTACCGGATCACCAGCAAGCAGGCGCGCGTCGCCAAGTGCCGCGACGTGGCCAAGAAAGTGACCGATGCTTTGTGCGTTGGCGACAGTGGCCCGGATCCGATATATGTCGGCAACCTGATTTTCGAACTCGAAGCTAAGATCGTACGCAGCCAGATTCTCGCCGGCGAACCGCGCATCGACGGTCGCGATACCCGCACCGTACGTCCGATCGCGGTGCGCACGGGCGTGCTTCCGCGCACCCACGGGTCCGCGTTGTTTACGCGCGGCGAAACGCAGGCGCTGGTGGTTTCGACCCTCGGCACAGGCCGCGACGAGCAGATCATCGACGCGCTACAGGGCGAATATCGCGACCGCTTCATGCTCCACTACAACATGCCGCCATTTGCCACCGGCGAAACCGGTCGCGTGGGCAGCCCCAAGCGTCGCGAGATCGGTCACGGTCGCCTGGCGAAGCGTGCGTTGCTGGCCGTCCTGCCGTCCGCGGAAGAATTCGGCTATTCCATGCGCGTCGTCTCGGAAATCACCGAATCCAATGGCTCGTCATCGATGGCATCGGTCTGCGGTGGCTCGCTGGCCCTGATGGACGCTGGCGTGCCGCTCAAGGCACACGTTGCCGGCATCGCCATGGGTCTGATCAAGGAAGGCAATCGTTTCGCGGTGCTGACCGACATCCTTGGTGACGAAGATCATCTAGGCGACATGGACTTCAAAGTCGCCGGCACTGACACCGGCGTTACTGCCCTGCAGATGGACATCAAGATCCAGGGGATCACCAAGGAGATCATGCAGGTCGCGTTGGCCCAGGCCAAGGAGGCACGCATGCACATCCTCGGCATCATGAAAGACGCTGTTGCAGGACACCGTCAGGAAGTGTCGAGCTTCGCGCCGCGCATGTTCACGCTCAAAATAAATCCCGAGAAGATCCGCGACGTAATCGGCAAGGGTGGCGCGACGATCCGCGCCCTTACCGAGGAAACCGGCTGCGTGATCGACATCGAGGACGACGGCACCGTCACGATTGCCTCGGTAAACGCGGATGCCGCCCAGGTCGCCAAGAAGCGCATCGAGGACATCACCGCCGAAGTGGAAGTGGGCAAGATCTACGAAGGGCCGGTTCTGCGACTGCTGGACTTTGGCGCCATCATCCAGGTCCTGCCCGGCAAGGACGGACTGCTGCACATCTCCCAGATTGCCAATGAGCGCGTCAACGCTGTGAGCGACTACCTAAAGGAAGGGCAGATCGTGAAGGTGAAAGTCATCGAAACCGATGACAAGGGTCGGATCCGCCTGTCCATGAAGGCGCTAAGCGCAGAGCCTCAGGGGGATGCTCCAGCAGCTTGATCGCGCGACGACAATCGGGCAAGAAAAAAGGACGCTGCGGCGTCCTTTTTCTTTGCCCTGCGGAGAAGGCCAACTATTTCGCCATCTGCCTTTCGCGGCGCTCTTCCAACTCCTTGCAATCAATGCATAAGGTCGCGGTTGGACGGGCCTCAAGGCGTTTCAGGCCGATCTCGACGCCACAGCTGTCGCAGTAGCCGTACTCGCCTGCGTCGATGCGGGCAATGGATTCCTCCACCTTCTTGATCAGCTTGCGTTCCCGGTCCCGGTTGCGCAGTTCCAGAGCAATGTCGGATTCCTGGCTGGCGCGATCATTGGGATCGGCAAAGACGGTAGCCTCGTCCTGCATGGTCTGAACGGTGCGCTCAATGTCACCCGCGAGTTCGCCCTTCAGCGTGTCGAGGATGCCTCTGAAATGGGCCAATTGCTTGGGGTTCATGTATTCCTCACCCTTCTTCGCAACGTAGGGGGGAAATTGCTTGTGCAGAAAATCTTCGGCCATACTTGGTTCTCAGTCCGGCGGAGGAAAATGTTGCTTTATAAATGAAACCAGCGCCACCTGCAAGCTTGTTTGTGTCCGCGGCCAACGACCGCGTTGTTGCCATTACCCATCAGTTGACACCGGATTTTTGGCCTTGCTATAAGACATAGCCCGATTGTCCTTGGCCGTACGGCTCAGGAAACACCAAGTGTAGTTTCGAGGAGACCAAAAATGAACAAAGCGGAATTGATTGACCACATCGCCGTTGCTGCGGACATCTCAAAGGCAGCGGCGACGCGCTCGCTGGATGCCGTCATCGATGGCATCACCGATTCCCTGCGCCGTGACCAGATTGTGGCCCTCGTGGGCTTCGGCAGCTTCTATGTGGGCAAGCGTGCCGCGCGCAGCGGTCGCAATCCCCGGACCGGCGCCACGATCGAGATCAGTGCAGCCAAGGTGCCCAAGTTCAGGCCGGGCAAGGGACTGCGGGACGCGATCAACTGATATACTTCGATCCCTCGCGCGGAAGAGCCGATCCGACCGTGGTAGGGCGGGTGCTTAGCTCAGTTGGTAGAGCGTCGCCCTTACAAGGCGAATGTCGGCGGTTCGAGCCCGTCAGCACCCACCAGTCTCGACATATCGGTTCCGGTTCTCGCGGTTTGTTGTTTGTGCGACAGGAACCGAGGGTGGCTCCACGAATTTCCGACCAGGAAGCACGAGCCTGGTCGGTGCACATTGCTTGTCCCGGAGCTTCCTTTCCGAACCTTCCGGTGAACTAGAGGACATGTCGTTCTATCCGCGCTCGCTGCTCCGTATGGTGCTGGTCGGCAACCTTCTCATGATGTTGCCGCTTGCAGCCGCCATCATCTATGCGGAAATCACGGTGGAACGCATTTCCGAGCAGAGCGAGTTGATCGCAGGGGAAGCCAACCGGGCGGGACAGATTAGTTGGGGACTGCCGGAGGACTTGCGGCACATGGATCGGATTCTTCGACAGTACGGCGTGCTACATGATGCGAGCCTGTTTGACGACTATGCGGCGGCTCGACAGGAATGGCGCCGACGGGCGATGACTTTTGCTGAAATACCGCTAATGGCTGGCTTGAGCGCCCGTGTACGCGAAATGCTGATACAGGAGGAGAACGCGTACCAACAACTTGGCAGTTCGGGCGCTGGTCTGCCGCAATTGCAGACTGCCATCGGTGCGCTTCTTGACCGCAGCGTGGCTATGGCAGATGAGGCGGGCAGGATCGTGGATGCCGAAGGAACGTCTTTCCGTGCTCGCGCAGCCGAGTTGCGGCAGCGTTTGGCGGTCGCGATCGTGGTCGGCATCGGTACGGCGGGAGTCCTCTTGCTCTTGGGAAGGCGCCTCATGGGACGCCTGCTCGGACGCGTTGAAAACGCCGTACAGGCACTCGGTGAGGGGCACCTGGACCGGAAGATACATTTGTCTGGCCCCGACGATCTGAAGCGCATTGGCGAACGGCTGGACTGGCTGCGCTGCCGGTTGCGGGAATTGGAGGAGCAGCGCACGCGGGTACTCAGACACGTCTCACATGAGCTAAAGACGCCGCTGGCGGCCCTTCGGGAAGGGTCAAGCCTGCTTTCCGATCAGGTTGCGGGAACGTTGACCCCGCAGCAGAGCCGCATCGTAGGGATCATGCATGGCAATGCACTGCGGCTTCAAACCCTGATCGATGGTCTGCTGCGTTTGCAACGGGCCGAACATGCACTCGAACGTTTTGAGCGCATCCGGCTGCGCCTTGATGATCTCATCCAGCAAGTGTTGGCAACGCACCAGCTTGCGCTTAGGGACAAGCATCTCAGAATTGTGGGTACGCTGGCCCCTCTCTCGGTAACGGGTGGGCGCGAAGAAATGACAACTATAGTCAGCAACATTGTGGCGAATGCGGTCAAATATTCACCGGCAGGCGGTACCGTCAGTATTTCTCTCACGCGAGACGGTGATCAGGCTGTACTGGATGTCATGGATCAGGGGCCCGGGATACCGACTGACGAACGGGCGAAGATATTTGAACCCTTCTATCGTGCGCGGGCGACCGAACACGCCGCTGGAACCGGGCTTGGACTCGCGATCGCCAGCGAATTCGTTCACGCACATCATGGTTCGCTGGATTTGATTGAATCGTCAACGGGTGCACACTTCCAGATTCATCTGCCGTTAAGCCGGGAAATGACATGAAGACGACTGGCCTCGCCATTTCAGCGCTAATGTCGCTTGCGCTTTCAGGATGCGCCTTGATGCCTGAGCGCCTGTCTGAATCAGCGCAGGTCGAGGCATCGCTGGCCTATTACCACCGGCTCAATACGCAAGCACCCGATATCCAGCGTCGAGACTTCAACGACGCCTCTGCCGCGTATGAGAAGAATCAGGATGACCCAACGCGTTTACGGCTGGCGCTCGCGTTGATGGTTCCCGGGACTTCCTGGCGCGACGACAACCGCGCGGCGCAGCTTCTTGGCGCAATTGAACTCGCACCACCGGACCATGCGTCGGTGCGACGGGACTTCGTCCAGTTCCTCGAAAGAATGATTCAACTCAGACGGGATGAACAACGCCGATGCGAGCAGAGGACCGAGGCCTTGCGGGAAGAGCGGCGCAAGACGGAAGCTCTGCAGCAGAAGCTCGAAGGCTCGCGCGAAGAGTGCAAGAAGGCGGAAGTGTTGCAACAGAAGCTTGATGAACTTCGCGACATTGACCGAGACATGCGCAAGCGTTCATCCCGAAGGAGTGCCCCATGAAGTCGCTAGGCAACATTCTGGTGGTCGACGACGATCCGGACCTGCTTGACCTGATTGGCATGCGCTTGTCGGCAGCGGGCTACACGGTAACACTGGCACGGTCAGGAGAGGAGGCACTACAGTGCTTTCACGCCGACAGGCCGCGCGCCGTCATTACCGACTTGCGGATGGACGGCATGGATGGACATGCGCTTTTCGCGAGGCTGCATGCCGAGGCACCGACTGTGCCCGTCATCATCCTCACGGCCCACGGAACCATTCCGGACGCTGTCGCAGCCACGCAACGCGGCGTGTTCGGGTTTCTCACCAAGCCATTCGACGGCCGGGAGTTGCTTGCGCGGGTCGCTGAAGCAGTGGCGATATCTCCAACGATTGCAGCGTCCGAGGCAGATGGAGCGTGGCGCTCAGGAATCATCTCCTCGAGCCCGGTGATGGACGAGGTCCTCCGGAGAGCCAGACGAGCCGCCGAAGACGAGGGCCCGCTGCTGATCACGGGACCGCGCGGTGTCGGAAAAGAAATGCTGGCACGCGCTATTCATCTGGCCAGTTCGCGTGCGGACGGCCCTTTCGTCACGTTGGTATGCGGAACATTGCCGCCAGAAGGTTTTGAGGAAGCCCTATTCGGTGCAGCCAAGACCAAGGGAGCACAAACCGGCCTGTTGGCGGCCGCTGTCGGAGGTACGCTGTTCATCGATGAGTTGGAGAGCCTGCCGCCGATTGTGCAAGCGAGGTTGCTTCCGCTCGTCCGCAAGAGCGACGGCCCTTTTGGTGTCATCCGCACGGGTCCGCTTCCGGATGTCCGGGTCTTCGCCGCGAGCGAAAGCCTGCCCGAACGCGCCGTACAGGAGGGATTGCTGCGCGCGGACCTGTACTACAGCTTGGCGGCCACGACCCTGACGATTTCGCCACTCGCGGAACGCCAGGAAGATATCTCCGCGCTCATCGCGCACTGCGTCGAGTCGGCGGGCGAAAACCGCCGAACCTTCTCTCCCGATGCCGTCAAGCTGTTGCATGAGGCACCTTGGCCCGGCAATTCCCGCCAGTTGATCAACGTTGTCGGCCAGGCGATGCAGTTATCGGTTGCCCCGGTCGTTCCGGCGTCCCTGGTGAACCAACTCCTGCGCGAGGAAAGTGAACGGGAAATGATCTGCTTCGACGAGGCGCGCCGCGGATTCGAGCGGGATTACCTCGTAAGACTCATGCAAACAACCAATGGAAACGTGTCCCAGGCGGCGCGCGTGGCGCAACGCAACCGGACAGAGTTCTACAAACTGCTGGCCCGTCACGGGATAGATCCGGCCGCCTTCAAGAACCAGGCCTAGCAGTTTGTCCGGCGTCGGCCCGAACTCTTGCAGTTCTCGCTCCGAGTTGGCATTTTCTCGCACGCAATGCGCCGGGATTACGGCCGCATTTTTGGTCGGTCAATTTTCGCTACAATTGGCCGATACCCTTGTAGCTAGGCTGCACGGTGGCGACGCGGCGGAGAGGTACTGAGCGTCCGGCAACAGCGCTCGGTTTCGAGATGTTGGCTCCCCGACCTGGGCTCGAACCAGGGACCTGCGGATTAACAGTCCGTCGCTCTACCGACTGAGCTATCGGGGAAGTGAAGAGGCGCGGATATTAGACATTTCGCCAGGAACCGTCAAGCCAGAATGAACGATGATTTGGTTTATGTGAAGACTCCGCTGGGCGAAGAAGCGGTACGGGACCGTACGCGGCTCGTGCAACGCAACCTGCGCATGGTGCTCATTCTGGTGGACGGTTGCTCCGACGTTGCCGCAATGAAACAGAAAGCCGGCGATCCGGCCATGGCCGATGCCGCGTTGGGCGAGCTTGAAAGGATCGGTTTGATTGAGGCCGTGGGCGGACATCCCACGATTCCAGCCGAAACGTTCAACATCCCGACGCTCACGGCGTATACCGCTTTAGGTGCGGATCCTGAGCCACAGTTCGACAAATCATCATCCACTCCGTCCCAAACCGTATTCTCGGCCGAGCCTGCGGGCCTGACGCCGGTCGTCCATGCCGAAGCACTGCCAAAGGCGAATGCAGTCACGAATCCGCCGCGACTGGCGCTACCAGCTGTGCAGAAGCTGACGGATTGGTGGTCCGGCGTCCAAGCCCGTCGGGCGCAGGCGAAAGAAGAGCGAGCGTATGAGAAGGCCTACGGCGAAGTTAGGCACGACGATATGGTCTCGTCGCCCGCTTGGCCACAGCCGACTCGAAAGCGGCGCACGTTTAAGGTCGGCGCGACGCTCACGTGGGTGACGCTTGCGTTGGCGGCGGCCGGCGTGCTGCGCATGATGTTCTATCCGTACGACGAATACCGTCCCGCCATTGAGGCACAACTTTCAAGGGTGCTCGGTGATACCGTGACGGTGGGCAAGGTCCGCGGCACACTCACGCCGTTGCCAACTCTGGTTCTCGAGGGAGTGAGGGTAGGAGCGGACGGGTACGCCACGGCGGACGCGATCCTCCTGGCGCCGGAGTTGCTCTCCCTGACATCAGGAGATCGCTACCGTGAGATCAGTATCAGCGGACTACGCATGCGCGATTCCGGACTTACCCGTTTGCCTGCTTGGTTTGCTGACCCAACCGCCGCGCCAGTACAACCTGGGAGAGTCAGGTTCGACAATGCGACACTTGACTTGGGGTGGACCAGTATCGGGCAGTTGAGTGGAGAATTCGCATTTGGTGGACAGCAGAGTTCTCCCCATTTCATGGTGCGAGCGTCTCGCGGTCCGTTCACCGCGCAGGCCGTTCCGGTCACTTCGGGGCTCAAGGTTACGGTCAGTTCGGCCAAGTCTTCCATAGCGTCGAGTCCGCCACTGGCCGTCGACGGTATGGATTTGTCAGGGACGCTTTCTCCCGGACGCCTTGTCGTCGACTCGGTCAGTGCGAGGATGTTTGGCGGCCTTCTAGCGGGTAGTGGTTTGATCGCATGGAATTCGGACCCCGGAATCGTCCTCAAACTCACGCTGGAGCATGCCGATGCGGAGAAACTGCTCGGCACCTTGAATGGCCCCGACCTCGTGAAGGGCAGTACATCCGCTGAAATGACGTTGGCATCGACGGTGTTGTCGTCGGCGTGGTTGGGCCAGGCCGCGCGGATGGAAGGAACTGTGAGCGTTCAACAAGGTTCGCTGAAGCACATTGACCTGGCGGGAACGCTGCAAAGCGCAGGGGCGCAGGGCAGGGGAGTTCATGGCGCGGACACGAGATTCGAAGAACTCTCCGGCAAGTTCTCGGTTGACGGGCAATCGTGCCGCTTGAATGGCCTCCGCCTGTCATCAGGCCTGATGACAGGTTCGGGGCAAGTGACATTCTCGCGACAGAATGGCACGCTGACCGGTACGGCGAATGTCGAGATGCGGGGTACCGCGCGAGCGCCAAGGGCGCTCGTGACCATAGCCGGTAACGCCAGCCGGCCCGAACTGAGGGCTACCCGCTGACCACGGCAGCGATGGCGTCGGCAACGTAGTCGACATTCCGGCTGTTGAGCGCCGCAAGGCAGATGCGACCCGTGCTTACGGCGTAGATGCCGAAGTCATTCCGGAGCCGTTCAACTTGCGAAACCGTCAGGCCTGTGTAGGAGAACATGCCACGCTGCTTCGCAACGAACGAGAAATCCTGCTTGACTCCGCGCGCGGCCAACTTCTCGACAAGGTTGGTACGCATCAACCGGATCCGATCCCGCATTCCCGCAAGTTCCCGCTCCCACAGAGCACGCAGTTCCGGATTGCCGAGAACGGCGGCCACGATTGCCCCTCCGTGCGTAGGAGGGTTGGAGTAGTTGGTCCGAATGACCCGCTTCAGCTGAGACAGCACGCGCATCGACTCGTCTTTGTTGTCGGTGACGATGGACAATGCGCCAACCCGCTCGCCATAGAGCGAGAACGACTTCGAGAAAGAACTGGAAACCAGGAACTGAACACCTGATGCTGAAAAGAGGTCGAGGGCCACCGCGTCAGGCTTGATCCCGTCGGCAAATCCCTGATATGCCATATCGATAAACGGCACCAAGTTGTGCTCCCGAACGATCGCAACGACTTCGCGCCATTGCTCCGGGGTCAGATCGGCACCGGTCGGGTTATGACAGCACGCGTGAAGCACCACAACGGCGCCGACGGGGAGGGCTTCGAGAAACGACTTCATGCCCGTGAAGTTGACGCCACGCGTCACTGCATCGTAGTAGGGGTAGCTATCGACCGCGAAGCCCGCCGATTCGAACAATGCCCTATGGTTTTCCCAACTGGGATCCGAAATGAACACCTTGCTTGCAGGCAGGAGCCGTCTAAGATAGTCTGCACCGACCTTGAGCGCGCCTGTGCCGCCCAGGCACTGAGCGGTGACCACGCGACCCTCGGAGATTAGCGCCGAGTTCTCCCCGAACAAGAGGTTCTGAACCGCACCGTCATATGCGGCGGAACCCTCAATCGGCTGATAGCCGCGCGCAGGCATGGCTTCGAGTCTGGCCTTCTCGGCGATCTTGACGGCTTCGAGGAGCGGAATCTTTCCGTCGTCGCTGTAGTACACACCCACGCCAAGGTTGACCTTCCTGGGGTTCTTGTCGGCGTTGAACCCTTCGGTCAGGCCGAGAATAGGATCACGTGGGGCCATTTCAACGTTGGCGAAGATAGAAGCGCTCATTTGAACTCCTAGTGCATGTACCGGAACAAACAGCAATAATATCCGATTCCCCAGCCCAATCCCGTGATGATCATGGTTCGAAGATTCTGATGGAAGATCAGGTTGTTACATTTCCGAACAGCCCCTATCGGCTGCATCAGCCCTTTGCGCCGGCTGGTGACCAGCCGGAGGCGATCCGGCTGCTCGTCGAAGGTATCTCCGACGGTCTCTCGTACCAGACGTTGCTGGGCGTGACAGGCTCTGGCAAGACATACACGATGGCTAATGTCATTGCGCGCGAAGGAAGGCCAGCCCTCGTGCTTGCGCCCAACAAGACGCTGGCGGCACAACTTTATGCCGAGTTTCGCGAATTCTTTCCCGAGAATGCGGTTGAGTATTTCGTGTCCTACTACGACTACTACCAGCCGGAGGCATACGTGCCAGCGCGCGATCTGTTCATAGAGAAGGACTCGTCGATCAACGAACACATCGAGCAGATGCGTCTGTCGGCCACGAAGAGTCTCCTGGAACGACGGGATTGCGTCATCGTCTGCACCGTGTCCGCCATCTACGGCATCGGTGATCCCGTCGACTACCACAGCATGATCCTGCACCTGCGCCAAGGAGAACATCTTGGACAGCGCGACATCATCCGCCGTCTTGCCGAAATGCAGTACGAGCGCAACGAAACCGATTTCCACCGTGGCACGTATCGAGTACGCGGTGATGTCATCGACGTGTTTCCCGCCGAGCACGCCGAAAGTGCGCTGCGGATCACGCTGTTCGACGACGATGTAGACACGCTAACTCTGTTCGATCCATTGACCGGCCATCTGCGCCAGAAGCTCGGTCGATTCACCGTGTTTCCGTCGAGTCACTACGTGACGCCAAGGGCCACGGTGGTCAGGGCGGCCGAGGCGATCAAGGCGGAATTGCGCGAACGCGCCGAATTCTTCCAGCGTGAGCAAAAGCTGGTGGAGGCGCAACGCATCGAGCAACGAACGCGCTTCGACCTGGAGATGCTTGAGCACCTGGGCTTTTGCAAGGGCATCGAAAACTACTCGCGACACCTTTCGGGCAGGAAGACAGGCGAACCGCCGCCCACGCTCATCGATTACCTGCCGCCCGACTCACTCATGTTCATCGACGAATCTCATGTGACCATTCCGCAGTTGGGCGGGATGTACAAGGGCGATCGAGCTCGAAAGGAGAACTTGGTCAACTATGGATTTCGCTTGCCATCGGCCCTGGACAACCGGCCGCTCAGGTTTGAAGAGTTCGAGCAACTGATGCCACAGACGATTTTCGTATCGGCCACCCCGGCGGAGTATGAACGTGGGCATCAGGGGCAGGTCGTGGAGCAACTCGTGCGACCGACAGGCCTCGTTGACCCGGACGTCATCGTCAGACCTGCTTCGACTCAGGTCGATGATCTTCTCGTGGAAATCAAGCGCCGAGTCGCATTGAACGAGCGTGTCCTGGTCACGACGCTGACAAAGCGCCTGTCCGAGCAATTGACCGGGTTTCTGGGTGACAACGGTATTCGGGTTCGTTACCTGCATTCCGACATCGACACGGTGGAGCGCGTCGAGATCATTCGAGATCTGCGCTTGGGTGAGTTCGATGTGCTGGTCGGCATCAATCTCTTGCGCGAAGGATTGGACATCCCTGAAGTATCGCTTGTGGCAATTCTGGATGCCGACAAGGAGGGATTCCTGCGGTCGGAACGATCGCTTGTGCAGACGATCGGCCGCGCGGCCCGGCATGTGCATGGCACAGCGATCCTGTATGCGGACCGAATCACAGACTCCTTGCGGCGTGCGTTGGCTGAGACCGAGAGACGGCGCGCGAAGCAGTTGGCGTACAACGTTGAACACGGCATCACGCCACGGGGCGTAACGAAGCGCGTGAAAGACATCATTGACGGCGTGTACGACGCGAACGCTGCGGCACGGGAACTCAAGGCGGCGCAGGATGCTGCGCGCTTTGAAGCGATGAGCGAAAAGACACTTGCGCGCGAGATAAAACGGCTCGAGAAAGCCATGCAGGATCACGCGAAGAACCTGGAGTTCGAGGAAGCGGCGGCTGCTCGAGACGAACTGTTCCGGCTGCGGGAACTTGCCTTTGGTGCCGGGGGCCACCAGCCTGAAACCTAATACGCGCATAATCTGTATTATGTTAAATAAAAGCAGATGCGATTTCTTTCCTTTGTCTCTCTCACTAGTGGCTCGTCTTCTTCCCGGGAACGGGCAAGACCGGAATTCCTTCCTCCAGCAGTTCGCTGAATTCGTCCAGCGTTGCCAGCCCCCTGATCGGGCGTTCTGCTGACTCACGACGATGAATTCGCCGGGCTTCGTCACTGAACTGATCCCCGACGTCTTCACTCAGGTCCGCCGCCCTTTGCAGCGAGTCCACAAGCCGGTCCAAGTTGCCCTTCGTGGTACTCCCGCCGGTGGCTGCGCGCTTCGAAATATGTGGCCCCGACGGCAGCCGCTGGATCGCGGTGCCGTTGCACTGCGGGCAGTTGATGAGTTCCTGCCTGGCCTGCTGTTCGAATGCGTCGAGCGACGCGAACCATCCGTCGAAATGATGGCCGGCCATGCAGGAGAGACTGAGTACGATCACTTGGCTACTCTTCTATGGTGCCCGGAACCGGAATCGAACCGGTATGGCTTTCGCCGAGGGATTTTAAGTCCCTTGTGTCTACCAATTTCACCATCCGGGCTGGGCATGAGTCAGGATTGAAGCCGTCTGGAGGCGCGGGCCGGAATCGAACCGACGTAGACGGATTTGCAAGCCTCAAATTGCCCTTAACAATCATGTCGTTGGCCGATAATATTGATTCTTGCCACATCTGCGCCACACGCGTGATCATATTTGACAAAGGATAGCATGGCCACTATACGCAAACGGGGGGACTTCTCTTACGAAGTTCAAGTTCGTAGAAAGGGATTTCCGCCACAGACCAAAACCTTTGTCCATAGAGTCGATGCTGAGAAGTGGGGTCGCGCGATAGAGAGCGAACTGGACCGAGGCGTGTTTCTTCCCCGCTCAACTTCAGAGCGAGTCACACTTTCGGAACTAATTGACAGGTACAAGCGCGAAGTCACGGCGGCAAAGAAGAA
>DATJQH010000011.1:0-14693 GCA_035505955.1 Rhodocyclaceae bacterium
CGCAGGGACTGGCGCCGATGGTCGTGCAGGAGTTGCTCGGCGTCATTGTCGGCATGCGCGATCGCGGCATCTCGGTGCTGCTGGTCGAGCAGAATGTCCGCGCGGCGGTGGCCATCGCCGACCGCTCCTGCGTGCTCGACGATGGCCGGATGGTATTCGAAGGCCCGGCGGACGAATTTGCCCGGGACGAGGCACGCGTGCGCGCCCTCGCCGGCGCGAGCGCCGAGACCTGGCAATCGGGCGCCTGAGCCCTTTGAAGCGACGCTGTGAAGTTCTCGGGCTAGACCGGCCCCAGTACCGGGAACAGGCCGCGCAGACCCGTCGCCATCATCTCGACGGCGATGGCGGCGAGGATGAAGCCGCCCACGCGCTCGACGAGGTCGAGCGTGGAACGGCCAATCTGGCGCTCGGCGCGACTGGCAGCGCGGAAGATGATCCAGCACGAGAGCCCGGTGACAGCGATGGGCAGGATCACGGACATCAGTTCCGCGGTGTCGCGCCAGGCAGCGTTGGCCATGACGTAGCTGAAGGCCGCCGGCCCCGCCAGCAGCGGCACGGCCAGCGGAATGATCGAGGCCTCGCGCACGATGCCCTCGTCGGCCAGCGGCGGCGGACTGCCCTTGAACGTCGTCTCCTTGCCCAGCACCATGGCGATGGCGAGGAGCAGGACGATCACCGCGCCGCCCACCTGCATCGCGCCCATCGACACGCCCAGCAGGGAAAGCAGCGGCATGCCCAGGAAGGCCGCGATCAGCAGCGCCACCGTGACCGCGAGCGCGACCGTGCGCGCAAAGCGCAGCTTGGCGGAGACATCGAGGCTCGACGCCGCCGACAGGAAGATCGGGATCATCGAGAGCGGGCCGACCAGCGCGAACAGCGTGATGGTCTTCTTGAGCGTCAGCGCGGCCAGGGCGAGCATGGTGCGCAGCCTAGCGCACAAGGTCGATCCAGCGCAAATCGGCGCCGGCCGCGCGACGATGGCGACACACGCGTGCAACTTTCGGCGAAGATATTGTCATAGGTGGACGGTCCGGCCGTCGCGCGGTCGTCATGGTCATTCGAAGCCACTTGTACAAGGAAGAACTCGATGGATCAGAGCGTTCCCCGCGGGCAGGCCCCCGCGACCGCGTTGCGGGTTCCCGTCTGGGCCAGCGCGCGCAAGGACATGGTGGGCACCGCGCTCGGGTCGAGTCGCGTGTGGTTCACCGTTGCGCAAGGCATGCCGAGCGAGGTCTATTACCCGCGCATCGACATCCCGCAGGTCCGGGACATCGGCTTCATCGTTGCCGACGGCGCGGGCTTCTGGTGCGAGTTGCGCCGCCTGGGCCGCTACACGGTTGACTGGGTCGACGGCGCGATTCCGGCCGTCACGATCACACACCATCATGCGCGCTTCACTTTCGTCCTGCGGGTGTGCACCGATCCCGAACGCGATGTGCTCCTGCTCGATTACCGCCTTGAGGGCGACGACGCGCTGCTGCCCTACGTGCTGCTGGCATCGCGATTGGGCGAGGACAGCGACAACAACCTGGCGTGGGCCGGCGATTGTCACGGCTACCCGGTGCTCTGGGGCGAGCAGGGTCCTTTCGGCCTCGCGCTGTGCGCACGCGATGCGGCCGGCCGCATCACCCTCGGGCAGCGTTCGGTGGGCGAAGTCGGCGCCAGCGACCTCTGGCAGGACTTTCATCTCAACGGCCGCATGGCGTGGTCATACGCTGCGGCGGGCCCGGGTGAAACGGCGCTGGGGGCTGCGCTGGAGCGCGCCGGCACGATCGGCATCGGCCTCGCGGGCAGCAAGGAGGCCGCCGCGACGCTCGCGCTGTCCAGCCTGAACGCGGGCTTCGAAACCGCGTGGAATGCGTATGTGGCGGACTGGCGCGCATGGCGCGACGGGCAGTCGTGGCGGAAGAAATTGCCCGGCGCGCTGAACGCCACGCAAGTCCAATTGCTGGCGCGATCCGCAAGCGTGCTCAAGGTGCACGAGGACCGCACCTACCGCGGCGCGCTGGTCGCGAGCCTCGCCGTGCCGTGGGGCGAAGCGAGTTCCAGCCGCGGCGGCTACCACCTGGTGTGGGCGCGTGATCTGGTCGAGTCGGCCGGTGCGCTGATCGCGCTGGGCGCGTTGCGCGAGGCGCGCGACGTGCTCGCGTACCTGGCCGCGACCCAGCAGGCCGACGGCCACTGGCTGCAGAACCAGTGGCTGGGCGGCACGCCTTTCTGGCAGGGCGTGCAGCTCGACGAGTCGGCGTTTCCGGTCCTCCTGGCGGCCGCGCTGAGCGCACGGAGCGCGCTCGACGATCTGCCGATACGGGACATGATCCTGCGCGCACTGCGCTTCATCGTGCGTGAAGGGCCCGTGACGGCGCAGGACCGCTGGGAAGAAGACGCGGGCATCAACGCCTTCACGCTGGCAGTGACGATCGGCGCGCTGGTCGAAGGGGCCGCGCTCGTCGGCGGCCGGGCAGCGGAAGCCGCACTGATGGTTGCCGACGACTGGAACGCGCACATCGAAAGCTGGTGCTGGGTGGAAGGCACGCCGCTGTGCCAGCGCCTGGGCGTCTCGGGTTACTACCTGCGCGCGGCGCCGGCCGACATCCTGATCCATCACGGCGCCAAGCGCGAGGATCTGCTGATCAAGAATCGCGCCGACGGCGACCACCTCGAAGCCGACGAGCAGATCGCCACCGATTTCCTGCAGCTCGTGCGCTACGGCCTGCGCGACGCCCGCGATGCGCGCATCGTCGACAGCGTCACCGCGATGGATCGGCTGCTGGCGACGGATACGCCGAGCGGCCGCGTCTGGCATCGCTACAACAACGACGGCTACGGCGAGCACGCCGACGGCACTCCCTTCGACGGCTCCGGGCAGGGGCGCGGCTGGCCGCTGCTGGTCGGCGAACGCGGCCATTACGCGCTCATGGCCGGCGAGGACGTGCAGCCCTACCTCGTTTCGATGACGGCGATGACGGGCGCGGGCGGACTCCTGCCCGAGCAGGTGTGGGACGCCGAGCCGATTCCGGAATACGGCCTCGAACCCGGCCGCCCGAGCGGATCGGCAATGCCGCTCGTCTGGGCGCACGCCGAATACGTCAAGCTGTGCCTGAGCCTCGAGCGGGGACGTCCGGTGGATGCGCCCGCGCAAACGTCACGTCGCTACCAGGGTCGGCGACCCGATCCGCCGTTCGTGCTGTGGCGATTCAGGCACCCGCGCCACCGGGTGAGCGCCGGCAAGGAACTCAGGTTCCTGCTCGAGGCCCCCGCGACCATTCGCTGGGGCAGCGACGGCTGGCAGCGCGCGCAGGACTGCGAGACCGAGGACTGGGTTCTGGGCCACGTGGCGAAGCTGCCGACGGCCGACATGAAGGCGGGACAGAGCGTGCAGTTCACCTTCTACTGGCCCGAGGCCGGACGCTGGGAGGGACAGGACTTTTCGGTTCGGATCATTTGAGCGAGGAACGGATCATGCTGAACATCGACCTGACCGGAAGGCGCGCACTGGTCACCGGCTCCGGCTCGGGGCTCGGCCTCGCGATGGCGAAGGCGCTGGCCAGGGCCGGCGCCCAAATCGCCGTGCACGATCGGACGATGAGCGATGCCTGCGCAGCCGCGGTGGCGACCTTGACGGAATCGGGCGCCACGGCGCGCGCCTTCGCCGCCGACATCGGCAAGCGGGACGAGGTCGAGCGCATGTTCGGCGAGATCGCTGCATGGTGCGGCGGGCTCGACATCCTGATCAACAACGCCGGCATCGACGGTCCGCGCGCGGAATGCGCCGACAGCGATCCGGCCGCCTGGGAAAAGGTGATCGCGGTCGACCTCCTCGGCGCCTACTACTGCGCGCGGCAGGCGCTCAAGCAAATGCTGGGGCAAAAGCGCGGTGTGATCCTGAACATCACCTCGGTGCACGAATTCATTCCGTGGGAGGGCTACAGCGCCTACACCAGTGCGAAGGCCGCGCTGTCGATGCTCACGAAGACCCTCGCGCAGGAGGTTGCGGCCAACGGCATCCGCGTGCTCGCCCTGGCGCCGGGCGCCATCCGCACACCGATCAACGCGGACGTGTGGCAGGACCCCAAGGGACTCGCCGACCTCGACGAGAAGATCGCCATGGGCCGCATGGGTGAGCCCGAGGAGATCGGCAACGTTGCAGCCTTCCTGGTCAGCGATCTGGCCAGCTACATCACCGGCACGACCGTCGCGGTCGACGGCGGCATGCTGATCTATCCCGACTTCCGGCACGGCGGGTGAAGGCACCGCCGACAGCTTGCGCAGGCAAGAGTCGGCCCGAAAGTCAGCCCTCGTGGTACGCCGCGCGACGTCAAGCCACGGCTGATCTTCGGAACGGCCGAGATCGGCCACAACCGGACAGTCGCAGTGTCGTTTGAAATCACGCGCGCCAGGCGGCAACATTTCGGGCGTCGGCTGAAGAGCGCGGGACGACGCGCGTCGTCCCGCACCGCATCGTCTCCACGGCCGCTAGTCTCTTTTTCTGGACCGAAAGGCGGTTACGAACTCAAACCCTCGTCGATTTCGTGAAAGCGCGTCATGTCCACCACGCGATCGCCCTCGGGCGTCATGTGCAGGATGTCGGCGAAACGGCCGCCAAAAACTACGTCCGCAGCACCATATTCGTTCCCCGTGAACACCGTCGCCGCCACGGTTTCGTCATGGCCCGTGACCGACACCACCAGACGGGACCGATCGGCTGTCAGGCGGGCATGATCCAGGCCATGCAAGGGGCTAGTGTCGCCGATGACATGAATGAGCGTCCAGGTCAGGGTGAAGACCGGGTTGCGGTCCCGGCTCAGGGGCAGGTCGTGGAGACCGACGATGGCCTCGCCATCGATGCTGATTTCGCTGCGCACCAGCGTTAGGGTCGCTGTGGCTTCGACAATGCGGTTCCTGCGCTCATTGGCCATGCGCAACATCAGCACGCGCCGGCCATCGAAGTCACGGATGACGGCCCGACGACTGAACAGGATGCGCGCGGTAGGCCGGGAGAAACGGGCGAAGACGAGACCCGTCGTCAGCGCGATTCCCACCATCCCTGTGAGGATCTCGACGCTCGCCACGATATGGCCGGCAAGCGTTGCGGGCGCCATGACACCGTAACCCACGGTGGCAAGCGTCTCGACGCTGAAGAAGAAGCGATCCATGTAAGCGCCCGGGCGGGCATTGGCAACGCTGTCGGGGAACACCCAGTAGAGGGTGCCGAAGACGAGGTTAACGAGCACGAAGGCCAGTACGAGCACGCCGAAGAACTGCAGCCAGGTCAGGGACAGCACGAGATGGTACGGGTCCTGCCACCTGCCCATGTGGCGCAGGACGGTACCGATCCGAGGCGCCCGCGCCATCAGGGTATCGCCCGTCGTGGCACGACCAGCTTGGCCGTCAGGACCTGGACCAGGTCGCTACGCTGATTGGTGGTTTCGACCCGCAAGTCTTCCAGATAGCATAATCCGGCGTCGGCCAGACGATCGACCTCCAGCGGCGATCGAGTGTCCATGGAGTTTCTCCTGACCGTCGAGGCTGACTAGCCGACGGGGCATAGTCACACTGACTCCTTTTGGCAATCCGGGGCCCATGCGAGTTCCCGCATCCGGGCGACCAAACACGATGTTCCCACGGATGTCTTGAAATGTGTCCGCGCACCCAAACATTGAACGGGGTAACTCGGAGGAGTGCAGAACATGGGTGCCAATCCTGGCTTCGTCGTTCCCGAGTTCATCCTGGGGAATGCCGATTCATTGGCGGCAGCAGGTGCACCTGGCCCAGCTACGCTGGCCGACGATGCATCGGCACTGGACGCCTATTCGCTGGCAGTAGCGGCCGTTGCCGACCGGGTCGGCCCCGCGGTATGCCTGATCGAGGTCCGCGATCGCCATAGGCGGGGACATGGTTCAGGATTCGCCATTGCCCCCGACGGCTTGGTGCTAACGAACAGCCATGTCGTGCATGGCGCGATTCAGGTGACAGCGCGTTTCCCGGAGGGGAGGGTGTTGTCCTGCCGGATCATCGGCGAGGATCCCGCCACCGATGTGGCTCTTCTGCGCGTCGAGGCCGGCGACGTACCCTATGCAAGCCTGGGCCGGTCCGGCGCGTTGCGCGTCGGTCAGATTGCCGTTGCCATCGGCAATCCACTCGGTTTTCAGACAACTGTGACCGCCGGCGTTGTCAGTGCACTGGGACGCGCGCTGCCATCCGTGAGCGGACGCATGATCGATGACGTGATCCAGACCGATGTCGCCCTGAATCCAGGCAACTCGGGCGGTCCACTCCTGGATTCGCGCGGTGAGGTGATCGGCGTCAACACCGCAATCATTCCCGGCGCCCAGGGGATCTGTTTCGCCGTAGCCATCGATCTGGTGCGTGTCGTGATCGGCGACCTGATCCGATTCGGTCGAGTGCGGCGTGGTTATCTCGGCATCGCAGGGGCCGACATCCGGCTGCCGCGTCGCGCCCTTAGCCGGCTTGACCTCACCGAGGAGCGCGCCGTGCATGTCATTCGCGTTGAGGCCGACAGCCCGGCCGGCCGGGCCGGCGTGAGGGAGGGTGATGCCCTGCTCGCGCTTCAGGGACAGGTCGTCACGGGCATTGCTGCGCTGGCTCGGTTGCTTGATAGCGACTCGATTGGCCTGCCGCATTCGCTCAGGCTGCTGCGAGGAACGCAGCTCGCAACATTGTCCGTTACGCCAGAAGAAGGCGTCAGAGATGGCTGAGGCCACTGTCGGCGGCTGAGGCTGTCGACGCGCAATTGCGACTGCCTGCGTTTCGTGAGACGGGCGCGCGGAAAGATACCATCCATGATCTAGCCCGACTGTTTTCGGCTAACAATGAAGTTGGGCACCATCCAAAGGGGTGAGAGGAGAATCATGAGCAAAGTATTCGTCAACATTGGGCTTAGCCTCGATGGCTACATGGCACCGGAAGGTATGACCATGGAGAATCCCGGGTACAAGAACTGGGGCGCCAAGTGGGGTGCGTTGATGGCCTGGCTCGTCAATCAACAGTACTTCCGCGAGAACCTCAAGTTCGGACCAGGGGGAGAAACCGGCCCGGTCAATGACCTGGTTCGCAGCACCACGGAGCGCATCGGTGCCAACATCATGGGAAAGCGGATGTTCGACCAAGGCGAGACCACTTGGCCAGAGGAGGCTCCGTTTCACACACCCGTATATGTTCTTACCAATGAGAAACGGGAACCCTGGGTGCGTCCCGGTGGGACGACCTTTCACTTCATCAATGACGGGCCCGAGCGTGCCTTGGAACTGGCTCGGAAGTCCGCAGGCAGTCGTGACATTCGTATCGCGGGTGGAGCCGATGTGATTCAGCAGTACCTGAACCTGGGTGTCGTCGAAGAGCTGGAAATCGCCTTGGCACCCGTGCTGTTCGGCGGCGGGCGGCGCCTCTTCGAGAACTTGCGGGAGCCCGGGCCAAGGTTTCGCATTGACAAGGTTCTTGACGGGCCAGCCGCCACACACCTGCGCTATGTGCGTCAGTGAGGGCGGCCGACAACCGGTTGGAGCTGCCCCGTTCGAATGTCAGGCCTGGAGAACATGGGACCGACAGCTGATGGCCGGGGGCTGCCTTCAAGCAGGCTTGCGCGGAAGCGGCCAGTGTTGCTTTGGGGGACTTTCGGAACGTCGGCTCTTGGTCCGCTTGGCCACCGGCCTTCGAGGCGCCGTTAGGTGATAAAGGCGGAGCCAGAAGAGTAGACTAATACGATGCTGGCATTTGTCTTATCAGGATACGGCGGCCCCGAGCACACGGCTCTCGCCGAAATGCCCCAGCCGTCGCCTCGTTCCAGCGAACTCCTGGTTCGAGTCCGTGCCGCTGGTCTTAATCCCGTCGACTTCAAAACGCGTGCCGGGGCGCTGAAGATCATCCGCAACTATCCCCTCCCGATCGTGATGGGCAACGAGCTCTCCGGGGTCGTTGAAGCCGTTGGGCCGGGAGTCACTTGTTTTTCGAAAGGCGACCGCGTGTTCGCTCGCGTGGACAAGGACACTCTGGGCGCCTTCGCCGAATACGCCGTGGTCCCTGAAGACCATGCCGCACTGATGCCGACGTCGCTGGACTTCCCGTCGGCAGCGGCCGTGCCGCTGGCCGCCCTTACCGCGCTGCAAGCGCTGCGCGACGAACTGCACGTGAACGCAGGCGACCGCGTCTTCATCCCAGGCGGTGCGGGAGGCGTCGGCACGTTTGCGATCCAGCTCGCCAAGGGCTTGGGGGCCCACGTGGCGACCACGGCCTCGCCTCGCGGCGAACCGCTCGCCAAGCGGCTCGGTGCCGACGTGGTGATCGACTACACGCAAGAGCGGTTCGAGGAGAAGCTATCGGGCTACGACTGCGCCTTCGACTTGATGGGAGGAGACACACTGGCGCGCCTGTGGTCCGTGCTCAAGCCCGGCGGGCGAGTGGTCTCGATTGCCGGAATTCCAGAGCCCATGACGGCTCGCAAGGATCTGGGAAGAGGCATCGGCCTGGCAGCGCTGTTCTGGATCGCCAGCCTGCCAACGCGACTGAGCGCAGCTCGCCACGGCCTCAGTTATCGCTTTCTGTTCATGCATGCGAGTGGCGTCGATCTTGCCTATCTGGCGTCACTCATCGATGCGAAGAAGCTTGAAGTCGTCGTCGACCGCATCTTCCCGTTTGCCGAAGCCAAACAGGCGATGGCCTATCTTGAGACCGGCCACGCGAAAGGCAAAGTGGTCCTGGCGATGGGCTGAGTGGACCTGTCCGAAATCACCCTCGTGGAATACCCGGAGTCGCTCCCGGTTTGATGCCCGTTCCGCCGCCTGGCAAGAGATAGGCTGCGGTTCGCTTTGGCGCGACCTGAAACGCAAGAGCGCCGGGCGAGAGCCGGCCAGGAGCGGTCCTACGAGTCTCCCTCTGAGACCGGCCATTCGGAAGTGGGTAGGCGGTTAATCACTCCCCCGATTTTGATTAGCGAAACCATGCCGTGCCCTGTTGCCACGGGTGCTAAGCTGTTTTCATCAAGATCAGGAACGCCGGTCATGGGCAATCTCGATACCACTGAGCCAGTCAGAGCCCGTCTTGTAAGGGCAGCTCTAGATTGCTTTCTCGCTGACGACTACCACCAGGTCACCACGCGTTTGATTGCGGAACGCGCCGGGGTCAATGCCTCGATGATCCGCTACTACTTCGGCAACAAGGAAGGGCTCTACGAGGAGATGATCCGCGAGACCCTAAGCCCTATGCTGGATGCACTCGACGGCCCGATGCTGGCGTCGGTCGGGGGATTCACCGACTTCCTGCGCTTGTACTACGTCACCATGACGACCCGGCCGGAGTTTCCCAAGCTGATCCTCAAAGTGCTGGCACTGAATCAGGGCCCGGGACGCCGATTCATCCAACAGTTGCTGGAACGCGGACGGACACGCGGAGCCCGCAAGGTCGCGGACTTGAAGACTCAAGGACAGATCGTCTCCGGCATCGATCCTGACATCCTGCGCTTGGCATTCGTCAGCTTGGCGATGACGCCGATACTGCTGAAGGACATCTTCGAGGAGCAAATGGGCCGCCCGATGGATGCCGAATTTCTTGAGAGCTTGGCCACATTCAATGGCCACCTGTTTTCGGCTGGACTAACGCCAGACGCTTCGAAATAGCCGGGGAACCGTCAATGTCGTATCAATTAAATGCCGGCGCCGTGCGTCGCTTCGCCAAAGCCATGAAATTCGGTGCATGGCTGCAATCCATTCCCAGCAAGTTGACGCCACCGCCATTCCGGTTGATGCAGATAGGCTCGGCCTTCTGGCAGTCCCGGGCCCTCTATGTCGCTGCGCGACTGGATATCGCCACTCAGTTGGGTGACGATGAACTCGATGCAGACGCGATAGCAAATCGCGTGGGCGCCAAGGCGGACGCTATCGCACGTTTGCTGCGCATGCTGGCTGCAGTCGGCGTATTCGAGGAGAAGGCGTCCCACGTGTTTCGCAACAACAAGGTCTCCGCCTTCCTGCGCACCGACAATCCCAAGAACGTGCGGGCGATGATCCTCATGCACAACGCCGACGCCATGAGCCGCCCTTGGTACGAGCAGCTTGAACAAGGCATACGGGAGGGCGTGCCACCTTTTCGCCTCGCGCATGGCGAAGACTTGTTCGATTACCTTGACCACCATGCCGATCTCGACGCCATGTTTTCCGAAGCGATGGATTGCGTCGAGGCGCTGACCGGCGATAGTTTCGCCACCGATTTCGATTGGGGCCGCTTCGAACGAATCATTGATGTGGGAGGTTCCCGCGGCGCCAAGTCGCTCGCCATCTTGAAGCGACACCCCAGACTGACTGCTCTGGTTGTTGACCGTCCCCTGGTAATCGCCGAGGCAGAACGTTACTGGTCAGCGCACAACACTAGCGGCATCGAACGACTGCGCTTTCAATCCGGCGATGCCTTGACCGAGGTCCCTTCGGCGCAGAGCGACAAGGACATTTTCCTGCTCTCTGCTGTACTGCATGGGTTCGACGATGGGGACTGCGTCTCCCTTTTGCGGAATGTTGCCGTTGCCTGCGGCCAAACAGGAGCGCGAATTGCGCTCCTGGAAATGGTGCTTCCGGAAGTTGGTGTGGATGTCGCGGGTGCTTCGTTCGACATGCAGATGTTCGTGGGTACACGCGGGCGCGAACGCACAATGAGCGAATGGTCGGCACTATTTGTCAAAGCGAGCGTGGCGTTGGAAGAAGTGGTCGGATTGCAATCGCTTGGTAATGTTCTCGTGTTGCGCCCGAAGCAATGAATGGCTGCAATCGATAAGTCCAGCTGACCGCTTCGGGCACTACATTGCCGTTCACGCTGAAATGCGAGCGACGAAATCCGTTGCAGCGCGCAATGGTGTTCAGATGAGGCGCCCGCCGGAAGCGGAAGGCGTTAGCATGCAACCCTGACTACCAAACGGAGACGGCCCATGGATCTGATTCAGCTTCTCAACTGGCGCTACGCCACCAAGAAAATGGTTTCCGGCAAGGCGGTGCCTCAGGACAAGGTCGAACGCATCCTGGAAGCGGCGCGGCTGGCGCCGACGTCGAGCGGCTTGCAGCCCTTCGAGATCCTCGTGGTCACGAACCCGGAAGTGCGGGCGCGTATCAAACCGATCGCATGGAACCAGTCGCAGGTCGTCGACTGCTCGCATCTGCTGGTCTTCGCCGCCTGGGACAACTACACTTCCGCGCGCATCAACATGATGTTCGATCTGACCAACGAGCAGCGCGGTGGCGCCAACGAAGGCCTGGAACAGTACCGACAGCGCCTGCTGGCGATGTACGTGCCACGCGGCGCCGAGCAGAACTTCCAGCATGCGGCGCGCCAGGCCTACATAGCGCTCGGCATCGCCATGGTGGCCGCCGCCGAGGAGCAGGTCGACTGCACGCCGATGGAAGGCTTCGACGCCGCCGCACTCGACGACCTCCTGGGTCTGCCGGCGAAGGGGCTCAAGAGCGTGCTGATGCTGCCACTCGGCTATCGCGACGCTACTAGCGATTGGCTGGTGAATCTAAAGAAGGTGCGCCGTCCGCGCGAGAACTTCGTCATCGAAGTCGCCTAGCACTTCGTTGCGGTGCGCCGCCGGCGCCGGGCCGGCGTCAGTGCAGCGAGACGGGCTGGTCGAGGACGGCGTCGTGGGAATCCATGAAGTCCTCGAATTCCTCCTGGTCGTGCTCTTGCGAGAGGAACTCGCTGAATTCGTCGCGCACGCGGATCGCACTGTCGCCGCGCAGCAATCCCACGCGGCCATTGCGCTTGTCGAGGATCTCCAGGGCGTCGAAGCCCGGATACTCGATCACGTACAGCAGCGGATTGTTGAACAGGACATTCATGGCGATACCTCGTCGGTGGTCTGAGCCATAGATGCTGCCGATGTCGCCGGATTCAAGTCCCTGGCCGGACAGGCGACGGGAACGGGCAGCCGGCCTTATCGTCCAACCGCAAGACCACGGCGGAAGGAGATTGTCATGTCCGGAATCGTTCGTTTTCATCGCGCGCAGCTTCCCCTTGAGCCAGATCGTCGTGACGGTGTGACGGCCGGTTGAAAGTCAGCCCTCGTGGTACGCCGTGCGCGGGTCGTTCCGCTACCGGTATGCGCCCGGCGTGCTTCCTGTCCAGGCCTTGAAGGCGCGGTGGAAGGCGGTGGGATTTTCGAAGCCGAGTTCGGCACCGATCACCGCGATCGGGGTATCGGTCTTGGTCAGGCGCTCGATGGCGACGTCGCGGCGCAGTTCGTCCTTGATTGCCTGAAAGCTCGTTTCCTCCTCGCGCAGGCGGCGCGACAGCGTGCGCATGGAGACGTGCAGCGCGCGGGCAATGTCTTCGATGCCCGTATCGCCGGCGAGGTGAAGCTGCAGATATTCGCGCACGCCGTGGCTGACGAGTCGCTCGGGAAACGAATTGAACAGCCAGTCGCCCGGCGCGCGACGCATGAATTCGGCGAGGCTCTTCTGGTCCTGCCGGATGGGGCCGTCGAGCAGCGCGTTGTCGAAGTGGAGCGCGGTCACTGGCTGGTCGAAATGGGCCGGTCCCGGATACAGCGTGCCGTAGTCGGCGGCGTGGGGCGGCCGCGCGAAGGCGAGGTCCACCCGCACCAGCGGCATCTTGCGGCCGGCGAGCCACGAGAGCACGCCATGGACCAGCCGCAGCAGGATCTCCTGCGCGAAGGTGTTGCCGGCGGCCGCGGGCAGGCGCGGCACCAGCGCGACGCGCGTCAGGTCTTCGTGCCGCGTCATTTCGAACGCGATGTCGTCGAGCGTGAGGTGGAAGAAGCGCGTGAAGCGGTAGAGCGCGGTGCGCACGTTGCGCGCTTCCAGCACCGACAGGCAGAGGAACTTGAACGTACCGTTGCGCGCCGGGCGCGAGAACATGCCGGGCAGCTCGTCGTCGAGTTCGCGCGCCAGGCGCTGGTACAGCGTGGCGAACTGTTCCGTCGTCACGCGCGCAGCGTCTTCGTCGAGCAGCGGCGGCGCGATGGCGGATTCCTGCAGCAGCCGTTCGCGGCAGTTCGCGTCGATGCATACGCCGGCGAGCAACTGGCGCACGAAGCCGATGGGAACGGTGGAGAAGGAGGGTTTGACCACGAATTGACGGCCTGAGGAGTGTGGCCGATTATGTCAATAACTCGGCAGGAAGCGCAAGCGCTCACGCAGCCCACGAAGCCTAGAATGGGCGCCAGCCATGCCGCCGTGGAGCGGAATTGACGCTCGCGGCGAAGCATCCCGCTCGGCAGGATCTGAGGCGCGGGTACGGCAGAATCTGCAAGTCCAGGTCGGGTAAAAACAATTCGAGGAGGAATCATCGATGCCGGTCGACAAGATCCAGGTTACGCCATCTGCATACACCTATCCGCTGCTGATCAAGCAGCTGCTGCACACGCCGCTCGCGGTCGCGCCCGATCAGGAGATCATCTATGCGGACAAGCGGCGTCACTCGTATCGCGAGTTCGCCAGGCGCGTGAATCGCCTTGGCAACGCGCTCACCGACATGGGCGTGCACGCGGGCGAGACCGTGGCGGTGATGGATTGGGACAGCCATCGCTACCTGGAATGCTTCTTCGGCGTGCCGATGCTGGGCTGCGTGTTGATGACGGTGAACATCCGTCTTTCGCCCGACCAGATCCTCTACACGCTCAACCACTCCGGCGCCGGCGTGCTGTTCATCCACCAGGACTTCCTGCCGGTGCTGGAGCAGATCAAGCTCGAACTCATCAGTGTCAAGAAGATCGTGCTGCTGGCCGACGCCGAGGCGAACGCACCGGCCAACTTCGTCGGCGAATACGAGACGCTGCTGGCCGCGTGCCGCGACGAATTCGACTTTCCCGACTTTGACGAGAACGCCCGCGCGACGACCTTCTACACCACGGGCACGACGGGGCTGCCGAAGGGTGTCTATTTCAGCCATCGCCAACTGGTGCTGCATACGCTGTCCGTCGGCATGTCGCTGGCGGCGCCCGGGCGCCACCAGCGTTTCCATCGCGACGACGTCTACATGCCGCTGACGCCGATGTTCCATGTGCATGCGTGGGGCGTGCCGTACATCGCGACCCTGCTGGGCGTGAAGCAGGTCTATCCGGGCCGCTACGTGCCCGACAACATCCTGGCGCTCATCAAGCGCGAGAAGGTGACGTTCTCGCATTGCGTGCCGACGATCCTGCACATGCTCCTGCAGTCGCCGGCGAGCAAGGATGTGGACCTGTCGCAATGGAAGATCGTGATCGGCGGCTCGGCGCTGACCACGGGCCTCGCCAAGGCGGCGTTCGAGCGCGGCATCGACGCCTTCACCGGCTACGGCATGTCCGAGACCTGCCCGATCCTCACGCTGGCGCAGCTCGATCCGGCCGATCTCGAACTCCATGACGACGCGCAGATTGCGCGGCGCGTGAAGACCGGGCGGCCCATCGCACTCGTGGCGCTGCGCAACGTCGACAGCGACTTCCTCGATGTGCCGCACGACGGCAAGGCCACCGGGGAAGTCGTCGTGCGTACGCCGTGGCTGACGCAGGGCTACCTCAAGAATCCCGAATCCTCGGAGACCTTGTGGCACGGCGGCTGGCTGCACACGCAGGACATCGGCTACATCGACGAGCGCGGCTACCTGCAGGTGACCGATCGCCTCAAGGACGTGATCAAGACCGGCGGCGAGTGGGTATCGTCGCTGGAAATCGAGGACATCATCGGCCGCCACGC
>DATJQH010000012.1:0-18989 GCA_035505955.1 Rhodocyclaceae bacterium
CATCCCCGGCAATCCGGACGATGCGGTGTTCGGCTTCACGCTGATGAAGGTCATCGGCCGCGATATCTGGATCGGCATCTGGGCGTTCGTGTTCGCGATCATCGCCACGACCCGCTGGGAACGCAAGGCCGATAGCAAGCCGAATCCCGCCGAAATCTGGTGGCGTTTCCCGAAGTTCGTGCTCGGCTTCTTCATTGCATCGGTCTTCATCACGATCGTCGCGTCCGGCTACAGCCAGGCCGACTTCAACAAGATCGTCAATCCGAAGCTGGTCGGCCCGATCAAGGACCTGCGCACCTGGGCGTTCATCTTCTGCTTCTTCAGCATCGGCCTGACCACGCGCTTCCGCGAACTGGCAAGCGCCGGCATGAAGCCGTTCTGGGCGTTCACGAGCGGCGTGTTCGTCAACGTCATCCTCGGTTTCGTGCTGTCGACGATCGTCTTCGCCGGCTACTGGTCGAACCTGACACATTGACCTGGGAACGGTCGGCGGCTGCTTGCGTCGCCGGCCGTTGTTTCCCGCGGGCACATGGAGCCTTTGTGAGCGCGACCACCGCCAAAGCCAACTGCTACACCTGCACGCATTTCCGCAACTCGCCCGAGTACCTGGAATCGGTCTTCCGCGGACTCAACACCATGAGTTCCGGCCACGCCTCCGTGCGCAAGGATGACGGCATCTGTCTCCTGCACGACCTGTACCTGTCGGCTGACGCGCACTGCGATGACCACAAGGCGGATCCGGCCGCCGCAGCCGTCTGATCGCGCAAACTCCCGCTATCGCTCCTCGGGCGGCTTGACGTTCCGGAAGGCACGCCAGAGAAGCAGGTCGTAGGCGATCTTCATCGCCGATCCGACCAGCAGCGGGCCGCCGAGCGAGACCCCCTGCATCAGCCAGCCGGCGAAACCGGGGCCGATGGCCCAGCCGCCGAGGCGGACGAGATGCGTCACGCCGGTGGCGACGGTGCGTTCCTCCGGCTGCATCACCGCCATGACATACGACTGGCGGGTCGGCACGTCCATCTCCACCAGTCCCTCGCGCAGCAGGAAGAGGATCGCCGCGATCGGGAAGTTCGGGGCGAAGGCCACGGTGGCCAGCAGCAATGACGACGGGATGTGCGTGAACACCATCGTATTGACCAGGCCGATGCGCGCCGCCAGCCATGCCGCCCCCAGATGCGAGACGGCATTGAGACAGCGCGCGGCGAAGAACAGGCCGGCGATCGTCGCCGCCGAAGCGCCGAAGCGCTCGAAGAAGAAGTAGGACATCAGCGAGGCGCCGAGGAAACCGCCGGCCAGCGCGTCGATGCCGAACAGCGCCGAGATGCGCCAGAGGATGCCGCGGCTCTCGGGCGAAACCGGCTGACGCGCAACGCCGGCGGTTTCGCAGGCGTCGGAAAGCCGCGCGTAGAGCGGCAGGCCGGCCACCAACAGCAGCGCGTACAACAGGAACGCGAGCCGGAAGCCGGTCGCGGCGTCGACATCGAGCGCCTGCAGCAGCTCCGGCAGCGCCGCCATCAGCGCACCGAGCGCGTGGCCGATGTCCATCAGCAGGTTGTACCAGGCGTAGGTCCTGGTCCGCTCGGCGTCGCTCGCCAGCGCCGGCAGGATGGCCTGTTCGAGCACCAGCGCAGCGCCGCGGTCGCGGCCCTGCGCGTTCAACATCCCGAACGCGGCGGCGATCATCACCAGTTGCGGCGCACCGTCAAAGGCGACCAGCGCGCCGCCCGCCGCGCCGAGCAGCGACATGGCCATCAGGCAGCAGCGGCGGCCGAGGCGATCGCCCCACCACGTCACGACGAACAGCGCCGCCACCGCGCCGCCAAGGCCGGCGCTGATCGTGATGCCGATGGCGGTAGCCGAAAAGCCGGCGCGAGCGAGATGCAGGCCGAGCAGCACGCCGGCCATGCCGGTGGCAAGGGCCCGCAGGAAGGCGGCGACGTAGATGCGCTGACGGTCGTTCATGGCCCTGTTACGATTCACGTTGTTGTCACGACGCGCTTGCGCTAGCTTACCCGAATGACAAGTTCCCCTTCGTCCGAACGCTTCTGGCCGCTGGCGCTGGCCGCCGCGGCGATGATGCTCGTCACCATGGGCATCCGCCAGTCCATGGGCCTGTTCGTGGCGCCGATACATGCCGACGCGGGCCTCGACATCGCCGGCATCAGCTTCGCGCTCGCCGTCGCGCAGCTGATGTGGGGCGCGGTGCAACCGGTCGCCGGGGCGCTGGCCGACCGGTTCGGCACGGCGCGCGTGCTGGTCGCCGGCATGCTGGTGCTGGCCGCCGGCTGTGCG
Source organism: Rhodocyclaceae bacterium (assembly GCA_035505955.1). Classification (GTDB taxonomy): domain Bacteria; phylum Pseudomonadota; class Gammaproteobacteria; order Burkholderiales; family Rhodocyclaceae; genus Fen-999. The sequence continues at coordinate 2,293 of DATJQH010000012.1, forward strand.
CTGGCGCCACTGATGCCCGGCCAGCTCGGCCTCGTGGTGTCGGTCGGACTGATGACTGCCATCGGCGCCGGCATCGGCAGTTTCTCGGTGCTGTTCGGCGCCGTCGCGCAGCAACTGCCAGCGAACCGCCAGGGCCTCGCCTCCGGCATCATCAACGCCGGCGGCTCGATGGGCCAGTTCGTCTTCGCGCCCGTGACGCAGCGGCTGATCGCGCTCTTCGGCTGGGCGAGCGCCTTCTGGGCCCTGGCCGCCGCCAGCCTCGCCGCGCTGCCGCTCATCGGAAAAGTCAGCCGCGGTGGTACGCCGCATCTGCATGCCGCGACGCCGGCCGGCGGACTGAAGCAGGCGATCGCGGACGCATTCGGGGACCCGAGCTACATCCTGCTGCATGCGGGCTTCTTCACCTGCGGCTTCCACATCGCGTTCCTGGTCACGCACCTGCCCGGCGAAGTGAACCTGTGCGGCCTGCCGCCCTCGGTGGCGAGTTGGTCGCTCGCCATCATCGGGCTCGCCAACATCTTCGGCAGCCTCGCCGCCGGCCACTGGGTCGGCCGCCATCGCAGCAAGCTCGTGCTGTTCTGGATGTACGGCTCGCGCGCGGTCCTGATCGCGATCTACCTGATGATGCCGCGCACCGACCTCACCTTCTATCTTTTCGCGGCCGGCCTCGGCTTCACCTGGCTCGCCACCGTGCCGCCGACCGCGCGCCTGGTGGGCAAGCTGTTCGGCACGCGCTACCTCGCCACACTCTTCGGCCTCGTGCTGCTCACACACCAGGTGGGTGCCTTCTTCGGCGCCTGGCTGGGCGGCATCGCCTTCACGCGTGGCGGCGATTACACGTGGATGTGGTACGCCGACATGACGCTCGCGGCGGCGGCGGCCTTTGTCAACCTGCCGATACGCGAAGCGCGCATGGAGGCGATGCAGCCGGCATGAAGCACGGGCGGACATGGATCGCGCTGGCCTTGGCGCTGGCGGTTTCGGCGCCCGCATGGGCCGACCCGGCCTTCGACCGGGAGTTCCGCAGCTCGGACGGCCTGACGCTGCACTACCTCGAAGCCGGCGCCGGCGAGCGCACGATCGTCTTCATCCCCGGCTGGCTGATGCCAGCGGAAGTATTCCGCCACCAAGTCGAGGCGCTGGCGCCGCGCTACCGCGTGCTCGCCTTCGACCCGCGCTCGCAGGGGCAGTCGCAGGTTTCCGGCGGCGCCCACACGCCGGCGCTGCGCACGCGCGACATCGACGAACTGCTGGCCGCGGCGCAAGTGGGCGATTTCGTGCTCGCCGGCTGGTCGCTGGGCGTGCTCGAATCGCTCGACTACATCGAGAAGTACAAGCCGGCGCGCCTGCGCGGCCTGATGCTGATCGACAACTCGATCGGCGCCGGCAAGCCGCCCACCTCGCGTTCGCCGCACTTCTTCGAGAAGCTCATGGACCCCGTGGGGCGCACCGACTTCCTGAAGGAATTCTGTACGGGACTCTTCCGCAATCCACCACCCGCCGGGCTGCTCGAGACGGTCCAGGCCTCGGCACTGCGCGTGCCGCCGGGCGCGGCGCGGCAGACCATTTCACAGCCCTACCCGCGCAGCTACTGGCACGACATCGTCTGGCGCCAGCAGGTGCCGATCCTGTACGCGATCACGCCGCGCTACCGCGACCAGGGCGAGGAACTGGCGGCGGCGCGGCCGCAGCTTGCGAACGTCATGGTGTTCGAGAATGCCGGCCACGCGCTGTTTGTCGACGAACCGGAGCGCTTCGACGCCGCAGCGGCGGCGCTGATGCAAAAGGCGTTTGGCGACTAGCGCCGCGCGATCTGCAGCGAACGCTGGCTGTTGCCCTTCAGGTAGCTGAACGCGAACGGCAGCGGCTCGACCTTCGCCTGCGCATCGCGATAGGCATCGGCGAGCGCCTTCTGCCGGTCCTTGTCCCACAGGCCGTGCGCGCGCTTGAAGTTGCCGTATAGCTTCACCTGGCCGACGCGGCTGAGGTCGCGGAACTCGAGGCCGGTCTCGTCCTGCACCACCAGTGGCGCATGCGCCACCAGCGCATCGCGCAGGATCGAGAAGTAGGCGTCCTGCAGGAGGTGCGACGCGGCCTTGAGCAGCGTCGGCTGGCCGGCCATGCGCTCGATCCATGCCCGCTGGCCTTCGTGCTTCTTGGTGCTCAGGTAGCCGTTGGAGAGATCGATGCGCACATAGTCCACCGTCACTGTCCTGCCGGCTTTGGCCAGCGTCAGCCGCACCGAGCCCCATGCGGCGTCCTTGCCCTTGTCCGCGTTGGGCTCGTAGTCGCCCTTGGCGGCGTCGAAGGCGAGCGGCTGCACCGACATCACTTCGTAGCCGAGGCGCGAGGCAAAACCCATCAGGATCGGCGTCACGCCGATGCGCGAGATTTCGTCGTGGGCATCCTCGTCGAGGTCGATGGTGCGGAAGTAGCCGAGTGTGCCGAAGCGCTGCCATTCGTTGCCGAATTTCCCGTAGAACGCGTTGCGGTTCTCGTCGGACATCGCCGCCGGCTGCACGGGCGCACGTGCAGTCTGGATGGCGGCGAGCACGTAGCGGTCGGCGTCGGGGAACAGCGTCATCACGGTCACGAGGTCAGGGCCGGAAAACGGATAGAACACGGTGCTGCCGCCGGCGAAGCCGATCTCTGCCCTGGCCCAGTCGCCCGCGGGTGCGGCGATGTGCTTCTGGTAGCTCTTCCAGGCGCCGCCGGCCATGTTGCGAAACGACTTGCCTGGCTTCCAGTCGGTCTGGTCGGCCGGACCTTCGAGGCCGGCGTAGGCGCGAGCGAGTGCGTCGCTGTCGCCCCCGGCGGCAAACGTGGGGAGACAGAGTGAGGCGACCAGGAACGCGGCAAGCAGGAAACGCATGTAGGAACTCCGGGAGTTAAGCAAGACGACGCATGCCCTGCCGCAGCAGGAAGAAAGCGAGGACCAGTCCGATCGCCACCGAGACCTCGACCGGACGCTGCCAGGCGCCGAGCATCAGGATCACGCTCATGGCCGCGATGAAGAGCGGCGCGAGCACGTAGCGCGCCACGGCAGGCACGGCGGTCTCGTCCTCGTCGACGATGCGGTAGATGGCGAGCACGGCGACGATGGGGAAGAAGCCGAGCAGGAAGCCCATGATGGTGAGGATCTGTTCGAAGGTGCCGGTGAGTACCATGGCGATCGACAGCGCGGCCTGCAGCCACACCAGCCGCGACGAGACGTGCACCGCGGAGACCGCGGGCCGGTCGGCGCGATCGCCGAGCCAGTTCAGCATCACGGCCAGCACGCGCGGGCCGAGGAAGGCCGAGGCGCCCAGCGAGGACAGCAACGCGAAGGCAACCAGGCCCGAGAACACTTCGGAGGCCCCGCTGCCGAACATCGATTTCACCAGCGTGGCGATGATCGGGATCACGCCTTCGATCTCCGTCGGCGGCAGCTGCCGCAGGACCGCGAGGTTAACGCCGACATAGAGCAGGAGGATGATCGTGGTGCCGAGGATCATCGCATCGCGCACCGTGTGGCCGGTGTTCTTCACCTCGGAGACGACGTAGATGGCCGCATTCCAGCCGCTGTAGGCGAACATGACCAGCATCATGGCCACGCCCCAGTCGGCGCCGAAGGTCGCCGGGGCCGCTTCGCCGCCGGAGATCCTGGCCGGGTCCGGGCTGATCAGGAAAAGGCCGTAGAGCACGAGGCCCGCGAGCAGCGAGAACTTGACCGCGGCGAGCAGGGTTTGCACGCGCATGCCGGTGGCGCCGAAGGCGCCGTGCAGCAGCGTGACGAGGATCAGCGCGATGCAGGCGACGATGTCGCTGCGCAGGCCGAGGCCCGGGAACGCCGCGTCGAGGTAGGCGGACAGCGCCAGCGAGGTGGCGGCGTTCGACGCCGCGAATCCGACCACGAAGGAAGTCCAGCCTGCGATCTCGCCCAGCACCGGCGAGAAGAACTCGCGCAGGATCACCGCCTCGCCGCCGTTCTTGGGCAGCCAGCGCGCGATGATGCCGTAGCAGTAGGCGCCGAACCAGGCCAGGATGCCGCCGACGACCCAGACCCAAACCACCGCACCCGGCGCCTTGACCAGTTGCAGGATGATCCCAGTGGTCGTGAGGATGCCGGTGCCGAGCATGCTGGCAACGACCAGGAAGGTCGTGGAAACGATGTTGAGCTGGTTGCGCATGGTTCTGTTTGATCCCGCTGCGCCCGCCGGACGCAGAAACCTGCGCATTGTAGAGCGCCGCGGCCGCCCGCGGCGAGCGCTGTCGTGCGGCGACAACGAATTTCGCCGAACCGGGCCGAATAGTCAGCCGCGAAAGTGCCGCCTTCGGCGTCCAACGAAGAAGGCTACGCCCAACGAGCTCGCCTGCTTGCGCAGGCGCGTTGTCAGCCTCTGTGGTACGCCGCGTCAGGGTGCGCCCAGCGTGCCGAACTCCACCGGCGTCTTGACGTAGAAGAGATGCACGCCCTCGGCCTTCAGGCGCTCGAACAGGCGCTCGGTTTCCTCGGCCGTGGCGGCCACCACGATCTCCTGCGGCTGGTCGGCCAGTTCGAAGAAGCGCGCCGAGTGGATGCGGCGATGCTGGCCGAAGCCTTCGCCGCCGGCAATCAGGGTCGCGCCAGAAAGTCCCATCTCCTGCGCCAGGTGCACCAGCCAGTCGCCGAGCGGCTTGCCCTGGTGGCGGCGGTCCTGCTGGGTGAAGAACGTGATCTGGTAGCCTTGCATGGCGATCTCCTCATGCGGGTCTAATCACTTGCCAGGTGGCGAGCCCGGCCAGGGTGGCCACAAGGGAACCGGCAACGTGGATGCCGATGGCGCTTGTCGCCATCGCCAGCCGGCCCTCCTGCAACAGTGTCATCACCTCGGCCGAGAAGGTCGAGAACGTCGTCAGGCCGCCGCAAAAGCCCGTGATGATGAAAAGCCGCCACTCCGGCGCAATCTCCGTCGCCTGGGCGAAATAGGCGATGGCAAGCCCGATGATGTAGCCGCCGACGATGTTGGCGGCCAGCGTGCCGGGCGGAATGGCGGGGAAGAAGCTGTTCAGCCTGGCGCCCAACTGCCACCGCAGGAGAGCCCCCGCGGCGGCGCCGAAAGAGATTGCCAGAACTGATCCCCACATCCGCTGTCTATCCTCGCCAAAGCGCCGCCGTCCCATGCGTCGCGGCAGCACATTCTACCGACTAGAATTGGCGCAGAAGAGGAGAAGCATCGATGGTCAGCCCCGCCCCGCAGGTTCAACCCTGGTTCGACGAGTTCGCGCCCGACATCACTGCCGTCGCAATCAGCGTGGCGCTGGTCGTCACCTATTACATCTTCCTCTGGATCAAGCGGCGCCAGAACCCGATCTACACGATCCACGCGGTCAATGAAGTTGCCCGTGCGCGCTGGGTGCGGCATGTGATGGCGAACCCGAGCAAGGACGTGATGGCGGTACAGACGCTGCGCAATTTCGTCATGGGCGCCTCACTCATGGCTTCGACGGCCACCTTCCTGATCGTCGGCACGCTCACGCTTTCAGGGCAGGTCGAGAACATCAGCCGCAGCTGGCATGTCCTCAACGCCGGCGGCTCGCACGCCGCCGAACTCTGGATCGTCAAGGTGCTGAGTCTGCTGGTCGACTTCATCGTCGCCTTCTTCGCCTTCGCGATGACGGTGCGGCTGAACAATCATGTCGTCTTCATGCTCAACGCGCCGGTACAGGAAGGCGGGCACCACGCCCTCTCGCCGGACGGCGTGGCGCGCCGGCTCAACCGCGCCGGCAACCTCTATGCGTTGGGCATGCGCGCCTTCTTCTTCGCCGTGCCGCTGGTGTTCTGGCTGTTCGGCCCGCCCTTCCTCGTCGTGGCCACGGTCGGCCTGGTGATCACCCTGTACCACCTCGACCGCAACGAGACGCCGGGCAACTAGCCGAGCGGGACCGGCACGAACATGCGCTGATCGCCGCGCTGCACGAGCAACGCCACATACTTGCTCGAGCGCTTGATCTGGTTGCGCAGCTGCGCCACGTTGCCCATGCGCTCGCCGTTGGCGGAAAGGATCACGTCGCCCGACTCGATGCCGGCGCGTGCGGCAGCACCGTCGCCCGCGTCCTCGACCACCAGGCCGGCGCCGCCCGCCACCTGCGCCCGTTCGTCAGGCGTCAGCGGCCGTACCGCGAGGCCCAGCCCGCCGGCCGCCTCGTGCTGCGCGCCGGACCCTTCCGACGAGGCCAGCGCGTTGTTCATTTCGCCCACGGCCACGGTGAACTCCTTCGTGCTGCCGTTGCGCCAGACCTCGATCGTCGCCTTGGTGCCGGGCGACAGGCCGCCGACCAGCGACGGCAGGTCGGAAGAGCGCGCGATGTCCTTGCCGTTGAACTTCAGGATCACATCGCCGGGCTCGATGCCCGCCTTGGCCGCGGGACTGCCGGCATCGACCGCGTTCACCAGCGCGCCGCGCGGCTTGTCGAGGCCGAACGACTCGGCGAGGCCCTGGTCGACCTCCTGTACCGTGACGCCGATGCGGCCGCGGCTCACCTTGCCGTGCGCGAGCAGCTGCTGCTCGACGTTCATCGCCACGTCGATCGGTATCGCGAACGAAAGTCCCTGATAACCACCGCTCTGGCTGTAGATCTGCGAGTTGATGCCGATCACCTCGCCCTTGGCGTCGATCAGCGGGCCGCCCGAATTGCCGGGATTCACCGCGACGTCGGTCTGCATGAACGGCACGTAGTTCTCGTCGGGCAGGGTGCGCGACTTGGCCGAGATGATGCCGGCGGTGACACTGTTCTCGAAGCCGAACGGCGAGCCGATGGCCATCACCCACTCGCCGACGCGCGCCTTGGCCGGGTCGCCGATCTTCACGGTCGGCAGGCCGCTCGCCTTGATGCGCAGCACGGCCACGTCCGTCGCCTTGTCGAAGCCGATGACCTTGGCCTTGAATTCACGCTTGTCGGTAAGCTTGACCATGACTTCATCGGCATCCGCCACCACGTGCGCGTTGGTCAGGATGATGCCGTCCGGCGAGATGATGAATCCTGAGCCGAGCCCGTGCGTCGGGATGCGCCCGTGCGGCCCGAAATGCCCCTGGAAGCCCGGGATGCCGAAGCGCTTGAAGAACTCGCCGAAGGGACCGTTGGGATCGAAGTCTGGCATCTCGGCAATGCCGGCCTTGCTGGTTCCGGAAACGCTGATGTTGACCACGGCGGGCCCCTCCTGGGCCGCGATGGTGCTGAAGTCGGGCAGGCTGACCGTCGCCGCGGGCGCTTCGATCGTCGCGGCCGGCGCCGCCACCGGCCCCGCCGCAGCGGCACCGATGCCGACGCGGTCGTGCAGGGCGTACCCGCTCGTGAATGCGGCGGCCACCGCCAGCGCCAGGGCAGCTTGTCTGGTCTTGATTGTCATATGCATCTTCTCCGGAAGCTGGGTTGAAAAGGGGGAAACAGACTTTTAGACGAAACCCGGCCGGCGGGGGTTCCCCCCATTTGCAACATAATGTTTCCGCGCAGGGCGGATCAGCCTTCCCTCGGCAGCAGATCCGCGGCGATGCCGACGTCCGTGAGCGCACCCTTTTCGTCGGCGTATTCCTCGACGACTTCCAGGATGCGCGGCAGGGTCTTGCGGAATGCCGCCATCAGGGCCGGATCGAAGTGGCTGCCATCCTGCGCGTCCATGATCTTGAGCGAATCGGCGATGCTGTAGGCGGGCTTGTAGGGTCGCACCGAAATCAAGGCGTCGAACACGTCCGCGATGGCGACGATGCGGCCTTCGAGGGGAATGTCCTCGCCCTTCAGTTGCGAGGGATAGCCCTTGCCGTCCCAGCGCTCGTGGTGCGTCAGCGCGATCGTGCGCGCCGTGTCGAGCAACTCGCTGTCATGGCGGCCAATGATTTCGGCACCCATCAGCGGATGCCGATGCATGAGCTCCCATTCGGGGGCGTCGAGCTTGCCGGGCTTCAGCAGGATTGCGTCTCGGATGCCGATCTTGCCGACATCGTGCATCGGCGCAGTGCTGAAGATGATGCTCGCGGCGCGCTGGCCGAGCCCGCAAGTCTCGGCGATCAGGCGCGCGTAGTGGGCAACGCGCAGCACGTGGTTGCCGGTCTCGTCGTCGCGATATTCCGAAGCGCGGCCGAGCCGGCGGATGATCTGCTGGCGCGAGATGGAAAGCTCGAGCGTGCGCTGGTGCACCATGCGCTCGAGTTCGCGCGTCTGGTCGTAGAGCGCGAGGTGTGCACGCACGCGCGCCAGCACCACGGGCGGGCTGATCGGCTTCGTGATGTAGTCGACGGCGCCGGTCTCGAGCCCCAGCCGCTCGTCCTCGATCGAGCACATGGCGGTGACGAAAATCACCGGAATGCGGCGCCGGTCCGGGTTGGCCTTCAGGCGCCGGCACAGTTCCAGCCCGGAAAGCCCCGGCATCATGATGTCGAGCAGGATCAGGTCCGGCGGCGCATCCGAATAGACGATCTTGAGCGCCTTCTCGCCGTTGGTGGCGACGCGGATGTGGTACTGGTCGCGCAGCACTTCGGAAAGCAGGTCGATGTTCCCCGGAACGTCGTCCACCACGAGGATGGTCTGCCGGTCGAGAAGATTGTTCATGTTGTGTGGTCCCTGTCGAATCCTTCCGCGCCTCAGCGCAACACCATCCCCAGCTTGACCATCGCCTGCCGCACCAGTTCGGCGGCGCGGTCGAACTCATAGCGGCCGATCGACTTCTCGATGAGCTCGAACTCGTCGGCCGGCAGACGCTCCGCGAGCCCCGCGCGCACGGTGTCGAGGCGCCGCACCGCGTCGGCATCATCCGCCGCCAGCAAGGCCTGCAGCGACGCGAGCCCGGCCGCCAAGGCGCGTCCGTTGTCGCCCAGCGGCCTGCGCGTCGGAGCGGGCCGCGCCGGCATGGGCGCCATCAGACTGTCGATCGCGACCAGGACCCGCTGCATCTCGACGTCGAGCCGCGCCAGGCCGGCCTCGACGCTCGCAGGGCCATGGTCGTCGACGATGGCCTTCTCGACCGCTTCCGCCGCGGTGCGCAGTGCTGCCGCGCCCAGGCTTCCCGCCAGTCCCTTGAGCGTATGCGCGAGCCGGCGTGCCACGTCGCGCTGGCCTTCCGCCAGCGCCGCGCCGATGCGCGCGCCCACATCGGCCTGATCGGACCGGAATCCGGCGATCAGGCGGTTGTACATGGCCTCGTTGCCGCCGAGCCGCTGCAGCGCCACGGCCCGGTCGAGCACCGGCACCTCCGCAGTCGGCTGCGGCGCCGCCACGACCGGCAAAACCGGCGCGTCGGAACCTTTGCCCTGCGTGATCCAGGACGCGAGCTTGCCGTAAAGTTCTGCGACGTCGATCGGCTTCGCCACGTGATCGTTCATGCCGGCCGCAAGGCAGAGTTCGCGGTCGCCCAGCAGCACGCTGGCGGTCATGGCGAGGATCGGCACCGGGCCGATGGCGGCATTGGCGCGCATGGCCCGCGTCGCCTCGAAGCCGTCCATGACGGGCATCTGGCAGTCCATGAGGATCGCGTCGTAGCGCATCGCGGCGGCGCGCTCCACCGCCTGCGCGCCGTTGGTGGCGGTGTCCACTTCCAGGCCCGCCGCGCGCAGGATCTCGTCGGCCATTTCTCGGTTGACGTCGTTGTCCTCGACCAACAGCACGCGCCGGCCAGCGAGCACGGGCGGAGCGCCATGATGCTGTGGGCGCGGCAGCGCAGGTCGCGCGCCGGGATGCAGCGCCTCGGCGATCGCGTCGAACAGCGACGACGAGGTGACGGGCTTCGCCAGGAACGCGTCGATCGCCGTGTCGCCGAGGACTTCGGGCAGCCTGCCCTGTTCGTCGACCGTGGTCATGAGGATGCTGGCGATCCGCCCCGATCCGGCCGCGTCGGCGCGAATCCGGCTCAAGGTGCCGATGCCATCCAGGTCGGGCATCTGCCAGTCCGCGATCACGAGGCCCAACGGCTCGCCGCGCTCGCGCGCCGCGCGCGCCGCCTCGATGCCTTCCGCGCCGCTGGCCGCCGACGTCACCACGAAGCCGAGCGCGGCCAGAAGCTGGCTCGTGATCTCCCGGGCGCCGCTGCTGTCGTCGACCACCAGGACGCGCATGCCTCGCATTTCCGGATCGCTCGCGGCGGGTGCCGCCGCCTCGCCGCGCCCGACCGACACCTCGAACCAGAAGCAGCTGCCGCGCCCCGGCTCGCTGATGGCGTCGATACGGCCGCCCATCAGCTCGACCAGGCGCTTGCATATCGACAGCCCCAGGCCGGTGCCGCCGTACTTGCGCGTGGTCGACGTGTCGGCCTGCGTGAACGGCGCAAACAGGCGCTCGCGCTGTTCGTCCGACATTCCGATGCCGCTGTCATGCACCTCGAAGCGCAGGCGCAAGGTCGACTCGTCGGCGCCCGCGGCTAGCACGGCCACGCGCACCTCGCCACGCTCGGTGAACTTGAGGGCGTTGCCGACCAGGTTCATCAGCACCTGGCCCAGGCGCAGCGGATCGCCGACGAGCTGGTCCGGAATTTCGGGCGCGATGTCGAACAGGAGCTCAAGACCCTTGTCGACCGCCTTGTGCACCGAAATGTCGGCGACACGGCGCATGACTTCGTCGAGGCTGAAGGACACGTTCTCGATCGCCATCATGCCGGCCTCGATCTTCGAGAAGTCGAGGATGTCGTTGATGATGCCGAGCAGCGACTTGCTGGCGGCATCGACCTTGTCGAGATAGCCGCGCTGGCGCGGCGTCAACTCGGTCTGCAGGATGATGTGCGTGAGCCCGACGATCGCATTCATCGGCGTGCGGATCTCGTGGCTCATGTTGGCGAGGAAGTCGGCCTTGGCCGCCGCCGCCGTCTCGGCCGCGGCACGCGCCTGCTGCGCCTCGCGCTCCGCAGCTTTGAGGGCGGAGATGTCCACGATCAGGCCGACCAGGCCGCCCGGCGTGCCGTCACGGTTGGCGAATCCGGTGACGGAGTACAGGGTATCGTGCGGTTTGCCATCGACGAATGTGATGGTCACTTCGCGCACGACGTGGCCCGCATCGCGGATCACGCTTTCATCCTCGGCCTGGTAGGCGATCCGGTCTGCCTCGGGCAGGTAGGTCAGGTCGAGCACGCGCTTGCCGACGACCTGGTGCGCGCTGGTGCCGAACGCCTGCTCGTAGGCCTTGTTGCAACCCAGGAAGCGGGCGTCGGCACCCTTGTAAAAGATCGGGTTCGGAATCGTGTCGAGCAGCGCGCGCATGATGCCGAACTGGCGATCGAGCTCCGTTTCCATGTCGTGGCGGTCGGTCGTGTCGAGGATCGTCGCCAGCAGCGACAGCACGCGTTCCGGATGGTCGGCGTCGCGAATCGCCGTGAGCTGGATGTCTGCCCAGCGCACTGAGCCGTCCTGGCGGACGAAGCCGGTTTCGGTGCGGTAATAGTGCTCGCGACCGGCCGCGAGGTCGCGGTAGGCCGTTTGCACGCGCTCGCGGTCCGCCGGCACGATGAGATCGAGGCCGGTGCCCGCCAGCAGTTGCGCCTCGCTGTAGCCGACGAACTCGCAGAATGCACGATTGACCCGCAGGCGCCGCAACTCGGGCGTCAGGCTGGAGATGCCGATGGCCGCATTTTCGAAGATGGCGCGGAAGATGACCTCGCGCTCCTGCAGCGCGGCCTGGCTTTCGCTGAGTTCGCGCGTGCGCTCGGCGACCTTGCCCTCCAGCGCCGCGTGCGCGTCCACCTGCGCCTGGCGCGCGTCGCGCAGCTTGAGGCGCATGTTCTCCTGCGCGTTGGCGAGCTGCTGGATCTCCCACCAGGGCGCATCGATGGCGACGGGCGCATCGAGCTCCATGCGGCCGATGCGCGCACTCTCCTTCGCCAGCGCAACCAACGGCCGCCCGAACTGGCGCGCGATGCGCAGCGACACGGCGACGCCGGCCAGGAGCGCCAGCAGCGCAATGAAAACGGCATAGACGAGGTTATCGCCGCTGGCAGGCAGGAACTCGTCTTCGGGCGCAAACACGCCGAGCCAGAACTTCTGGTCGCCCGCAGCAATGGGTCGGAAAAGGCTGAACCAGCGCGCGCCGTCCAAATCGTAGCTGTCGATGCCGGGTCGGCCCGACACGTCGCCCTGCCAGCTGGCGAAACCTTGCTCAATGTCCTTCAGGCCGAGCTCCGCCGGCGTCTTCAGCACGGCTGCGCGGATCGCATCCGGCGTGCCGAAGCGCTCGTCATGCGGCGGCGCCAGCAACTTGCCGTCGGCCTGGAACAGCGTGGCGCGTCCCGCCTTGCCGATCGTGAGGCCCGTGGTGAACGAAGCGAGCTCGAGCAATCGGACGTCATGGCCGATCACGTATCGGCTGCCGTCGGAGCCCGTCCAGCGCATCGCCGCCGTGATGCCCGGGTCCCTGGTCGTGTAGAAGATGTAGGGCTCGGTCCAGTAGATCGACTTCTCGCTCGCCAGCGCCATCGCGCCGCGATGCCAGGGCCGCGTGCGCGTGTCGTAGTCGAGCAGCCGCATCTCGACGCGCTCGAGCTGGTGCGTGGTGTTCCAGAACAGCCAGTACGTGCGCTGTCCCCACGCATCCGGATTGCTGACGCGATTGACCCAGGTGCCATCGGCGTTGTGCAGCAGCAGGATCTCGCGCCCCGATTCGTGCGCGAAATTCACCGAGGAAATCTCGGGGTGGTTGGCAATGATCGGGAAGAAGTACTCGTTGAAGCGCAGCAGCTGGCCGTGATCGAGGCTGCCGTCCATGCCCCAGCCCTGGCTGCTGCGCAGCGTCGTCTCGACCGCTTGCAGGAGTTGGCTCACACGACCATCGAGCTGCTGGGACACCCGTTGCATCTCGGCGTCGGCGAGACCGCCCACGGTCGGCCGAATGATGAACTGGTAGGTGCCGGCCGCGAAAAGCGCCAGCGCCAGCAGCATGAGGAGCGCGCCGCGCAGGATCAGGCTGTTGGCGAAGCTCGGCTTACCCAAGGAGTACCCGGCAATCATCGCGGCGCCCAACGCCCCCCATCAAATGCTCAGGATTGACCAGACTCTGCTGATGGGAATTGTAACCACAACATGACGTTGTGGTGCCGCATTTCAGGCTCCGCACGGTGTGCCACGAGGGCTGACTTTCGCCGGATCGCCCGGGGTCGCGCCAGCGGCGTCAGGAAATCAGGTGATGCACCGGCAGCTTCTCGAGTTGCCACGCATCGGCCGCCGCGTCGTAGCGCGAGGCGACGAACACATGCCAGGCGTCGTCGTCCAGACGCGGGTGGTCTGCGCGGTAGTAGTAGCCGGGCCAGCGCGTCTCCTCGCGAAAACGCGTGTGGCGCACCACCGCCTCTGCGGTGAGCACGCGGTGGCGCAATTCCCAGGCGCGCTGCAGCTGGTGCAGGTCCTCCGCGCCGAGGTGGTCGAGGTCCTCGCGCAGCATGCGCAGGAGTTCGAGGCCGCGGTCGAGCAGCGGCTCGTTGGTGAGGTAGAACGTGCTGTAGCCACCCACGTACTCGTCCATGAGCTTCTCCAGCCGCTGCAGGCCGTGCAGCGGCAGCAGGTAGTTGGGCGACACGGTGCCGGCGACGAACTCGTTGCGGCCGACGCGGTATTCCTCGAGCGGTTTGAAGATCGCCTCGGCCAGTTGCCGCAGGCGCGCCTCGTCCACCGCCGGCCCGGCACCGTTCAGGTCGCGCAGGTAGCGCACCGCCGACTTGCCGGCGATGCGCCCTTCGGTGAACGATCCCGAGGAGAACTTGTGGGCGGAGCCGCCAATCGTGTCGCCGGCGCCGAACAATCCCTCGATCGTGGTCATGCGGTTGTAGCCCCACTGCCAGTCGCGCGGCGCGCAATCCTCGGGACCGCTCGCCCATGCGCCCGAGCACGTGGCATGCGAACCCATGACATAAGGTTCGGAAGTGATCAGTTCCGAGGCGCGCTCCTTGGGATCGATGTTCTGCGACGCCCACACCACCGCCTGGCCGACCGTCATGTCGAGGAAATCCTCCCAGCCGATCTCCTCCTTCTCGGGCGTGTCGAGGCATTCCTGCGTGTGCATGAAGATCGGCCCGCGCCCGGCCTTCATCTCCTCGATCATGGCGTGGTTGCGCAGGCAGGTCGGCATCGGCTTGATGTCGGCGTACTTGCCGACCAGCGCCTTGATCTCGTCGAAGCGCGCCTCCTCGTAGCGCTCGCCATAGGCGTTGGTGGCGTAGGCCTTCAGCAGCAGGAACCAGGCGCCGACCGGCCCGTAGCCGTCCTTGAAGCGCGCCAGCACGATGCGGTTTTCCATCTGGATCATCTTCGCGCCGGCCTCGATCAGCAGGCCGTAGGCGGAGGCGCTGCTCCAGGGCGCATACCAGGTGCGTCCCGTGCCTTCGCCGATCGCGCGGGGTCGGTAGATGTGCGACGCGCCGCCCGCCGCGACGATGACCGCCTTGGCCCGGAAGACGTAGAAGGTGCCGTCGCGTACATGGAAGCCGACCGCGCCGGCCACCCGATCCGGATGGTGCCGGTCGAGCAGCAGGTGCGTCACCATGATGCGGTTGTACACCTTGCTCGCCGCCTTGGCCGCGGCCTCGGCGACGATAGGCTTGTAGCTCTCGCCGTGGATCATGATCTGCCAGCGCCCCTCGCGCAGGTAGTGGCCGGTGTCCGGGTGCTTCATGATCGGCAGGCCCCACTCCTCGAATTTGTGCACCGTGGAGTCGACATGGCGGGCGATGTCGTAGACCAGGTCCTCGCGCACCAGGCCCATCAGGTCGCCGCGCGCGTAGCGCACGTGGTCCTCGGGCTGGTTCTCGTTCCAGCGCATGCCCATGTAGCAGTTGATGGCGGATAGACCGTGCGCGACCGCGCCGCTCCTTTCGATGTTCGCCTTCTCGACGACCACGATCCTGAGGTCGCGCCCCCAGAAGCGCGACTCGTAGGCCGCGCCGCAACCGCCGAAGCCGCCGCCGATGATCAGGACATCGCAGTCGACGACCTCGGTGCGGCGTGCCACGCTTCAGCTCCGGGCCGGCAGCGCGGGCAGCGCCGCCACCTTGAGCGCGTCCGGCTCATGGGCCAACAACTGCGACTGCAGTTCGTCCGCGGGCGGTGCGTCGTAACTGGACGGCGCAGCAATCGAACCCCAGGGCGTGGTCCGGATCGGAAAGGCGAATTCCTTCACGCGTCCGTCGCGGTAGCGGATCTTCCACGAGATGACGCCCTTCTCCTTCTCGCGCAGCACCCGCACCTTGTGCCCCAGCGGCGCGAAGTCGGCATACCCGCGCACATCGATGGCGTGCTGCGGGCAGGCCTTGACGCACGAATAGCACTCCCAGCAGAAGTTGGGCTCGATGTTGTAGGCGCGCCGGTATACCGGATCGATGTGCATGATGTCCGACGGGCAGATGTTCACGCACTCGCCGCAGCCGTCGCACCTGGTCATGTCGACGTAGGTGGGCACCGTCATCTCCTGATGTGGCTGATCTCGGCCGGCCGCGGCAGGTCCGAGGCGCCGCTCGCGGCCTCCAGCCGTTTCTGGAACGCTGCCGCCGGCTTGTAGAACATGTGCGCGAACTTGGACCACGGCACGGTCACGAACAGCAGCGTCGTCGAGAAGAGATAGAGGCCGAAGAGAACCATCGTCACGCCCGCCCCGTTGTCGAGCATCTGGGCGGCGTGCCAGACGAGCGCGAACGCCGAGCTCGCCAGCAAGCCGACGATGAAGATATCGGCCTGGCGCAGCCGCAACGGCGCGCGCGCCTCCTGCGCGACATCCGCGCGCAGCGCGAAGAAGAACCACGAGCCCCCCGCGAGGACCATCAACGCGCCGAGATGCCACAGCGCCGTCCATGCCCACGGCGTTTCCGGGTCGGACGCGTAGCCGAACACCATCACCACAGTCGTCACGAGGTAGATGATGAAACCGTAAGCCGTCAAGAGGTGCGAGAGCCGGCGCTGCCATTTGTCGAACTCGCCCGCGGCCATCACGTCGACCACGAGCGTCTCGACGGCGATGGTCGCGATCGCCGCGGCCCCGAGTTCGCGCTGCGCCGCAGCGCGTGCACTTTCCCGGCGACGGGCGAAGAATTCGGCGCTGCGCTTGTGCCGCATGTCGAACAAGACGCCGGCGACGACTGCCGCCACCATCAGCACGACGTATGCCTGCATGAACATGGGCGAAAACGCTTCGGCGAGCAACGAAAACGGATTGCTGACGAACATTGGCAAGTGCCTCGGCATTCGATCTGCGCCGTTTCCGGCATGCTCAGTGGACAATGCCAACGCAATTTAGTGTCATCGCCAAAACACGCATTCTGATCATGGTTTACGCCCCATCCAATGGCGCGATGCCGTCGCTTGACAACCGGCCCGGGGCTAGAATGAAACCACTACAACCACGACAGGAGAGAGACAAATGTTCGATGCGATTTCGGTGCCCTTTGGAGCAAAGATGCTCTTCAACACCATCAAGCTGAAACCCGGCGTCAAGTTCGACGACGTCGAGGTGGCAGTCGGTGAAATGTGCAACGTCGTCAAGGAAACCTACGGCGGCGACAAGGGCGGCTTCATTGCCGGCCAGGTGTTCAAGTTCTCGGGTTTCGTGTCGGACCAGGGTTCGCTCGGCGCAGCGCGCGCGGCGGATGATCACTATGTGATCGTCACCTACTGGCGCTCCTTCAACGAGCACGAGAAGTCGCATGCCGACAAGGTGTTCTTCGACAAGTTCCAGGCACTGGCCCGCATGTGCTCGGAGACCATGGAAGTCGGCTACGAGATGCT
>DATJQH010000013.1:0-7784 GCA_035505955.1 Rhodocyclaceae bacterium
AGGGGCGCCAATTCAGGCGTTGAGCGCATCCACGGCCTCTGCCGGTCGCGATTAATTCCGCCGGCTGCCACTGTCATCAACGAGCGCGTTGCAGGAGGTCGCGGATGGCGACACGACGCGGGCGCGGAATGGCGAAAAACCCATGCCGTCAAATGTTTAGAACCTGACCGGATTTGTGGGCTTTGGCTAGGCAATTGTGCCTATCGCGAACTTCCGCAATCGGAGCCATAATCCGAATCGACAGGCGAAAACGCAGCAGATTGAAGCAGCGAGCTCCGTTTCATTACGGAATGCAACGCCACAATGGGAGGTAATAACATGGACGACGCAACACGCAAGTACAGCTTCTCCTGGGGATTGCTCGGCAACCTCGACGAGGGACGCCCGAACCTTGGCCGCATGACGCGCGTCGAGGTCTATCGGTTGATGCAGTTCTGCTTCCGCGATGTCCTGGAGAAGCAGTACGGAACCGAGAAAGCCGATGAGCTGTTCTACAACGCCGGGTACCTCGCCGGTGGACACTTCTACGACCACGTGATCGGCAAGGTGACGGACCTTGGCGAGTTCGTGCGCAAGCTGCAGGACGCGCTGAAGGAAATGGCGATTGGCGTGCTGCGCGTCGAAGAAGAAGACCTCGCGCACGGCCGCCTGATTCTCACGGTAGGCGAAGACCTGGACTGCTCGGGCCTGCCCGAATTGAGTTACGAAATCTGCACGTACGACGAGGGCTTCATCGCAGCGCTGCTGGAATCGTTCTCAGGCCTGAAATTCAAGGTCAAGGAAGTCGATTGCTGGTGCACCGGTGACCGCACCTGCCGCTTCCTCGCCACGGTGGAGGCCGTTCCCGCCGCTGCATGACGACGCTGTCAGACTTGCTTCGTGCTCTCGCCGCGGGCGATATCCCGCGCGAGGTCCCGGCCGATTGCGAATATCGCGAAGAGGCCGGGTTGCTGGTCGAGTACCTTGCGGAGTTGTCCCGGTTCACGCGGGCGATGGCGGCCGGCGAGCTTTCCGCGACCCTGTTGCGGCGGGGATCGCTGGCAGGCTCCCTCAAGGGCCTGCACGCCAACCTGCGTCACCTGACCTGGCAGACGCAGCAAGTGGCCGCAGGCGACTTCACACAGAAGGTCGACTTCCTCGGCGAGTTCTCGGTCGCCTTCAACAGCATGGTTGCTGCGCTCGCCCAGGCGCGCGACGACTTGGTTACCAAGAACAAGGAACTGGCCGTCGCCTACAACGACCTCAAGGCCGCAGAGGCCCAGTTGCTGCAGCAGGAGAAGATGGCCTCGGTCGGCCAGCTTGCGGCCGGCATCGCCCACGAGATCAACAATCCCATGGGCTTCATCATGAGCAACCTCGGCACCTTGGCTAACTATGCGAGCGCGTTGCAAGAGTACGTGAAGGACGCCGATCTCCTCGCTGCGAAATACGGCGAGACCGAGAAGAAACGCCTGGCCGAGTTGCGCAGCATGCTCGACGTCGACTTCATCTTCGAGGACACGCCGACGCTGATCAACGAGTCCACCGCGGGCGCCAAGCGCGTGCGCGATATCGTGCAGACGCTGAAGAGTTTCTCGCACGTGGACGAGGCCGAGGTGCAGCAGATCAACATCAACGACTGTGTGCGCAGCACGGTCGAAACCGCCGCCGCGACGCTGCGGGCCAAGGCCAACGTCATCACCGAGTTCGGCGAGTTGCCACTGCTGAACTGCCGCCCGCACGAGTTGAGCCAGCTCTTCCTCAACATGCTGGTCAATGCGGCACAAGCGATCGACACGAAGGGCGAAATCCGCATCAAGACAGGTGTCGCCGACGGTGCCATTGTCGTGTCGATCACCGATACCGGTTGTGGCATACCGCCCGGAATCATCGGCCGCATCTTCGAGCCGTTCTTCACCACGCGCGACGTGGGCAAGGGCACCGGGCTCGGGCTGTCGATGTGCTATGACATCGCCAAGAAGCACGGTGGCACGATCGACGTGCAGAGCAAGGTCGGCATCGGCTCCACCTTCACCGTCAAGCTGCCGCTCGCCGGCGTCTAGAGTCAGCCCTCGCAGGACGCCGTGCGGTAGGGCAGGTGCAGCGCCATTTCGTCCTGATAGGCCCGCATGCCGGCGTCTTCGCGCGCCACGTAGCGCGCCACCGCCTCGCGCATGTCGGGATCGGCGATCCAGTAGGCCGACCACGTCGATACGGGCTCGAAGCCGCGTGCGATCTTGTGCTCGCCCTGCGCGCCCGGCTCGAAGCGCTGCAGTTCGTGCTCGATGGCGTATTCGATGCCGGCGTGGTAGCACAGCTCGAAGTGCAGGCCCGGAACGTCAACTTCGGTGCCCCAGTGGCGGCCGTAGAGGGCTTCGTCGTCGCGGTAGCAGATCGCCGAGGCGACCGGCCGCTCGCCCTCGAAGGCGCAGAACACCACCATGCGCTTGCCGAGCGAGGCGCCAACCGCGCGGAAGAATTCGAGCGAGAACGACGCCATGCCCCCGAGCCGCTCGAAGGTGCTGCTGTAATGGCGGTGGATGGCCCGCCACAGCAGCTCGTCGATATCGTCGCCATGCCGCACCTCGACGCGCAGGCCCGCATCGGCGACCGCGCGCCGCTCGCGCTTGAGCTTCTTGCGCTTCGCGGCGACGAAGCTCTCAAGGAAGTCGGCGAAGTCCCGGTAGCCGCGATTGAACCAGTGGAATTGCACGCCGCGCCGCAGAAGCAGGCCCGCGCCGGCCAGCGGCGCGCGGTCGCGCTCGCGCACGAACAGGCATTGCCAGTTCGATGCCCCGAGCGCCACCGTGCGTTCAATCGCCGCCTCGATCAATGCTGCGCGAACCGCCATGCCGTCGGCGCTGCGCGCTGCCAGCAAACGCGGCCCCGGTGACGGCGTAAACGGCACGCCGGTGACGAGCTTGGGATAGTAGGCCAGCCCCGCCTGCCGCCAGGCCGGCTCCCAGTTCCAGTCCGCCGCGAAATCGCCATACCAGTGGTGCCGTGCGTAAAGCGGGAGGAAGCCGGCACAGCGGCCGTCGGCCTCGCGCAACGCGATGTGCATCGGCTGCCAGCCCAGCGGGCCGCGTCGCGTCGCGCACTGCTCCGCGGCGCCCAGGAACGCGCGGTCGACGAAGGGGTCGCCCTCCGTGTCCAGCTCACGCCACTCGTGTTCGGCGAGGGCGGTGGCACCCGCATGGTGCACTGTCTCAGGCATGGATGACATGAAGGCCAATGGTCCGCATGTGCACATTATCGTCACGCCATGCCCACACGGCGTACCACCGGGGCTGACTTTTCGCTGGTGCCCCATCGGAACTATTGATCCGCCCCGCCGTCGAACATTACGTCATTGCCAACAGGTGCTTCGTCACCAGGAGGTAGGTCGCGTGGGGTTCGAGCGTCAGCGCAGCGGCAGACAGCTGATCGCGGCAGCCCTGGCGGCGCTCCTCACGGCCGGTCTGGCATTGCCGGAAAGCGGTTGGGCGCGCGACGATGCGCGCTATGCATCCGTCGCGATACTGTCTCCGCAGGAGCAGGCAACGGTGCACAGCGACAACGACATGCTCGCGATCGACGTGGCCGTCGAGCCGGCGTTGCGCGCACGCAACGGCGACAACCTGATGCTGCTGATCGACGGCGCCCCCGTCGCGACGCAACCCGGCAACCGGTTCGTGCTGGCAAACGTTGTGCGCGGTGCCCATTCGGTACAGGCGATCGTTATTGGCCGCGATGGACAACCACTAGCCGCCTCGCCGCCGGTCACCTTCTACATGTGGCACGCCTCGCGGCTTTTCGGCAACCGGGCTCCATGATTCGGCCGCATCGCGATGGACGCCCTTGACGACACGCTGGAGCGGCGGCGCTTCCTGATCGCTTCGACGGCGGCTGCCGGCGGCGCGATCCTCGGTGCCACCGCCTACACCTTCCTCGACAGCATGGCCCCGAGCGCGCGGGCGCGCGCCGCGGGCGCGCCGGTCGAGGCACGCGTGGACAGGATCGAACCGGGGGCGCTCACGGTCATCGGCTGGCGCGGCATGCCCGTCTGGCTGCTCCATCGCAGTCCCGATATGGTCGCGACGCTGGCCGGCCACGACCGCCTGCTCGCCGATCCGGGCTCGGCCGATTCCGAGCAGCCGCCCTATTGCCGGAACACCACGCGGTCGATCCGGCCCGAGATGTTCATCGCCATCGGCATCTGCACGCACCTCGGCTGTTCGCCGACGCTGCGCTTCGGCGGCGACACTTCGGATCTCGGCGCGGACTGGCCCGGCGGCTTCCTGTGTCCGTGCCACGGATCGAAATTCGACCTTGCCGGACGCGTCTTCAAGGACGTTCCGGCGCCGACGAACCTCGTCATTCCGCCGCACCACTATCTGGATGAAGCGCGGCTCGTGGTCGGCGAAGAGACCAATACCTAGATGGCAGAGGCAACGGAGGCAGCCATGGCCGACTATACGGTGACACCAACGGCAGCGATTCTGGCTCCCTACGCCTCGGCTCAGATCAGCGCGCTGGGCACCGCTCCCGCTGTGGCCGCACCCGGCCTGCCAGGTCTCGCGGGCCTCGGCGGCGCGTCGACGTTGGTCGAGCTTTCCAGCACCGGCCAACTGCTCGCCGCAACCGACGCGTACCGGAGTTCGCTTGCGGATCTGCGGCCCGGTTCCTTCACGAGCGGATTGGGCCAGAACTTCGGCCCTGACTTCCCGAGCCTGGCCGCCGAGGCACAGAACTTCGTCGACGCGTTCAACACCCTGCAGGGCAACCTCGCCCGGCTGCAGAACGCGCCGGGCGCCGGCAATACGGCAACGCTCGCCGCGCAGTTCGCGCAGAACCTGAATGCACAGACGCAGGCGCCACTCGTGACGCAAACTGCCAGCGCCGACCAGCCCACAAGCCTCGCCGACATCGGCATCACGCTGCAACCCGCCGTGCTCGGGCTCGGCAACACCCTGAGCGTTGACCTCGAAGCCCTGCAGGGGGCATTCCTGAACGATCCCAACGCCCCATTCGCGCTGCTTGCGCAGGCGGTCGATTCCTTCGGCAGCGTCGCGTCGGGCTTCGCCGCGACCGGGCAGCAGACGGCCACACTCGGCACGCTCGCTGCGTTCGACCTCACCAACACCTCGCTGTGGCTTCCCGGGCTGCTCGATTTGCTCACCGTATCGTCCTTCAACAACGGCAGCGCGACCACGCTCATCCAGCAGCTCATGGCGCTGAACGAATTCAACCTGGTGTCGACGCTCACCTGATGCCATCCCCGCCGATGGGGCGATTGCGCGGACAGGGTTAGACTCCGCGATTGCACTTCGCCAACCGGGTCCATCCGATGACATCTGCACGTTTCCTCCACCACGCCACGAGCGGCGCAACGGTTGCTGCCGTCCTTTTCCTGTCCGCCTGCGGCAGCGCGCCCCAGCGCCCCGCGCAAGTGGCGCACGGCGACTTCGACAGCATCAAGCCCTACATTGCCGAGCTCGCCCGCCACGAGATGAGCGCCAACAACGTCATCGGCATGAGCATCGCGCTGGTTGATGACCAACGCATCGTCTGGGCCGAAGGCTTCGGCTACGCGGACAAGGAGCAGAACCGGAAGGCGACGCCGGAAACGATCTACCGCGTCGGCTCGATTTCGAAGCTCTTCACGGCGACCGCGGCGATGCAGCTCGTCGAACACGGGCAGCTCGATCTGGACCGGCCGCTCAAGGACTACGTGCCCGAGTTCTCGATCCGCTCGCGGTTCGCCGGCGGCGATGCGGTGACGCCCCGCAACCTGATGACCCACCACTCCGGCCTGCCGCGCGACCTGGCCAAGGGCATGTTCACCGGGACCCCAGAACCGTTCACGCAGGTCGCGCAGCGGCTGCACGATGAGGACATGGCGTACCCGCCCAACCACACGTTCTCGTATTCGAACGTCGGCATCTCCCTGCTCGGCCACGCGATCCAGAACGTCACCGGCAAGCCGTTCGCGGACTACATGCACGACTCGGTGCTGGTGCCGATCGGAATGAACACTGCCGCCTTCGAGCTGGGCCCGGCCCATTCCAGCCTCATGTCCACTGCGTACCGCAAGGGCGAGCCGGCGACGGAACTGCCCCTGCGCGACGTGCCGGCTGGCGGCCTCAATGCCAGTGCCATCGACCTCGCCCGCTTCCTCTCGATGGTCTTCGCCGACGGGCGCGCCGGCGACAAGCAGGTGTTGCGCCAGGAATCCGTCGCCGAGATGCTGAGGCCGCAGAACGCCAACGTGCCGCTCGACCTCAACTTCCGCAACGGGCTGGGCTGGATGCTGTCGACGCTCGGCACCAACACGATCGAAGGCGCCGGACCGGTCGCCCACCATGCCGGCGGCATGCTGTACTTCCGCTCGCAAATCTACGCGCTGCCGGCGCACAAGCTGGGCGTCGTGGTGCTCGCCAATTCGGGCTCCGCCACACGCGCCATCGACCGCATCGCCACCGAGACGCTGGCCCTCGCGCTCGAGGCCAAGAGCGGCATTCGGCAGCCGCCGCGCGAGCAGGTGCCAGCGGCCGATCCGCCGTGGCCGGCCGAGCAGCTGCAACCCTATGTCGGCGACTACACGACGATGGTCGGCCTCACCCGCGTGCGCCTGGACGGCACGCACTTGCGCGCCGAGGCCTTCGGCCGCAGTTTCGACCTCGTGCCCGGAGCCGACGGCGAGCTCCGCGCGTCGTATTCGATTCTCGGCTTCATTCGCGTCGACCTCGGCACCCTCGGCGCCATCGGTCTCTCGCGGCGTGTCGTGGCGGGCCATGACGTCCTGGTGGCGCGCGTGGGCGGCCAGGAGATGCTGGTCGGCGAGCGCATCGTGCCGCCGGCCGATCTCGGCCAGTGGCGGCAGCGCCTCGGCGAGTGGAAGATCACGAACCTCGGCGACGATCACGCTTTTGTGGACGGCGCCGCGCTTGTCGAGGAAGCGGGACATCTTCTCGTCGAATTCCGCATGACGGACGGACCTCCGACGCGCGTGCCGATCGAGATCGTTTCGGACAGCGAGGCGGCCGTGCGCGGACCGCTCGCCGACGGCGGCAGCATCCTGCGCTGCGAGCAGGCCGGCAGCGGCGAGACCTGCACGTTCGAAGGCTACGCGCTGCAAAGGGCGACGCCCTAGATGCATCGGGACGCCGCGGCGACTGCGCCTCCTGGCCGCCTTGCCGGCTTCCTGGCGCTCTCCGCGCTGCTGCACCTCGCGTGGCTGGCGCTGCCGATCCGGTTCCGCGAGGCGACCGACATACAGGTGGTGCCGGCGCCGCTGATCGCGCACTTGAGCACGCCGTTGCCCGCAAGCAGCGTCCCCGACGCTGAACCCGCGCGGCCGAGGATCGCGCCGGAACGCCGGCCCGCCGCAAGCCAAACTGCTGCCATGCCCACCGGCACCGAGACGGATCAGTCGACACCTGCACCGAGGACGACGATCGACCTCGACGCCGCCCACGCCACCGCTCGCGCCTATGCGCGCGAGCCGGTGCCGCACACGTCGCTCGATGCGCCGAAGGTACCGCTGACCGTCGAAGCGGCCATCGCCAAGGCAACTGCACCGGAAGTCGTCGTCGAGTCGCATGGCCCGGCCGGCGAGCATGTGGTCAAGATCGGCAAGACGCGCTGCGTCACCCCGACCTGGGTTCCCCTCTTCATGGAAGGCGTGAAGATGCTGACGCAGTGCGGCTCCTGACGACCACCTAGCCGCGCAGTACCTGCACTTCGGTAATCGCCGCATGCAGCCTCAGCGCCAGGTTGCGCGCCAGCGTGCCGATCAGGGCAACGCTGAGGTCGCTGTGATC
>DATJQH010000014.1:0-14912 GCA_035505955.1 Rhodocyclaceae bacterium
GGTGAACGGCGCCGCCGCGCGCAAGGCCGCCCCCGGCGACCTGCTCATCATCGCCACCTTCGCGATGTACAACGAGATTGAACTGACCAAGTTCGAGCCTGACCTCGTCTACGTCGACGCGAAGAACCGCATCACCCGCACCAGCCGCAAGATCCCGGTCCAGGCCGCCGCCTGACCTTCTCCCGGACCCTCCCGATGGTGTTCTAATATCCCGGCTACTCAGGGAGGAAACACCATGGCCAGAATCGTCATCCTCGGCGCCGGCATCTCGGGGCATACGGTCGCCCGTTATCTGCACCGGTGGTTAGGGCGCCAGCACGAGATCGTCGTCGTCTCGCCCAACGCGAAGTGGAACTGGATTCCCTCCAACATCTGGGTCGGCGTCGGCCAGATGACGGAGGACGACGTCACCTTCGAACTGGCGAAGCTGTACAGCCGCATC
Source organism: Rhodocyclaceae bacterium (assembly GCA_035505955.1). GTDB lineage: Bacteria > Pseudomonadota > Gammaproteobacteria > Burkholderiales > Rhodocyclaceae > Fen-999. Next base: position 443 of record DATJQH010000014.1, read on the forward strand.
GGCGTCGACTTTCGCCAGGCCAGGGCGCTCTCGATCCATCCCGAAGGCTCGGCGGACAGCGCCTCGCCTTTCGTGACGATCGAATACACGTTGCCCGCAAAGGCCGGCCAGACGGACACCGTTGCCTACGATTATCTGGTCAACGCCACGGGCCCGAAACTGAATTTCGGCGCCACCGAAGGGCTGGGGCCCGATGCGGGCAACACAGTTTCGGTCTGCACGGCGACGCATGCGCTGCATGCCAACGAGAAGCTGCAGGAGGTCATCGCGGCACTCAAGGCCGGCGCGAAGAAGACGCTGGTGGTCGGTACCGGCCACGGCACTTGCACCTGCCAGGGTGCGGCCTTCGAGTACATCTACAATGTCGACCACGTGCTGCGCGAGGCCGGCGTCAGGGACAACGCGCGCATCGTCTGGATCAGCAACGAATATGAACTCGGCGACTTCGGCATGGGCGGCGTGCACATCCGCCGCGGCGGCTACATCACCAACGGCAAGACCTTCGCCGAGTCGCTGATGGTGGAGCGCGGCATCGAGTGGATCACGCGCGCCCACGTCAAGAAGGTGGAGCCGGGCAGGATCCATTACGAACTGCTCGACGGCACGTTCCACGAACAGGAATTCGACTTCGCCATGCTGATTCCGCCCTTCGCCGGCGTCGGCCTCAAGGCCTTCGACAAGGCGGGCGAGGACATCACGGCGAAGATGTTCGCGCCCAGCGGCTTCATGCGTGTCGACGCGGATTACACGGCGCGCCCGTATGCCGAATGGAGCGCCGCCGACTGGCCGAACACGTATCAGACACCGGGCTACCGAAACATCTTCGCGGTCGGCATCGCCTTCGCACCGCCGCATCTCATCAGCAAGCCGATGCAAAGCGCCAATGGCACGCCGATCAATCCCGCGCCTCCGCGCACGGGCATGCCCTCGGCCGCGATGGCCATCGCCGTGGCCAAGAGCATCCGCGACATGATCAACGGCGCCGACAAGCCCACGCACACGGCCTCCATGGCCAAGATGGGCGCTGCCTGCGTCGCCTCGACCGGCTCGCACCTGCTGCACGGCACGGCCGTGACGATGACGGTGTTCCCGGTCGTCCCCGACTACGAGAAGTATCCCGAGTACGGCCGCGACATCCACCTGACCTTCGGCGAAATCGGCCTGGCCGGACACTGGATGAAGTCCATGCTCCACTACACCTTCATCTACCAGGCCAAAATGCTGCCGGGCTGGAAGCTGCTGCCGGACTAGGAGACGGACATGAGCAAGGTAATCAATCGCGATCCTTACGAACAGGCGTTCTACCCGCCGCGACCGACCTGGTTCACGCGTTACATGCGCACGTCGCTACTGTGGCAGTTCGTCCGCTTCATCGCCATCAACGTCAAGATGCTCAAGCTGATGGCGCGCTCGCACGACTAGCGCGCCGGCGGCGCCTTCTCGATTCCCGAGAGCGCCGTGCCCGCCTTGACGCCGCGGCGGGAGAACCAGCCGGCGTTCATCTCGAGCGCGTAGCGCGCCGGGCGCGCGGCGCAGTGGACGTCTTCGGTCTGCGGCTTCATTTCCTCGACGTTGACGATGCGGCCATCGGCATCGATGAAGGCGACCGCGAGCGGCAGCAGCGTGTTCTTCATCCACATGCAGTGACGCCCGTCGGCGTCGAAGACGAACAGCATGCCGTGATGCGCGGGCATTTCCTTGCGATTCATGAGGCCCAGCATGCGCGTTTCCTGCGTGTTCACGACCTCGGCGTCGATCCGGTGCATGCCGGCCGCGAGTTCGATGCGCGCAAGCTCCTGGGCAAGAGTCAGCCCCGATGGTACGCCAAGCAACAGCAGGAGAAATCGCCAGCGCACGACGTTCACAGGAAGCGGTCGAGCATCCTGCGGCTCGCGCGGTCGAGCTTTTCGATGTCGCGGACCAGGAACTGGATGCCGTTGCTGTCGGCGATCAGCAGCGACGTGCGACCGAGCCGGCGGATGTCCTCCTCGCCTTTCAGCACCATGGCCGTGTGGCCACGATCCGTCTCCACCTGCCAGGTGCTGGGCGTGGCGAAGCTCGAAACGCTCTCGATGCGCTTGATCTCGGGCATGAACTCGCGGCTGGCGAGTTCGCTCTCGACCAGGCCGCGCAGGGTCTCCGGCACGTCGGCCATGCGGTCGAACCAGGCCACCTCGCGGCCCTCGGCATTGATCAGCGCCACGCCCTCGTCGGCGGCGCTGATCGGGAAGGCGCGCACGGGCACGACCTCCTCCGCGGCGCCGTCGCGCACGAGCACCAGGCGGCCGAAGACATTGCGCCCGAGTTGGAGTTCAGACTTCTGCATGCGCCTTCTCCAGCGGCTTGAGAGGGATTTCCGCCGTCTCGGTGTCGACATTGCGAGCCTGCGCCTGGTACAGGCGGTAATAGTGCCCCTCGCGCGCCATCAGGTCGTCGTGCGGTCCTACTTCGACGATCCTGCCGCGATCCATCACGACGAGGCGGTCGGCCTTGCGCAGCGTCGACAGGCGGTGGGCGATGGCAATGGTCGTGCGGCCGCGCACCAGGTTGTCGAGCGCCTTCTGGATTTCCTTTTCCGTTTCGGTATCGACCGACGAGGTCGCCTCGTCGAGGATCAGGATCTTCGGATCGATGAGCAGTGCACGGGCGATCGAGATGCGCTGGCGCTCGCCGCCCGAGAGGCCCTGGCCGCGCTCGCCGACCAGCGAGTCGTAGCCGTGCGGCAGGCGCAGGATGAACTCGTGCGCGTGGGCGGCGCGGGCGGCGGCGATGATCTCTTCGCGGGTCGCGTCCGGCTTGCCGTAGGCGATGTTCTCGGCGATGGTGCCAAAGAACAGGAAAGGCTCCTGCAGCACGAGGCCGATATGCCGACGGAATTCCGCCACAGGAACAGAACGGATGTCGGTGCCGTCGATGCGGATGGCGCCTTCCGTGACGTCGTAGAAGCGGCAGATCAGGTTGACCAGCGTGCTCTTGCCCGAGCCGCTGTGGCCGACGAGGCCGATCATCTCGCCGGGCTCGATGCCAAGGCTGACGCCGCGGATCACGCCGCGGTTGCCGTAGCGGAAGCCGACGTCGCGCAGTTCGATACGCCCGGTGACATCGGCAAGATGCACGGGGTTAACCGGCTCTGGCACGCTGGAAACGTGGTCGAGGATGTCGAAGATGCGCTTGGCGCCCGCAGCCGCCTTCTGCGTCACGGAGACGATGCGGCTCATCGAATCGAGCCGCGTGTAGAAGCGGCTGATGTAGGCGATGAAAGCGGTGAGCACGCCGACCGTGATCTGATCGTGCGCCACCTGCCAGATGCCGAAGCCCCAGACCACCAGCAGGCCGGTTTCCGTGAGCAGCGTCACGGTCGGCGAGAACAGAGACCAGGTCTTGTTGAGGCGGTCGTTCAACGCCAGGTTGTGGCGATTGGCGTCGCGGAAGCGCTCGGCCTCGCGGCTCTCCTGCGCGAAGGCCTTGACGACGCGGATGCCGGGAATCACGTCGGCCAGCACATTGGTCACCTCGGCCCAGACGCGGTCGACCTTCTCGAAGCCGGTGCGCAGCTTGTCGCGCACGGTGTGGATCATCCAGGCGATCAGCGGCAGCGGCAGCAGCGTCACCAGCGCCAGCCAGGGATTGATCGAGACCAGGATCACGGCCGTCATGCCGATCATGAGCACGTCGGTGATGAAGTCGAGCAGGTGCAGCGAGATGAAAACGTTGATGCGGTCGGTCTCGGAGCCGATGCGCGCCATCAGGTCCCCGGTGCGCTTGCCGCCGAAGTACTCGAGCGAGAGGTTCAGCAGGTGCTCGAACGTGGCCGTGCGCAGGTCGCGGCCGATGCGCTCCGACACCAGCGCCAGGATGTAGGTCTTGAGCCAGCCGAGCGACCAGGCGACGAGCGCGGCGCCCAGCAGGCCGCCGAGGTACATGGCCACCAGATTGACGTCGACGGGCTTGCCGTTCTGGTACGGGATAAGCACGTCATCGAGTAGCGGTCGCGTGAGGTAGGGCGGCACCAGGGTCGCCGCGGTCGCGGTCAGCATCAGCACGAAGGCGCCGAGCAGCCGCCATTTGTAGGGTCGGGCGAAGCGCCACAAGCGGAACAGCGTCCAGGTCGACGGCGGCGTGTGGATCACCTTGTTGCAGACGGGGCACTCTTCCTGGTCCGGCTCCAGCGGCGTGTTGCAGACCGGGCAGACCGCGTCTTCTGGCGGTGGCACGGGCCGGCCGGTGATGCGGCTTTCCAGGCGGCGCTCGAACTCGGAGACGAGACGCAGCGAATGCACGTTCTCGGCCAGCGTGTAGCGCCAGCAGGCGAGGCGCGACGTTTCATCGCGCAACTCTAGCGTCGCGACGCCGGCGTGGTCGAACGCGTGCAGCGTCAGGCCGGGTCGGTAGTCCCAGGCCTGCCAGGGCGCGTCGGCGGAATCGCGCGCGAAAATGCGGCGATCCGTGACGACGATGAGACCGCGCCCGAAGTTGAGGTTGGCGTCGAGGTCGGGTGTGACCCAGGCGGCCACGGGCTCCCCATCCGCCAGAAAGTCAGCCGCCGTGGTGCGCCAGGCTTCAGGCAACTGGCCGTGTTCCGTCGCCTGAGGGGCCGTATGTGATAGCGTCATGGCGCGCAGTATAGCCGTGCCGCCGGCCGGCCCGGCACGGGGCGTCGGCGCGACAGGCTTTCGCGCACCAATTGCGGGCGTCCGGTAAACTAATCGCTTCGCCTCGCGTTATTCAGCGCTGGCGCGCACCCCGGATTCGGGTGGCGCCGCGACAACGACATGAAGAAGCTCGACATCCTCCGCATCACCCCCCTGCGCGGACCCAACATCTGGACCTACCGACCGGCGCTCGAAGCCTGGGTCGACATCGGCGATCTGGAAGACTTTCCGTCGAACACGCTGCCCGGCTTCGTCGATCGCCTCGTGGCCTGGCTGCCCACGCTCGTCGAACACAAGTGCAGCGTCGGCACGCGCGGCGGCTTCATCGAGCGCCTGCGCGAAGGTACCTGGGCAGCGCACATCCTCGAACACGTGACGCTGGAAATACAGAATCTCGCCGGCCAGCGCACGGGCTTCGGCAAGGCGCGCAGCACTTCCGTGCGCGGGCTGTACAAGGTCGTGGTGCGCTCGCGCCAGGAAGAGGTCACGCGCGCCAGCCTGGAAGCCGCACGGCAACTGATCCTGGCGGCCATCGACAACATGCCCTTCGACGTCGGCGCCGCGGTCGCCAACGTGCGCCGCATCGCCGACCGCCGCTGCCTCGGGCCCAGCACCGCCTGCATCGTGGATGCCGCCATGGAGCGCGGCATTCCGCATATTCGCCTCACCGAGGGCAACCTCGTGCAGCTCGGCTACGGTGCGCGCAGCCGGCGCATCTGGACGGCAGAGAGCGACCGCACCAGCGCCATCGCCGAAAGCATCGCCAGCAACAAGGACCTCACCAAGCGTCTCCTGGCCGCCTGCGGGGTGCCGATTCCGGAAGGGCGCGAAGTCGACGATGCCGCCGATGCGTGGTCGGCCGCCGAGGACGTCGGCCTGCCGGTGGTCGTGAAACCCACCGACGCCAACCATGGACGCGGCGTGTTCACCGACCTCAATACGCGTGCGGAAATCGAGAAGGCCTTCGCCGCCGCCGACAAGGAAGGCAGCGGCGTCATGGTCGAACGCTTCGTGCATGGCAACGCCCACCGCCTTCTGGTCGTCGGCAGCAAGGTGGTCGCGGCCACGCGCGGCAAGAAGATCACCATCGTCGGCGACGGCAAGTCGAGCGTCGCGCAACTGATCGAAAGCCAGATCAACAGCGATCCGCGCTGCGGCGTCGAGGAAGAGTTTCCGATCGAACCGCTGGTGCTGGCCGAAGAGCCGATCGCCCTGCTCGAACTCGAACGGCAGGGCTTCACCGCAGAGTCGGTGCCGCCCGCGGGGATCGAGGTGCTCGTCAAGCGCCAGGGCGATCTCGCCTACGACGAAACCGACGACGTGCATCCGGACGTTGCCGCCGCCGCGACGCTGGCGGCGCGCATCGTCGGCCTCGACATCGCCGGCATCGACCTCGTCGCCGAGGACATCGGCAAGCCGCTTGCGGCAACGCGCGGCGCCATCGTCGAAGTGAACGCCGGCCCCAGCCTGCTGATGCACCTCAAACCTGCCGAGGGCAAGCCGCGCCCCGTGGGCGAAGCCATCGCGCGCCACCTTTTTCCCACCGGCGAGGACGGTCGCATCCCCATCGTCGGCATCACCGGCAGCCACGGCCGGACGGCAGTCGCGCGGCTCGTGGCCGAACTCCTGCGCCTCACCGGCGTGCAGACCGGGCTTGCCTGTGCCGACGGCTCCTACCTTGGCGGCCGGCGCCTGTCGAAGACCGACAACGCAAACTGGTCCGGTGCGCACCAAACGCTCATCAACCGCGCAGTCGAAACCGCCGTGCTGGAAACCGGCGCCCGCAGCATCCTGGCCGAAGGCCTCGCGTACGACCGCTGCCACGTCGCCGTCGTTACCAACATCGATCCGGCGGAACAGGTCGCGGACCACTACGTCGAAACGCCGGAGCAGCTCGTCAACGTACTGCGCACGCTGGTCGACGTTGTGCTGTCCGAGGGCGTGGCGGTGCTTAACGCCGACGACACGCTGGTTGCGCCGCTGGCGCCGCTGTGCGACGGCGAAGTCATCTTCTTCGGCCTCGATGGCGCCAACCCCGTGATCGCCGAACATCGTGCACTCGGCCGGCGTGCCGTGTTCTTCCGCGGCAACGAACTGGTGCTGGCGAGCGGCGACCAGGAAACGCCGCTGACCACGCTCATCGGTCTCACCCTGCCCACGCAGGCCGCGGACGCCGCCTGCATCGCCGCCGCCGCTGCCGCGGCCTGGGCGCTGGCGGTGGCCCCGGACCTGATCCGCGCCGGCGTCGAAACGCACCACGCCGCCCGGCGCGCCGGCACCGCATAGGACGAACACATGGAAGTCTCACGCATCCGGGCACTGCGCGGCCCCAACCTCTGGAGCCGGCACACCGCCGTCGAGGCCATCGTCTCCTGCCCCGAGACCGAACGCGACATCGCCAACATTCCGGGCTTCGAAGAGCGCCTGCGAGCACGCTTCCCCGAAATCGGCTTCCTGACGCCGACCAGCCATTCCGAACCGATCTCGATGGCGCACGCGCTGGAATTCGCGGCGCTCGGCCTGCAGGCGCGCGCCGGCTGCCCGGTCACGTTCAGCCGCACCACTGCAACGCTGGAGCCCGGCATCTATCAGGTCGTGGTCGAGTACAGCGAGGAAGCCGTCGGCCGCATGGCACTCGAACACGCGCAGACACTGTGCCAGGCCGCCGCTGACGACGCACCCTTCGATCTGGCCGAGACACTCGGGCAACTGCGCGAACTCGACGAGGACGAACGCCTCGGGCCCAGCACGGGTTCCATCGTCCAGGCTGCGGTCGCGCGCGGCATCCCGTTCCGCCGCCTGACCTCGGGCAGCCTCGTGCAGTTCGGCTGGGGCAGCAAGCAGCGGCGCATCCAGGCCGCTGAGACGGACCGATCGAGCGCCATCGCGGAATCGATCGCCCAGGACAAGGAACTGACCAAGCGCCTGCTGCATGCCGGCGGCGTGTCGGTGCCGTTCGGCCGCCCGGTACGCGATGCGGAGGACGCCTGGGCGGCCGCGCAGGAAGTCGGCGTGCCGGTCGTGGTGAAGCCCCAGGACGGCAACCAGGGCAAGGGTGTGGCCGTCAATCTCGAAACCCGCGCGCAGGTTCTCGCCGCCTACGCGGCCGCCGCCGAATTCAGCGACTCGATCCTCGTCGAGAAATATCTGTGCGGCCACGACTATCGCATGCTGGTGATCGGCGACCGCCTGATCGCCGCCGCGCGACGCGATCCGCCGCAAGTGTTCGGCGACGGCAAGCGCACGGTGCGCGAACTCGTCGAGGAGGTGAACCGCGATCCGCGCCGGGGTACCGGCCACGCGACTTCGCTGACCAAGATCCGTTTCGACGACATCGCGCTTGCCGCGCTCGCCAAGCAGGGGATGACCGCCGAGTCCGTACCGAACAAGGGTGCGCGTGTGGTATTGCGCAACAACGCCAACCTGTCGACCGGCGGCACGGCAACCGACGTCACCGACGACGTGCATCCCGACATGGCGTCGGCCGCGGTCGCAGCCGCGCAGATGGTCGGCCTCGACATCTGCGGCATCGACGTCATCTGCGACACCGTGCTGAAGCCGCTCGAGGACCAGGGCGGCGGCATCGTCGAAGTCAACGCCGCGCCGGGCCTGCGCATGCACCTGAGCCCGTCCTTCGGCAAGGGCCGCGCGGTCGGCGAAGCGATCGTCTCGACCATGTTCGAATGGGGCGACAACGCACGCATCCCGGTGGTTGCGGTGGCCGGTACGAACGGCAAGACGACCACCGTGCGCCTGATCGCCAACATCTTGGGCAAGAAGGGACTACGCGTCGGCATGACCAGCACGGACGGCGTCTATATCGAGGGCAAGCGCATCGACACCGGCGATTGCAGCGGGCCCAAGAGCGCGCGCAACGTGCTGATGCATCCGGACGTGGATGCGGCAGTGTTCGAAACCGCGCGCGGTGGCGTGCTGCGCGAGGGCCTGGCCTTCGACCGCTGCAATGTGGCGGTGATCACCAACATCGGCCTGGGCGACCACCTGGGCCTCTCGTACATCAGCACCGTCGAGGACCTCGCCGTGGTAAAGCGCGTGATCGTCGAGAACGTGGCGCCGAACGGCATGGCCGTACTCAACGCCGCCGACCCGATCGTCGCCCGTATGGCCAGTTCATGCCCCGGTTCGATCACCTACTTCGCCAACGACCGCCATCTGCCGGTGATGGCCATGCACCGCGCCCAGGGCAAGCGCGTCGTGTTCCGCGACGGCGATGCCATCGTCGCCGCCGAGGGGCTGCTCGAGCACCGCATCGCGCTCGCCGGCATCCCGGTCACGCGCAACGGCACGATCGGGTTCCAGGTCGAGAACGCCATGGCCGCAGTCGCCGCCGCGTGGGCGCTGGACCTCAACTGGCAGACCATCCACGCCGGCCTCGGCTCGTTCGTCAACGACGCCCAGACGGCGCCGGGGCGTTTCAACCTGTTCGACTACCGCGGCGCGACGCTGATCGCCGACTACGGCCACAACCCCGACGCGATCCAGGCGCTGGTGCGCGCCATCGATTCGATGCCGGCCAAGCGGCGTCTGGTCGTGATCAGCGGCGCCGGCGACCGGCGCGACGAGGACATCCGTCAGCAGACGGAAATCCTGGGCGAAGCGTTTGACGACGTCATTCTTTATCAGGATGCCTGCCAGCGCGGCCGCGCCGACGGCGAGGTACTGGCGCTGCTGCGTCAGGGGCTGGCGCATGCGTCGCGCACGCGCGCCGTCGACGAGATCCATGGCGAATTCGTGGCCATCGACGCGGCGCTGGCCAGGCTGAATCCCGGCGACCTGTGCCTGATCCTGATCGATCAGGTCGAAGAGGCGCTCGATCACATCGCCGGGCGCATCGCCGCCACCTGACCTGCGGCGGCACGACGAAAAAGAAAAAGGGCAGGTTCCCCTGCCCTCTTCCCAAAGCCGCGAGCAACTGCCGATTACTTCATTTCGCTGGTGGCAGCGGCCTTCTTCTTGCCATGCTTCTTGGCGTGCTTCTTGGCGGCCTTGGCTTCCTTGGCCGGAGCAGCAGCGGGAGCCGGAGCAGCAGCGGGAGCCGGGGCGGCAGCGGGAGCCGGAGCGGCGGCAGGCGCGGCAGCCGGCTCGGCGGCGATGGCAGCGGACACGGCGAACAGGCCGGCAACAAGGGTGGCGACGAGCTTGGACATTCTGTTTCCTTTCGATGGGATCTTGGAAAAATCGGTCATTCGCACAATCGGAGAAAACCGACTGTCAGACATCATAACGCGCCAACGGTGGCCGCGTTGACATGATCGGCCAGCCCGACAATCCGTGGACAAAAAAAAGCCTGCCGGACAATCCGGCAGGCTCTTGGCATTCTGCCTATCGATCAGGCCTTCTGAATGTTCGACGCCTGCTTGCCCTTCGGGCCCTGCACGACGTCGAAAGAGACCTTCTCGCCTTCCTTCAGGGTCTTGAAACCCGCCATGGTGATAGCGGAGAAGTGCGCGAACAAGTCCTCGCTGCCATCATCCGGCGTGATAAAGCCGTAACCCTTGGAGTCGTTGAACCACTTGACGGTACCAGTTGCCATAAACCTCTTCCCATAAACGAAAAACACACCGGCCGGCGCAAAACCGACCGGAACATGTTTGCGTTGCAAGTTCTCTACAGCCTAGGAAGCCAAGCGGTGAATCAGGGAACTGAAGGACTGCGGGGACATTCCTGAAACAACAAAGCGGCGAGGCTTGAACCAAACACGTTTCGCCTTTTACGCAATTATCAGGACAGCGTCAAGGGGATTCTTTGTTGCAAGACAACAAGGACGCGGGCGCACGAAGAAGAAGAAAGCGGTTGAAGGTGCCGCTATTCCCCTGTTGACGCCGCTGTTGAAGGCCTGATGATTGGCATTAGAATCAAGTCATGGCAGCTCAGAAGCCGGCGCGGGGAGCCGACGCCGTACTCGAACGACAGAAGGCGCAAGTCAGGCAGCCCCCCTTGTACAAGGTCCTGCTGCTCAACGATGATTTCACGCCGATGGATTTCGTCGTTGTTGTTTTGCAACAATACTTCGGCATGAATCGCGAGCAGGCCACGGTGGTCATGCTCAAGGTGCACCGCGAAGGAAGAGGTGTTTGTGGCGTCTTCCCGCGTGACGTGGCAGCCACGAAAGTGGAGCAGGTCAGTGCGTTCGCGCGCCAGAACCAGCATCCGCTGGCGTGCGTGATGGAGGAAAACTAGATGATCGCGCAGGAACTGGAAGTCAGCCTCCACATGGCCTTTGTCGAAGCCCGGCAGAAGCGCCACGAATTCATCACGGTCGAGCACCTGCTGCTGACCCTGCTCGACAACCCGTCGGCCGCCGAGGTGCTGCGCGCCTGCGCCGCCAACATCGACGAGTTGCGCAAGGAACTGACCGGCTTCATCGATCAGCACACGCCCACAGTAGCCGGCACGGACGAAATCGACACGCAGCCGACGCTGGGCTTCCAGCGCGTGATTCAGCGCGCCATCCTGCACGTGCAGTCTTCGGGCAAGAAGGAAGTCACCGGCGCCAACGTGCTGGTGGCGATCTTCGGCGAGAAGGACTCGCACGCCGTCTTTTTCCTGCAGAAGCAGGGCGTGACGCGCCTGGACGTCGTGAACTTCATTTCCCACGGCATCACCAAGACGCCTCAGGTCGCCAAGCAGGGCGAGGATGCGACCGATCCCGAAACCGAAGGCCAGCAACAGTCCGGAGCGCTGGAGAGCTTTACGCAGAACCTGAACCAGTCCGCACTGGTCGGCAAGATCGATCCCTTGATCGGCCGCGAGAAGGAACTCGAACGCGTGATCCAGACGCTGTGCCGGAGGCGCAAGAACAATCCGCTCCTCGTCGGCGAGGCGGGCGTCGGCAAGACCGCCATCGCGGAGGGCCTGGCCCAGCGCATCATCGAGGGCCGCGTGCCGGACATCCTGTCCAAGGCGACTGTCTACGCGCTCGACATGGGCGCGCTGCTGGCCGGCACCAAGTACCGCGGCGACTTCGAGCAGCGCCTGAAGGCCGTGCTGAAGCAGCTCGCGGACAATCCGGACACCATCCTGTTCATCGACGAGATCCACACGCTGATCGGCGCCGGCGCGGCATCGGGCGGCACGCTCGATGCCTCGAACCTGCTCAAGCCCGCCCTGGCCTCGGGCGCGCTGAAGTGCATCGGCGCCACGACCTACAACGAGTTCCGCGGCGTCTTCGAGAAGGACCATGCGCTGTCGAGGCGCTTCCAGAAGATCGACGTCAATGAACCGTCCGTCACGGAGACGGTGTCGATCCTGCGCGGTCTCAAGAGCCGCTTCGAGGAGCACCACGGCGTCAAGTACTCCGCGGCCGCCATCACCAACGCCGCCGAGCTGTCGGCGAAGTACATCACCGATCGCCACCTTCCCGACAAGGCCATCGATGTCATCGATGAGGCCGGCGCCGCGCAGCGCATCCTGCCGAAGTCGAAGCAGAAGAAGGTGATCGGCAAGCAGGAGATCGAGGAAATCGTCGCCAAGATTGCGCGCATCCCGCCGCAGCACGTCTCCGCCGACGACCGCTCTGTGCTGAAGAACATCGAGCGCGACCTCAAGGCCGTGGTGTTCGGCCAGGACCCGGCGATCGAAGCACTGGCGAAGGCGATCAAGATGTCTCGCTCCGGCCTCGGCAACCCGCAGAAACCGATCGGCTGCTTCCTCTTCTCCGGCCCCACGGGCGTCGGCAAGACCGAAGTGGCGCGCCAGCTCGCCTACTGCATGGGCATCGAGTTGATCCGCTTCGACATGTCCGAGTACCAGGAACGCCACGCCGTTTCGCGCCTGATCGGCGCGCCGCCGGGCTACGTGGGCTTCGACCAGGGCGGCCAGTTGACCGAGGCGGTGACGAAGAAGCCGCACGCTGTGCTGCTGCTCGACGAGATCGAGAAGGCGCACCCGGACATCTACAACATCCTGCTGCAGGTCATGGACCACGGCACGCTGACTGACAACAACGGCCGCAAGGCGGACTTCCGCAACGTCGTCGTCGTCATGACCACGAACGCAGGCGCCGAGGCGCTGCAGAAGACCTCGATCGGCTTCACGACGAGCAAGGAAGCCGGCGACGAGATGGCGGACATCAAGCGCATGTTCACGCCCGAATTCCGCAACCGGCTCGACGGCATCATCTCGTTCAAGGCGCTCGACACGCAGGTGATCCTGCGCGTGGTCGACAAGTTCCTGATGCAGCTCGAGGGCCAACTGCACGAGAAGAAGGTCGAGGTCGTGTTCACGGACGCGCTGCGCGCATGGCTCGCCGAGAAGGGCTTCGATCCGCTGATGGGTGCGCGGCCGATGGCGCGGCTGATCCAGGACTCGATCCGCGCCGCGCTGGCTGACGAGCTTCTGTTCGGCCGCCTGCAGCACGGCGGCAGAGTGACCATCGACCTCAACGACGAGGGTGTCGAGGAGAAGATCAAGCTCGTGTTCGATTCCACCGAGGACGCGCCGGCGGACCAGTCAGAATCACTCGGGTAGTTCGAACACCACCGGCAGGTCGATCGCAAACGCGCGTCCGCGCAGGGCCGCGGGCAGCGGCGTCGCCGGCGCGGCGAGTTGCAGCATCTGCGCCGCGGCATCATCGAGCACGTCGTGCCCGCTCGACCGGGTCAGCCTGTCAACCTGCGCCGCCCCGTTCTCGCTGACTGCAACCCGGAACGCGGCTGTGCCGCTCCACCCGGCCGCGATGGCGCGCGCGGGGTAACGCTTGTGGCGACGCATCTCCCGCGCCAGCGCCACGCGATAGCCGCGCAGGCCCTCGGCGTCCAGTTCGACACCCGCGGCGGGATAGGAACGTGCGGGCGCCGCCGCTGTCGAAATCGAGATGGGATCAGCGTTTTCGGCGGGTGCGGCAGCCACCGGCATTGGCGGCGACGGAGGGCCTTGCGGCGCCTTCCCCGGCGGGGTGCCGCGCGCAGGGTCAGGCAGGTTGGACGGCGTGCTCGTGGCGGAACGCAGTGTCGCGGTGACGACCGCCCCCGTCGGCACTTCCCGCAAGATCGGCCAGGACGGCCAGAAGAGGAAGACGTGCAACGCCAGTGAAATCAGTAATGCCCGCACCAGGGTGCCGGGCAACGTCGAAGTAGGCAAAGTCTCGGGGCTCTGCTAGATTGTCGCCAACGGAATTCTAGAGTATGACCGCACATCCGCTGATACTCACGCTAGACCAGCACGGCGCGCCTCACCGCTGGGTGAACTGGCAGCACGCCTGTTTTTACTACGCGAAGGATCTGGTGGCCTGGACGATCGGCGAGCACAGTTTCGTGTTTCATGGCGGCATGAACCGGCTCACGGGTTCGCGTTCGGAAATCAGCGCCAACAGCATCATCGCCATCAAAGGCAAGGCACTGGCCGGCAAGTCGCTGCACAAGGTGCCGCCGCTGTCCAACCGCGAGCTCTTCCATCGCGATCGCCATGTCTGTGCCTACTGCGGCGAGGAACTGCCCGGGCAGCGGTTGACGCGCGACCATATCCTGCCCGTCGTGCAGGGTGGCAAGGACGGCTGGATGAACGTGGTCACGGCCTGCCGCAGCTGCAACCAGCTGAAGAGCGGCCGCACGCCCGAACAGGCCGGCATGGAACTGCTCTACGCGCCCTACGTGCCCAACAAGGCCGAGTACCTGATCCTCTGCAACCGCCACATCCTCGCCGACCAGATGGACTTTCTCGCCCGGCATGTGCCCAGCGTGAGTCGCTGGAAGCCGGCGTGACCGCGGCCAAGCCTCTTACTTCCTACCGCAAGTTCTGGGCGCAGCGATTCGGCACCGCGCCCTTCCTGCCGATGTCGCGCGCGGAAATGGACGCGC
>DATJQH010000015.1:0-9985 GCA_035505955.1 Rhodocyclaceae bacterium
GCCTACATGGCGCCCGAGTACGTATCCGGCCGCACCGTGAGCGAAAAGATGGATGTCTTTGCGGCCGGGCTGGTGCTGCTGGAAATGCTGACCGGCGAGCGCGTGTTCAAGGGTGGCGGCGCCGAAGCGGTGATGCAGCGCATCGTGAGCGAGGACGTGGGTCTGCCGGCCTCAGCCGGAATCGATGACCGCCTCGGCGACATCGTGCTGCGCGCCTGCGCGCGCGATCCGGCGCAGCGTTTCTCGAGCGCCGCCGAGATGCGTCAGGCACTCGACCTCTATCTCGATAGCGGCAGCGCCGAAACGGCGGGCGAGGCGGGCAAGCAGAGCACGCTGGAGTTCCTGCTGCGGCGCATGAGGCATCGCAGCGACTTTCCGGCGCTCTCGGATTCGGTGTCGGCCATCAACCGGCTGACCAATTCCGATCGCGAAAGCATCAACAAGCTTTCCAACAGCATCCTCAAGGACTACGGTCTGACCAACAAGATCCTGCGTCTGGTCAACTCGGCCCACTACCGGCAGGCCGGCGGCGGCAGCATCAGCACCGTGTCGCGGGCCGTGATCGTGCTCGGGTTCGACGCCATTCGCAACATCGCCATTACTGTCGTGCTGTTCGAGCACCTGCAGGACAAGGCCAATGCCCGTGAGCTGAAGGAATTCTTCCTGCGTGCGAACCTGGCCGGGTTGCTGGCGCGCGACACGAGCGGCAGCCTGCTGCCGCGCGAGGGGGAGGAAGCCTTCATCTGCGCGCTGTTCCACGGTCTGGGACACCTCCTGGCGCAGTTCTACTTTCCCGAGGAAGTCGAGGAGATCCGCAAGCTGATCGAGGCGAAGAAGCTTTCCGAATCGGCCGCGGCGGGGCGCGTGCTCGGGCTGTCCTTTGAAGACCTCGGCATCGGCATTGCACGTACATGGGGCTTTCCACCGTCGATCGTGAACAGCATGCGCCGCCTGCCCGAAGGCGTGGTGCGCAAGCCGGCCGGGCGGGACGAGACGCTGCGCCTGATCGCCGGCTTCTCCAACGAACTGTGCGACGTCATTGCCGGCACTGAGCCGGCGGAGCGCCAGAAGGCGATCGGGGCAGTATCGGACCGCTTCGGCGCCAGCATGGCGATGAGCGACAAGCAGTTCCAGGCGGCAATCGAGAGTTCGTCGGCGGCCCTCACCGAAGTGGCGGCCATCCTGCACGTCAATCTCAAGCAGAGTCCGTTTGCGCGGCAGGTACAGGCGTTCGCGGCTGAGCCCGGCGAAGCGCCGGTGCGTGCGGCACCGACCGAAGAGGAGCAGTCCCTGGCCAGCACGGTGCTCGGCGGCACCGCGGTGCTCGGTGTCGACGCCGAAGCTCCCGGCGAACTCGCGGCGGATGACGCGGGCGACGCGCAGGCGATCCTGACCGCGGGCATCCAGGACATCAGCAACTCTCTGGTCGACGATTTTCAGCTCAACGACATCCTGCGCATCACGCTGGAGACCATGTACCGGGCCATGGGATTTCGGCGCGTGCTGCTGTGCCTGCGCGATCCCAGGACGGAGCAGATGACCGGCCGCTTCGGTTTCGGGCCCGACACCAATGAGATCGCGCGCAACTTCCAGTTCCCGCTCAGCTATTCCGCCGACGTCTTCCACCTGGCGACGTCGAAGGCCGTGGACATCATCATTGCCGACATCGACGATCCCAAGATCGCCGAACGCGTGCCCGCCTGGTATCGCCGGCTGACGACGGCGCACACGTTTGTTCTCTTCCCGCTCAACATCAAGGGCAAGCCCCTGGCCATGATCTACTGCGACAAGGATCGCGCGGGCGCCATCGCCATTCCCGAGAAGGAACTGGCGCTGCTGAAGACCTTGCGCAACCAGGCCCTGCTGGCGATCAAGCAGTCTATCCAGTAGGATTGAGCATCCGGTTTCGTAAGAGGCAGTGCCGATGAACAAGGCCTTCGTCAAGGAATCCGATGACGAGGACGACGACGTTCCCGAAGCCGTGCAACTGCCGGCGGGCACGCGCAACTACATGACCGCGGTTGGGCACGCACGGCTGCGTGACGAACTGGTCCAACTCGTCAAGGTGGAACGGCCGAATCTGGTGCAGGTCGTGGCCTGGGCGGCCAGCAACGGCGACCGCTCGGAGAATGGCGACTACATCTATGGCAAGAAGCGTCTGCGCGAAATCGATCGCCGCATCCGGTATCTGACGAAGCGCGTCGAAAGTGCGGTGGTGGTGGATCCTGCGCAGCAGGAGAGCGTCGATCAGGTCTACTTCGGTGCTACAGTGACGATCGTCGATGCGGGGGGCATGCAGGCGCGCTACCAGATCGTGGGCGTCGACGAGGCGGACGCGACGGCAGGGCGCATCAGCTGGCTGTCGCCGCTGGCGCGGGCGCTGATCAAGGCGCGGGCCGGCGATCTGGTACGCTTCCAAAGTCCGGCGGGAATGCGCGAACTCGAAGTTGTGGAGATCGAATACCGATGAGCGACGTGCCCGATTCGCCAACGCCTTCGTTGTCGTTCGACGTCGACCTGTCCGATCCGGTACAGGTAAGGAGCGCACTGCACCTGAGCGAGCAACGCCTGCGGCTTGCCCTCGAAGCGGCCCGGGAAGGTCTCTGGGACTGGGATCTGGAACACCGCCGGGCCTACTTTAGTCCGAGCTATTACACGATGCTCGGCTATCGGTCGGGCGATTTCTCCAGCGACTTCGAGAGCTGGCAGTCACTGGTGCACCCCGAGGACTTGCCGCTGGTGCTCGGCGACCTGACGGAACTGGCGCAGCAGGGCGGGCACCAGTTCATGCGCAAGTATCGGCTCAGGAACAGTTCGGGCGAATGGCGCTGGGTGCTCGGCCGGGGCCTGGTCGCGGAACGGGACGCTGGCGGCCGCCCGGTGCGACTCGTCGGGCTCACCATCGACGTCACCGACCAGACGGCGGCGGAGACGGCCTTGCAGGAGAGCGAGGCCCGCTTTCGCGCCATCTTCGACAACATCCAGGAAGGCATCCTCATCCACGACATCGATACCGGCGCCATCCTGTCCACGAACCTGCGCGCCTGCGAGATGTTCGGCATGATGGAATCCGACCTCCTCGCAGCCAGCATGGAGGACTTGAGTTCGGGTGCGCCGCCCTATACGCAGGCCGATGCCGCGTACTGGATGATGCGGGCGGCGGCTGGCGATTCGCAGAGTTTCGAGTGGCAGGCGAGGGCCAGCGACGGTCGCCTGTTCTGGGTGGAAATCACGATGCGCAAGGCGGTGCTCGGCGGGCACGAGCGCCTGCTGGCGGTCGTGCGCGACATTTCGAATCGCAAACTGCGCGAGGCCGAGATCAACGAAAACCTGGAGCGGCAGGTGCAGCTGAACAAAAAACTGGAGGAAGCGCACAACCAGCTTCTGCAGTCGGAGAAGATGGCCTCGATTGGGCAGCTGGCCGCCGGTGTCGCGCACGAGCTGAACAACCCGATCGGCTTCGTGCATTCCAACATCGGCACGCTCGAAGCCTACCTGGCAGATCTCTTCGCCATCATCGACGGCTATGGGGCGGCCGACGACATCGGCGAATGCGTGGGTGCCAAGTTCGATGCCGTGCGCAAGCTCAAGGCGGACAAGGACTACGAATACATCAAGACCGACGTGGCCCAGCTGATGGCCGAATCGAAGGACGGGCTGGTGCGGGTGCGCAAGATCGTTCAGGACCTCAAGGACTTCTCGCGCGTCGGCGAGGCCGAGTGGCAGTGGGCGGACCTGCACAAGGGCATCGATTCCACGCTCAACATCGTCTGGAACGAACTCAAGTACAAGTGCAAGGTGCACAAGGAATACGGCGAGCTGCCCGAGGTGCACTGCCTGCCTTCGCAGCTCAACCAGGTGTTCATGAACCTGCTGGTCAACGCAGGCCAGGCGATCGAGAACCAGGGCGACATCACGATCAGGACCGGCCGCGAGGAGGACCGCGTCTGGGTCGAGGTGGCCGATACCGGCTCGGGCATCCCGAAGGAAAACCTCACGCGCATCTTCGAGCCATTCTTCACGACCAAGCCCGTGGGCAAGGGTACGGGCCTGGGGCTTTCGCTGTCCTACAGCATCGTGCTCAAGCACCACGGCAAGATCGAGGTCAAGAGCGTAGTCGGCAAGGGCACGACCTTCCACGTCACGCTGCCCATCGATCCGGCGCTTGAACAGCCACCGGCGCCGCCCGCGGCGACGACATGATGCCCGAGTTCGACAAGGCGGCCCCGCGCCTGACCTTCAAGCTGGTCTATTACGGTCCGGCCCAGAGCGGCAAGACGACCAATCTCATGCGTCTGCATGACCTGTTGGCGCCCGAGTTGAAGGGAGAGATGCTGACGCTGGAAACCCAAGGCGACCGTACCTTGTTCTTCGATCTGCTGCCAATGGGTTTCCGAGCGCCATCCGGATTGCTCGTCAAGTTGCGGCTGTTCACGGTTCCCGGACAGGTGGCGCACGACGGTACACGCAAGGCGGTGCTGTCGCGCGCCGACGGCGTGATCTTCGTCGCGGATTCCCAATTGACCCAGGAAGCCAACAACGCCGAATCCTTCCGCAACCTCACCGACAATGCCGCCCGTGTGGGGCTGGATCTCGAACGACTGCCATTGATAGTCCAGTTCAACAAGCGCGATCTGCCGGCGATCGTGGCGGAGGACGAGGTGCGCGCCCGCTGGACCGGGGCGTCGTGGCCGGTGACGTTCGCTACCGCGCTGACGGGCGAGGGCGTGCGCGCGACTTTCGATCAATTGCTGCGAACGGTGTTTCGCCGCTGCGGTCAGGAGTATGAACTGTCCGGCCGGCACGGCCTCGACGAAGAGGCTTTCGTGCGCGGAGTACTGGGATGAACGGCGTATTCGACCGGGAGTTCTCGCTGGGCGAACTGCTGCCGACCGACCTGCTCGATGCCGTCGGACCCGCCCTGGCCGGATTAGTTGACGCCGGGCTGGCGGTGCTTACCAGCGCTGGCGGCTCTTACTGGGGCGACGCACCGGCGGCAGCGCGTCGCGAGCCGCTGACCGTGGAACTAGAACCGGCAGGCTATCTTGCTTCGACCGCGGTACCAGAACGACTGCGTGCCGCGGCCGCCGTGTTGCGGCAACTGATGGCGGCGCGCGTGCGCTACCTGATGGCTTGCGATCTTCATACCGACGTCGTTACCTCGGACTACCAGACGCTGCTCGAGCGGAATCGGGCGCTGGCAGCCTCAGAGACGCGCTACAAGAACCTCGCCGAGGAACTTGAACAACGCGTGGCGGCGCAGGTCGAGTTGCTCGACGAACGGCAACGCCAGATCTACCAGGCGGAGAAACTCGCGTCTGTCGGGCAGCTGGCGGCGGGCGTGGCGCACGAGATCAACAACCCCATCGGTTTCGTCCGCAGCAACGTCGCCACCTTCGGTACCTACCTGGAGCGGCTGGCGCGGCTCAAGCAACGCCTGGGCGACGCTGCCGTCGCCTGGCGCGAACTCGACCTCGATTTCGTGCTCGAGGATGGCGCCGAACTGGTGCGGGACACCTTGGCCGGCATCGATCGCGTCGCCCGCATCGTGCGCGACCTGAAAGGCTACTCCAACATCGATCGGCCGGACGAGGAAATGGCGGACCTCAATCAATCGCTCAACGAAGCCTGCGACATGGTGGCCACCAGGTTGTCGCCCGGTGTGGCGATCGCGCGCGATTTGGGTGTGCTGCCCCGCCTGCTTTGTCTGCCCGGGCACCTGAAGCAGGTCTTCTTCGGCGTGATCCAGAATGGCATGCAGGCGGTGAGCGACGCGCACCAGCCGGGAACGGTGACCGTAACCAGCCGGGCGGTGTCGGGTGGCATCGAGGTTGCCATCGCCGATACGGGCGTCGGCATGACCACGGAGCAGTTGGCGCGCGCTTTCGAGCCGTTCTACACGACGCGTCCGGTCGGTAGCGGCACGGGTCTCGGCCTTACGGTGGCGCGCGATATCGTTCAGGCGCATGGTGGCAGAATGGCCATCGACAGTCGGCCCGGGGCCGGCACGAACGTAACCATCTTCCTTCCCACGTGAGGGCAAGATGAGCGACTATGGGGCCTTGTTCACCGGCAAGCCTTCGGAGACTCAAGCGAGCCCGAAGACCCGTTACCGGCTGTTGCTGGTCGACGACGAACCGGGAGTGACCGCCGCGCTGAAGCGCGTGTTCCGGCAGGAAGACTACGAAGTGGTCACTGCCGGTAGTGGCGAGGAGGGACTCCAGCGGCTGGGCGAAGCGACCACCCACGTCGTGATCTGCGATTACATGATGCCGGGAATGAACGGCGCCTACTTCCTGCGCGCGATCAAGGAACGTTCCCCCGACACGATCCGGATCATGCTGACCGGCCATGCCGATACGGGCGCGGTGATGGGCGCGATCAACGAAGGTGCGGTCTACAAGTTCATTCTCAAGCCGTGGGATGACAACGACCTGCGCGTCACCGTTGCCCTCGCGCTCGAACAATTCGATCTCATCCGCAGGAACCGCGTGCTGAAGCAGGAGAACGAGCAGAAGGCCAAGGAGATTTCTGCGCTGTCGCGTTTCGTGGCCACGAATCGCAGTCAGCTCGGTATCGTGCTGCACAAGAAGAAGCTGCTGAGCGACGCACAGCTTCAGGAACTGGTGCGCTCGCAGGAAAGGCACAAGGAGTCGCTGATCAAGGCGTTGCTCGAAAAGGACTGGGTATCGGAGCGCGCGATCCGCGATGTCCTGCGCCGCGACATGCTGGTCGAAGAAGTGCAACTGCCCGAATTTCCGATCGAACCTGCACTCGCGGACCTGATCCCGCACAGCTTCTGCGTGCGACAACTGGTGGTGCCGGTGCGGCTGGATGGCCGTCGCCTGATGCTGGCGATGGCCGATCCGCTCGACGCCGGCCTGGTCGACGATGTGCGCTTCACCACGGGGCTCGAACTGACGGTCGTTACGGCCGATCTGGCGGCGATCCGCGCCAGGATCCACGATCTGTACGGGGACGAAGTCGATTTCAAGGAACTGGAGACGCTGGTCGGGTCACCCGATCCCTACGAAGGGATCGAGATCGTCATCGAAGACGACGACGCGGCCGACCTGGAGGAATTGCTGCGCGGCACCGAGGAACCGCCGGCCATTCGCATGGCCAACGCCATCATTCTCGAAGCCATTCGCCTGGGCGCGTCGGACATCCATATCCAGCCGCGCACCAAGAGCGTGGTGGTGCGCTTGCGCATCGACGGCGTGCTGGTCGACAAGATCCACATGCCGCACTTGTTGCACCAGTCGCTGGTGTCACGCCTGAAGATCATGGCCGAACTGGACATTTCCGAGCGCCGTCGTCCGCAGGACGGCCGCATCACCGTCAAGACGCCGATGCGCATCGTCGACCTGCGCGTGTCCACGCTGCCGACGATCAACGGCGAGAAGGTGGTCATGCGCATCCTCGACCGCAACTCGGCGGTACTCAGTCTCGCCGGCCTGGGCTTTGCCCAAGAGGACTTGGCCAAGGTTACCGACATGGTGGCGAAACCGCAGGGCATTATCCTGGCCACCGGCCCCACCGGCAGCGGCAAGACGACTACGCTGTACTCGCTGCTCCAGCACGAAGCCACTTCGGACAAGAACTACGTCACCATCGAAGACCCGGTCGAGTACTACCTCGACATGGCCGGCCAGGTGCTGGTGCGCGAGAAGATCGGCCTGACATTCCCGCTGGTGCTCCGCTCCATCCTGCGCCAGGATCCGGACGTGGTCCTGCTGGGCGAAATCCGCGACTTCGAGACTGCCGAGGTGGCCTTCCACGCCGCACTGACCGGCCACCAGGTATTTTCCACGCTGCACACCAATTCGGCCGTGGCGACCATCGCCCGCTTGTTCGACCTCGGCCTCAAGCCCTACGTGGTGGCGGCGGCACTGGAGGGCATCGTCGCCCAGCGCCTGGTGCGCCGCGTTTGCGATCACTGCCGGGAGGAAGTCGCGGTCGATGTCAAGTTGCGCCAACGCCTCGGCGCGGCTTTCAGGCGGGACGATCTGCGTGCCTTCAAGGGCAAGGGCTGCCAGCACTGCAATGGCAGCGGCTACAAGCGTCGCGTCGGTATCTACGAAGTCCTGGTGATGGATGATTTCCTGCGCGACCGCATCGGCAGCGGCGCCAGCATGCTCGACATCGGGCGTGTCGCCCGCCAGCAGGGCTTGCGGGTGCTGGCGCACGATGCGGCCGACAAGGTCCACGTTGGCGAGACCACCCTCGAAGAAATTTTGCGCGTGCTCGGGCCGCAGCCCGCGGAAGACGCGGCAAATACGGGAACCTCCTGACCGTTCAGATTCGCCGCACTTGAAACCGCGGTTATCGTCCCCAAGTACGCGCGGGTTTTTCAATTGGAGGCATGCATGACCGCAACTACGATTGCCAGCCGGGAGACGATGGGTTTCCAGGCCGAAGTGAAGCAACTGCTTCAACTGATGATTCACTCGCTGTACTCGAACCGCGAAATCTTCCTTCGCGAACTGATTTCCAACGCGTCCGACGCCTGCGACAAGCTGCGCTTCGAGGCGCTGCACAATCCGGCGCTGTTCGAGAACGACAGCGATTTCGCCATCAAAGTCAGTTTCGATGGTACGCCGCGCACGATCACGATTTCAGACAACGGCATCGGCATGAACCGCGACGAGGTGATCGCGCACCTCGGCACCATCGCCAAGTCCGGCACGCGCGAATTCTTTTCGGCGCTGACCGGCGACCAGCAGAAGGATGCCCATCTGATCGGCCAGTTCGGCGTCGGCTTCTATTCCTCGTTCATCGTCGCCGACAAGGTGACCGTCCGTTCCCGCCGCGCGGGCGAGGCTGCCGACCAGGGGGTCGAATGGGTTTCCGACGGTGGCGGCGAATTCACCGTCGAAATGATCGACAAGCCCAGTCGCGGCACAGAAATCACCCTGCACCTGCGCGAAGGGCAGGACGACCTGCTGTCCTCATGGAAGCTCAAGTCCATCATCCGCAAGTATTCGGACCACATCGTCCAGCCGATCAGAATGAAGGCGGAGAAGTGGGACGAGGAAAAGAAGGCGCAGGTCGAAACGGATGAGGATGAGACCGTCAACCAGGCCTCGGCGCTATGGGCGCGGCCGAAGAACGACATCACCGAGGAGCAGTACAAGGAGTTCTACAAGCACGTCGGCCACGACTTCGACGAGCCGCTGGCCTGGACGCACAGCCGTGTCGAGGGCAAGACCGAGTACACACAGCTGCTCTACATCCCGGCCCGCGCGCCCTTCGACCTGTGGGACCGTCAGTCGCGCCACGGCGTCAAACTTTACGTGCGCCGCGTCTTCATCATGGACGATGCCGAGCAGCTGATGCCGCTCTACCTGCGCTTCGTGCGCGGCGTGGTCGATTCCGCCGACCTGCCGCTCAACGTCTCGCGCGAGATCCTGCAGGAATCGAAGGACATCGAGGCCATACGCAAGGGCTGCACGGCCAAGGTGCTGGGCCTGCTCGACGACCTGGCCGAGAACCGCAAGGAGGATTACGCGAAGTTCTGGGGCGAGTTCGGTCGCGCGCTCAAGGAAGGCGTCGGCGAGGATTTCAGCAACAAGGACAAGCTCGCCAAGCTGCTGCGCTTCGCCTCGACGAAGGCCGACACGCCCGAGGAAACCGTTTCGCTCGCCGATTATGTGTCGCGCATGAAGGAAGGCCAGGACAAGATCTACTATGTCACTGCCGAAACGTTCAACGCGGCAAGGAACAGCCCGCACCTGGAAATCTTCCGCAAGAAGGGCATCGAGGTCATCCTGCTCTCCGAGCGCGTCGACGAGTGGGTCGTCTCGCATCTAGCGGAGTTCGACGGTAAGCAGCTGGTCTCGGTCGCCAAGGGCGGCCTCGATCTCGGCAAGCTGGAAGACGAGACCGAGAAGCAGGAGCAGGAAAAGGAGGCCGGCGAGTTCAAGGACCTGACCGACAGGATCGCCAAGTCGCTCGGCGAGCGGGTCAAGGAAGTGCGGGTCAC
>DATJQH010000016.1:0-34774 GCA_035505955.1 Rhodocyclaceae bacterium
CTCGTACACCCAGTGGTAGGTCTCGGGCCAGATGCCGAATTTCTCGATGTCGTCGAAGTAGACGGCGGCGCGGTGGCCCTCGCGCGCGAGGTGTTCGAGCCAGGCCACCGCGGCTTCGGCCGGCGAAAACGGCAGGCGGTAACGTGCCTGTTCGGAGATCGGGAACAGGTCGAGGCCGCGCCCGTCCTCCTCGGTGGAGAAGAAGCTGTCGAGGCGGCCCGCCGGCTCGCCCGCGCACAGGAAGTGGTAGTCGTCCACCGCGACGTATTCGATGCCGCAGTCGGCCAGCGCCGGCACCACGGCGGATTCCCAGACGCGCTCGGTGAGCCACGCCCCTTTGGGCCGGCGCCCGAACGCGCGCTCGATCTTGCGCGAGAGCGTGTCGATCTGGCTCACGCGGTCGCGGTGCGGGATCGAGGCCAGCACCGGTTCGCAGTCGCCCGAGCCGAACCATTCGACCTGGCCGCGCCGGGTCATCGCGACCAGCCGTTCCATGTCCTTCGGATAGCGCTCGATCAGCCAGTCGAGCAGCCAGCCCGAAAAGTGCACCGCGAAGCGGAAGTCGGGATAGTTCTCCAGGGTTTGCAGGAACATCCGGTAGCAGCGCACGTGCGCCTCGTCGATGACGCTGTCGAAGTTGCCGACCGGCTGGTGGGCGTGCACGCCGAAGAGCAGGGAGATGGGCTGGTTCATGGGGTTGGTCTAGGTTCGTTGTTGTTCCTGCGCGCGGCGCATGGTGCCGTCCTCGGTCGCAGTGCTGCTGCCTTTCGAGATCGGTATGTCGATCTGCGCCGGCGGCGTGAGCTTGAGCAGGTGGTAGAGATTGGCGAGGTTGCGCCGGTAAAGGCGGTCGAAGCTCGCCACGGCCGCCGACGGGTTGTAGTCGCCGAACCACCAGAACCAGTCGGAGCTTTCGCAGATCGCCAATTGGCGTTCTGCGCGGGCTGATTCTTCGGGTGAAAGGCGGCCGCTCGTGGCGACCATGTCGTAGCTCTGCTTGGCGGCGCACAAGAGATCCCAGGCGAGGTTCTTCTCGCTGTCGCCGATCCAGGTCGACAGCGTGCCATACACCCAGCTGCCGGCCACCAGCCCCGGCAGCGGCCGCGCCGCCGGGCGCCCGGCGGCGGGCCGCGCCAGGATCTCGGCGTAGGTCGTGGTGCGGATGCGCGGATGCTTCTCGAGCAGGCCGTAAAGGTCCTCGAAGAAGAAATAGCCGTTGTACGGGTAGTGTTCCCAGGCGTTCTCGCCGTCGAGGATCACGCTTACCACCGGCGTCTCGCCTGCCGGCGCCGCATCGAGGATCGCCTGCAGCTTGTTCACGAAATGGAGCGCCGCGTCGCGGCCGTGCCAGCGTGCGTACTCGAAGCCGATCAGGTCGGAAAGATGTTCATCGCGGAAGAAGAGCGTCAGCCCAGGGGCGCCGGTCAGGGTCCAGGGCCGGTAGGAGGCGCGTTGCGCGTCGGCGCCGTGGCGGGCGAGGCTGTTCTTCAGCACGCCTTCGCCGCTGGCGAGCCAGGTACAGCCGTGCGTCGCGAACTGCTGTACCACGGCAGCTGAAATCGCGCCCTCCGCCGGCCACATGCCCCGGGTGGGCGCGCCGAAGCGTCGCACGTGCGATGCCTGCGCTGCTTCGATGTGCACGGAAACGCGCTGGCGACCGCCGGGATAAACGCTCGCCGCGGGCAGCGGCGCCTCCGGCAGGCTTTCGCGCGCGCACTTGAAGTCGACCAGCAGCGGTGCCAGCGGATGAGTGGCAGGCGTCGCCGAGAGTTCGATCTGGCCGCGCTCCTGCAGCGCGCGGTAGCGCGGCACGAGGCTGTGCATGATGTCGCTGAGCAGCTTGAGCAAGGCCAGCCGGTCGTCATGGCTGTAGCCTTCGCCGCGGCTCATCAGTTCGGCGATGAGCGGTTGCCGGCGCCGCTCGGTCTCGCCGGTCCACGCCAGGTGGTACCAGGTGACGAGATCGGCGAAGTACTCGCCCGACAGGTAGCCCAGCGCGATGTCGCCCTCCGTCGCGAGGCGCTGGTACAGATCGAGCAGCCGCTGGTAGCGCGGGAAGGGCATCAGCATCGTGTGGTGGTTGCTGCGGAAGCAGGCATCCAGCAGCAGGCGGCGCTCGGCGGGCGCGAGGTGGTTCAGGTCGGGCGCGCCGAGCAGCCGCAGCAGCGGCTCGCGGTAATCACCGGTGTCCGCCTGATGGCAATAGTCCTCGATCTGGTCGAGCAGCACGGGCACGAAGTTGACCACGGCGCGGACGCCCGGATGGCGTTCGAGGTGATCCGCCATGTCCGTGTAGTCCTTGATGGCGTGCAGGTAGACCCAGGGCAGCATGTGCTCGCCGGTCGCGTGGTCGCGATAATCCGGCTGGTGCATGTGCCAGAGGAATACCAGGTCGAGGCGTTTCTGCGGCATCGGCGGCAGTTCAGCGGATCTGATGGATGCGCTGACCGAGCATCTCGGCCGTGACCAGCGTGATGCCCTTGGCCGTGACATGGAAGCGCTTCGCATCCTCGACCGGGTCGAAGCCGATCTTCATGCCGGCGGGAATGCGGCAATGCTTGTCGACGACCACCTTGCGCAGACGCACGCCCTCGCCGACGTCGACCCTGGGCAGAACCACCGAGTCCTCGATGACGGCGTGGCTGTGCACATGCACGTTGGAGAACAGCAGCGAGCGGCGCACCGCGGCGCCGCTGATGACGTCGCCGCCCGAGACCAGCGAGTCGATGGCCATGCCGCGCCGGTCGTCGTCGTCGAAGACGAACTTGGCGGGCGGCACCTGCTCCTGGTAGGTCCAGATCGGCCACTCCTGGTCGTACATGTTGAGTTCGGGCGTGACCTTGGTCAGCTCGACGTTCGCTTCCCAGTAGGCGTCGACGGTGCCCACGTCGCGCCAGTAGGGCGTGCCGCTCGCGGTGACGCCGACGCAGCTGTCGGCGAAGTTGTGGGCGAAGCAGCGATAGCGGGCCACGCACTTCGGGATCACGTCCTTGCCGAAGTCATGCGATGACTTCGGGTCGTCGGCGTCGCGCACCAACTGCTCGAAGAGGAATTCGGCGTTGAAGGCGTAGATGCCCATGCTTGCCAGCGCGCGGTCGGGGCGACCCGGCATCGACGCGGGCTTCGCGGGCTTCTCGACGAAAGTGGTGACGCGGCTCTGGTCGTCGACGCCCATGACGCCGAAAGCCGACGCCTCCTCGAGCGGCACGTCCATGCAGCCCACGCTCATGTCGGCGTCGTTCTGCACATGCTCGGCCAGCATGCGGCCGTAGTCCATCTTGTAGATGTGATCGCCGGACAGGACCAAAATGTACTTCGGGTTGCGCCGCCGGATCAGGTCGAGGTTCTGGAATACCGCGTCGGCCGTGCCCTGATACCAGTTCTCGGTGATCTGCTGCTGTGCCGGCAGCAGGTCGATGAACTCGTCGAAGCGGCCGTCGAGGAAGCTCCAGCCGCGCTGCAGGTGCATGATCAGGCTCTGCGCCTTGTACTGTGTGGCGACGCCGATGCGCCGGATGCCCGAATTGACGCAGTTGGAGAGCGTGAAATCGATGATGCGAAACTTGCCGCCGAACGGCACCGCGGGTTTCGAGCGCCAGTCGGTGAGTTGCATCAGCCGGCTGCCGCGGCCACCGGCGAGGACCATGGCGAAGGTGCTCCGGGTCAGGTGGCTGACGAAACGGCCGTAGCTGCTATGCGGGTCGTTGAGTGCCAGTTCATGCTGCATGCGGTATCCTCCCCTTCCAAGTGTCCATTATCGCCAATACCTACAAGAATGACTGACAAATCGTTTACTGCGCTGGCCGAGGGACGAGAGCACGATCCGTTCCGGCTGCTCGGCGTCCACCCCGACGGCGACGGCTGGCGCCTGACCGTGTATCGGCCGCACGCCAGCGCCGTGTCCGTGCAGACGGACAGCGGCTGGCGACCCCTGTCGCGCAAGGGGCACAGCGACGTCTTCCAGCTGCGCGGCACGACCGCCGCGCCGTCGCCCTACCCATACCTGCTGAAAGTTGTCGAGGAAGGCACCGAGCGCGTGTTCCACGACCCATACGCCTTCCCGCCGGGTGACGCCAGCCGCGACTTCTACCTGTTCAACCAGGGCACCAACTTCCAGAGCTACCGGCTGCTCGGCGCGCAGGCGCAGACGCGCGATGGCGTCGCCGGCATCTGCTTTCGCGTCTGGGCGCCGAATGCCGAGCGCGTGTCGGTGGTCGGCGATTTCAACCGCTGGGACGGCCGCACGCATCCGATGTGCTCGCTGGGAAGCTCGGGCGCCTGGGAGCTGTTCATTCCCGACCTGCCCGCGGGCAGCTTGTACAAATTCGAGATCCGCAACCGGCACACGCAAGCCGTGATGGTGAAGGCCGACCCCTACGCGCGCCGGTTCGAGAAGCGGCCGGCGACGGCGGCGCTCACGCCCGGCGAGTCTCGCCACGACTGGACGGATGCCGATTGGCTCGATCGCCGCGGCAAGCGCGACTGGCTGCACGCGCCGATGACGATCTATGAAATGCACATCGGCTCGTGGATGCGCCATCCCGACAATCGTTTCTACACCTACCGCGAACTCGCGGAGCGCCTGCCGGCCTACGTCGCGGACATGGGCTACACGCACGTCGAATTCCTGCCGCTGATGGAGCATCCGCTCGACGAATCCTGGGGCTACCAGTGCACCGGTTTTTTCGCGCCCACCTCGCGCTTCGGCACCCCGGACGACCTCAAGGCGCTGATCGATGCGCTGCACCGGGCGAACATCGGCGTCCTGCTCGACTGGGTGCCGGGACACTTCCCGGCCGACGCCTGGGCGCTGGCCCATTTCGATGGCTCGTCGCTCTACGAGCACGAAGATCCGCGCCTGGGCAAGCACCAGGAGTGGGGCACGCTCATCTTCAACTACGGCCGCAACGAGGTGCGTTCCTTCCTGCTGTCGTCCGCGCACTGCTGGTTGTCCGAATTCCACATCGACGGCCTGCGCGTCGACGCCGTGGCGTCCATGCTCTACCTCGACTACGCGCGCAAGGAGGGCGAGTGGCTGCCCAACAAGTTCGGCGGCCGTGAGAACCTCGAGGCGATCGAATTCCTGCGCGCGCTGAACGAAATGGTGCATCGCGAGTTCCCGGGCGCGCTGACCATGGCCGAAGAATCCACGGCCTGGCCGATGGTGTCGCGGCCGGTGTACCTCGGCGGCCTCGGCTTTTCGATGAAGTGGAACATGGGCTGGATGAACGACACCCTCGACTACATCGAGAAGGATCCGGTGCACCGGCGCTTCCACCACGACCGCCTGACGTTCGGCCAGCTCTACGCTTACACCGAGAACTTCATCCTGCCGCTGTCGCACGACGAGGTGGTGCACGGCAAGAGTTCGCTCCTGGGCAAGATGCCGGGTGATGAATGGCAGCGCTTCGCCAACCTGCGCGCGCTGCTTACGTACCAGATGACGACGCCCGGCAAGAAGCTTTTGTTCATGGGCGGCGAACTCGCGCAGGGCCACGAATGGCGCGACCGCGAGGAACTCGCCTGGCACCTGCTGCAGTATCCGCTGCATGAGGGTATGCAGCGGCTGGTGCGCGATCTCAACCGTCTCTATGTCGAACTGCCGGCATTGCACGATCAGGACTTCTCCGCCGAAGGTTTTTCCTGGATCGACTGCCATGATGCCGACCAGTCTGTGATCAGTTGGCTGCGCTGGGCGCGCGACGGCAGTTGTGCCGTCGTGGTGCTCAACCTGACGCCGGTGCCACGCCGCGATTACCACATCGGCGTGCCACG
Source organism: Rhodocyclaceae bacterium (assembly GCA_035505955.1). Taxonomy (GTDB): domain Bacteria; phylum Pseudomonadota; class Gammaproteobacteria; order Burkholderiales; family Rhodocyclaceae; genus Fen-999. The sequence continues at coordinate 5,776 of DATJQH010000016.1, forward strand.
GGCAGGCGAATACCGCGAGCGCTTCAACAGCGATTCGCGCCACTACGGCGGCAGCGACATGGGCAACGCCGGCACGCTGGTGGCGAATGACGAGGCGTGGATGGGACGCCCCGCTTCGCTGCTGCTGATGCTGCCGCCGCTTGCGGGGCTGGTTCTGGTCAGCTGTTGAGCTTGCCTTCGGCCAACAGGCGGTCGATCTCGACTTCCGCGGCCGCCCAATCCTCTTCCTCGTGGCCGTCCGAGAAGCCGCGCCGCTCGGCAATGTAGTAGGCCGCAACTTCGATGTAGTTGCGACGCTGGTCGCTGCCCACGCGGGCCGACCGGCTGCGCGGCGCCGCAGCAGCAGGGGCCGAGGACTTGCCGACGGTTCTGGTCGGGGACGCCTTGACGGCCGCCCGGCTCGCGGGTTTGGCCTTTACAGGCGGTTTGGCCGCGGGTTTTGCCGACGGCTTTGCAGCCGCTTTCGGGGCGGTCTTCTTGGGCGGGGCTGCTGCGCTGCTCTTGGCTGTGGTCGCCATTCGGGGTCTCCTGTGCTTATCCAGTCAAATGTTGATCCTTTTTTGTTGCAAGACTATTGCCAATGCCATGCCAGTGTCAAGGACTTGGCGCGCCCAGGCAGGCGGCGCCGCGCAATCCCAGCGCGGGGTCGGTCACGACCGCCACCGGCATGCGCCGCGCCAGTTCCGCGTGTTCCGCTTTGGCGTTGAAGGCCGCCAGGAACGGGCTGGCGGGCAGGATTGGCAGCACGCGGGCCGCGATGCCGCCGGCGAGATAAACCCCTGCCCGCGCCATGGTTGCGAGCGCCATGTCGCCCGCGAAAGCACCATAGGCGGCGAGGAATACGGCCAGCGAACGGTGCGCGGCTGCCTCGCCGTCGACCATGCCGCGCCGCGCGATTTCCGCCGGATCGAGTTCGATGCCGGCGAGGATGTGGTGGATGGCGGCGAGGCCCGGGCCCGAGATGACGCGCTCGGCCGTGACACGTCCGTGCCGCGCGTTGAGCGCGCGCCAGACGCGCGCCTGGTCCTCGTCCTGCGGCGCAAAGGCGACATGGCCACCTTCGCCGGGCAGCACGCGCCAGCCGGCGCTGTCGGGAACCAGCATCGCCATGCCGAGCCCCGTGCCGGCGCCGAGCACCACCTTGGGCGCGCGCTCGAGCGGCTCGCCGTCCTGCACCGGCACGATGCTTTCGGCCGGTGCGACCGTGACGCCGATCGCTGCGGCCGCGAAGTCGTTCACCAGCAACACGCGGCCGATGCCGAAGCGCTGCTCCAGCGCGGCAGCATCGAAGGTCCAGGGGAAATTGGTGAGCCGCGCCGAGCGGCCGCCGTCGTCGATCGGTCCCGCGACCGCGAGGCAGCCGCGCGACACCGCGGCGCCGGTCTGCGCGAGGTAAGTTGCGAGCGCCGATTCGAAGTCGCGAAAGTCAGCCGTCGTGGCACGCCATTCGGCGAGCGGTTCGGTGGAACCCGGCTCGGTCAGCGCCAGCCGGGCATTGGTGCCGCCGATGTCGCCGACGAGGTGCATCGCTACACGGCCACCGGCGCCGGAATGTGCGGATGCGGATCGTAGCCTTCGAGCCGGAAGTCCTCGTACTTGAACGCGAAGATGTCGCGCACTGCAGGGTTGATGTGCATGGTCGGCAGAGGTCGCGGCTCGCGCGACAGCTGCAGTTGCGCCTGATCGAGGTGGTTGCTGTAGAGGTGCGCGTCGCCAAAGGTGTGCACGAAGTCGCCGGGCTTCAGGCCCACCACCTGCGCCACCATCATCGTCAACAGGGCATAGGAAGCGATGTTGAACGGCACGCCGAGGAAGATGTCGGCGCTCCTCTGGTAGAGCTGGCAGGAGAGGCGCCCGTCGGCGACGTAGAACTGGAACAACGTGTGGCAGGGCGGCAGCGCCATGCGGTCGACCTCGGCCGGGTTCCAGGCCGTGACGATGTGCCGGCGCGAATCCGGATTCTTCTTCAGCCCCTCGATCAATTGCACCATCTGGTCGATCTCGCGGCCGTCGCGTGCGGGCCAGTGCCGCCACTGGTGGCCATAGACCGGCCCGAGGTCGCCGTTGTCGTCGGCCCATTCGTCCCAGATCGTCACCTTGTTCTCGTTGAGCCAGGCGATGTTGGTCTCGCCGCGCAGGAACCACAGGAGTTCGACGATGATGGAGCGCAGGTGCAGCTTCTTGGTCGTGAGCACCGGGAAACCCTTGGCGAGATCGAAGCGCATCTGCCAGCCGAACACCGAGCGCGTGCCGGTGCCGGTGCGGTCCGCCTTGACGGCGCCGTGGGCGAGCACGTGGCGCATGAGATCGAGATACTGTTGCATGGCGAATGGATGGTGTGGCCTGTCTATAATCCTCTGATCATTCTAAAGGAAGCCGCCGTGCCCCCCACCTCTCTTGCCAAGCTGGCCGTGCGACCCGATTCCGCGGCCTCGCACCTCTTGTTCGTGATTCCCGCCGGGAAGTCCCTGCCTGCCGATCTGCCCGAAAAGCCGCGCTGGCAGGCCGTGCTGAAACGCCGCGACCTCAAGGTCGAGGAACTGGCCAAGTCGCCGCTGGCCATCGACCTCAAGGACGGCTGTCGCGCCGCCTGCGTGATGGTCGACGCCAGGAAGCCGCGCTTCGAGCGCCTGACGGCACTGCGCAAGGCGGCGATGTTGCTGCTGGACGAAAGCCCGGCCGAGATGGCCATCGTGCCCATCGACGTTGCCGACGACACCGTGCGCGACGCCGCTTACGTCGCGCTCATCAACGCGGCGCCGCTGCCGGCGAAAAAGAAGAAGCCGGCGAAGCCGCTGAAGACGCTGGCGGTGCTCGCACGGCGTACCGCGGGGACTGACTTTTCGCGCGTGGTGGCGCTGGCTGAAGCCAACGTGCTCGCGCGCGAACTCACGGCGCTGCCGCCCAACGAACTCACGCCCGCTGCGTATCGCAAGCGCATCCGCGAACTCGCGAAGGCGAACCGCTGGGGCATCGAGGAGTTCGACTTCCGCAGGTTGCAGAAGATGGGCGCGGGCGCCTTCTGCGCCGTGGCGCGTGGTTCCGACCATCAGGATGCCGCGATCGTCCACCTTGCTTACAAGCCGCGCCATGCCAGGCGGCGCGTGGCGCTGGTGGGCAAGGGCATCTGCTTCGATACCGGCGGCCACAACCTCAAGCCCGCGCGCTACATGGCCGGCATGCACGAGGACATGAACGGTTCGGCCGTGGCGCTGGCGATCCTGCGCGCGGCGCAGGCGCTGAAGCTGCCGGTGGCGCTCGACGTCTGGCTCGCCATCGCCCATAACCATCTCTCGCCCGACGCCTACAAGCAGGGCGACGTGGTGACGGCGCTGGACGGCACGACGATCGAAGTCGTACACACCGACGCCGAAGGCCGCATGGTGCTGGCGGACACGCTGGCGCTGGCGGCGAAGACGAAGCCCGACCTTACCGTCGACTTCGCCACGCTTACGGGCAGCATGACTACGGCGGTCGGCAACCGCTACTCGGGCGTCTTCGCGTCGAGCGAGAAGCTGGCGCAGGCGGCGGTGCGCGCCGGCGTCGCGTCCGGCGAGCGCGTTTGCGTGTTTCCGATGGACGAGGACTACGAGGCCGCGCTCGACTCCAAGGTGGCCGACATCAAGCAATGCACGATGGAAGGCGAGGCCGACCACATCCTGGCGGCGCGCTTCCTGCGCCGTTTCATCGGCGAGCAGCCGTGGCTGCACGTCGATCTCGCCGCGTGCAGTTGCGAAGGTGGGCTGGGCGCGGTGGCGACGAACCTGACGGGATTTGGCGTCTCATGGGGGCTGACTTTGCTTGCGGACAAAGCCGCTGAATGAGACCATAGCAATATCCGGGTCATCGCAATCATTTCTTGGCATTCCGCTGTCATGTTGAATCTGTTTGGCAACAGGGTCGATCACCCGCTCGCCGATGTCGGCGAGGCCCAGAAGGTGCTGAAGGAACTGCCGGGACAGGAAGCGTCAGCGGCATTGGACAGCGCGGCGGCGTGGTTCGAGTCGATCGCCGCCACCAAGGAATTCCGGCCGGAACGCAGGCTCGAATTGCTCTTCCAGATCGACGAGGCGGTGCTGCCGCACACGCGGCGGCTGTCGCGCGAATACCTGGTGACGCCGCGCCAGACGCGGGCGCACGAGCTGCGCCTGTGGAAGATCAACCACGACTACTGGACCCACCTTGCCGCCGCGTATGGTGACACGCTGCGTCGAGCTCGCGCCGACGAGAAGATCGGCGCCGCCATCAAGCCGCAGCTCGGGCTCCTGTGCGCGCGCCTGCTCAACGCCTGCAGCGGCCGGCTGAAGTGGGAGCAGTTCCGCTACGGCCCGATCGAAGGCGACCTCTGGCAGAGCGCGGGCGCCGCCTATCTTGACGCGGTCAACGGGCAGGCCGCCGACACGACCGTGAACCTTTACGGCAACGGCTACCCCACGACGCCGGAGGCCGAGTACCTGCGCGTGCTGATCCTGTACGCATCGTCGCCGGACAACCTGCTGCCGGTCGAGATCGAGATCGCCGAGCGCCTGATCGCGCACCTGCTGGCCAGCTTCAAGCTCACGACCGAGGCGCGCCCCGAGAACGTTTACTGGGTCGATGCCGCCAAGCCGCTGCCGCCGACGCGGCTCGCGCGCATCCCCGAGATCACGCCGACCTTGCGTCTCTTCGCCACCGGTTCGGCGCTGGCCGCGCTCGCGAAGTTGCGTGCGCACATCGAGGCGCGCGGTTCGCTGCCCGGTGAAATCAATTTCGGCGGCCAATACTCGCCGCGGCTGGTGCTGGGGGTCATCGACCACCTGACCGCGTGCTGGGCGCCCAAGCCGCCGATGCGCAACCACCAGCGGCGTCTCGTCAAGTCGCGCATGGCCGTGGTCGGCCGGCTCGATTCGATCTGCCTGCAGCTGCTCGGCCAGGCGCGCGACGGCGACCAGGTCGAGAGCTGGGTGGTCGAGAACGTGAGCCAGAGCGGCATTGGCGCCCACGTGGCGCTATTCGGCAAGGAATGGCTGCGCGTGGGCACGCTGGTCGCGATGCAGCCCGACGGCGGCAGCAACTGGCTGGTCGGCGTCGTGCGCCGTTTCAGCCGCGAATCGGAATCCGTCGGCGCGGTCGGCATCGAGACGCTCTCGAAGACGCCGGTTGGCTATGCCGCCGACAGCCAGGGCCTGCCCACGGCCGTGGTCATGCTCGATCCGCCGCAGGCGGGGGCCGAGATCCGCGTCGTAATGGCGCTGCCCGCCTGGGAGGAGCAGAAGCCGCTGCGCGTTGAAACGGGCGGCAAGCTCTGGCGGCTCGCGCCGGCGAACCTCGTCGAAACCGGCGCCGGCCACGTGGTCGGCACCTTCCGCGTCCAGGCCGACTAGCCTTTCGGCGGTCGCAGCGCCGACTTGGGCCGGAAGGCCTTGACCACCGCTTCGTTCGTTTCGATGTAGGGCCCGCCGATCAGGTCGATGCAGTAAGGCACGGCGGCGAACACGCCGTCGAGCGTTTCCTTGATCGCCTTCGGCTGGCCGGGCAGGTTCACGATCAGCGTCTGGCCGCGGATCACCGCGACCTGCCGCGACAGGATCGCGGTGGGCACGTACCTGAGGCTCACCAGCCGCATCTGCTCGCCGAAGCCGGGCATCACCTTGTGTGCCACCGCCAGCGTTGCCTCGGGCGTCACGTCGCGCGGCGCCGGGCCGGTGCCGCCGGTCGTGAGCACGAGGTGGCAGCCGACGCGGTCGCACAGTTCGATCAGGGTCGCCTCGATGACCGGCTGCTCGTCGGGAACCAGGCGTGACTCCATGCGCCACGGGCTCGTCAGCGCCGCCGCGAACCACGTGTTGAGCGCGGGGATGCCCTGGTCTTCGTAGGCGCCGCTCGACGCACGGTCGGAAATCGAGACCAGGCCGACCAGCAGTTCTTCAGTCATCGACGTTGTCTCCACTTTGCTCCTCCAGTTCGCGCAGGACGCGGAACAGTTCGCGATAGGCGCGCGGCGGCTTTTGCTCGGCGCGCTCCTTGAGGGCATTGCGCCGCAATTGGCGCAGCCGCTGAAAGTCAGCCCCCGTGGTACGCCGCGCGATCTCGTCAAGCGCGCTTTCGTCCTCCAGCAGCCGCTCGCGCAGGCGTTCGAGCGCGTGCTGGCGGGCGTTCGCCGCGGCCGAGACGCCGTCGATCTCGTCGATGGCGGCCTGGATCGGTGCCGGGTCGAGGCCGCGCATCAGTCGGCCGATGTACTGCAGCTGCCGCCGCCGCGCCTCGTGCTTGGTGAAGCGCTGCGCGTCGCGCACGGCATCGCGCAGGTCGTCGGGCATGTCGATCTTCGCCAGGCGCTCGGCGCTGATCGCCACCAGGCGCGCGCCGAGCGCCTGCAGCGCGTCCATGTCGCGCTTGGCTTGCGACTTGCTCGGGCGCTCGTCGTGGGGAAGTTGGGCTTCGTCGTCGGTGTGCACGGGTATCATTGTAGCTTTCGCCGCCATTCGACCAACCATGTCAGCACAGGGTTTCAGCTACAGCCGCGAACGTCTGCAGGCGCTCGCCCAGCAGGTGCTCGACGAGGCACGCCGCCTCGGCGCCACCGCCTGCGAAACGGACGTCTCGGAAGGCTTCGGCCAGCAGGTCACGGTGCGCCGCCAGGAAGTCGAGACCATCGAGTACAACCGCGACAAGGGCATCGACGTCATCGTCTATCTCGGCCAGCGTTCGGGCCATGCCGCAACCACCGATTTCTCGCCCGAGGCAGTGAAGAGCACCGTCGCGGCTGCGCATTCCATCGCCGGCTTCACGGCCGAGGATAGTTGCGCGGGCCTGGCCGAGGCCGATCTGCTGGCACGCGACGTCAAGGACCCCGGGCTCTACTTCCCGTGGCACGTGTCGGCCGAGGAAGCCATCGACATCGCCCGCCGCTGCGAGCAGGCCGCGCTCGACGTGAGTCCGCTGATCACCAATACCGAAGGCGCCAGCGTCTCGGTGCACCAGTCGCATTTCGTGTCCGCCAACAGCCTGGGCTTCATGGGCGGCTACGCGACTTCGCGCCACTACATCTCCTGCTCGGCCATCGCCGGTACGGGCGACGACATGCAGCGCGACGACTGGTACTCGGGCCAGCGCGATCCGCTCGACCTGGCGGCGCCGGAAGTCATCGGCGACTACGCCGCACGCCGCACGCTGGCGCGCCTGGGCGCACGCAAGCTCAAGACACGCAAGGTGCCGGTGCTGCTGGAAGCGCCGCTTGCCACCGGCCTCATCGGCAGCTTCGTCCATGCGGCGAGCGGCGGCGCGCTCTATCGCAAGTCGTCGTTCCTGCTCGATGCGCTCGGCAAGCGGATCTTCCCCGAATTCATGCGCATCAGCGAGCGGCCCCACATCGCGAAAGGCCTGGCGTCGAGCCCCTTCGACGACGACGGCGTCGCCACGCGTGACCGCGAAGTGGTGGAGGACGGTATCCTGCAAGGCTACTTCCTGTCGACCTACTCGGGGCGCAAGTTGGGCATGCCGACGACGGGCAACTCCGGCGGCAGCCACAACCTGCTCATCGAATCCGGGCCGCTCGACCTGCCCGGCTTGCTGAAGAAGATGGGAACGGGCCTGCTGGTGACGGAACTGCTGGGCCATGGCATCAACTACGTGAACGGCGACTACTCGCGCGGCGCAGCCGGCTACTGGGTGGAGAAGGGCGAGATTGCCTACCCGGTGCACGAGGTCACGATCGCCGGCAACCTCCAGGACATGTTCCGCGGCATCGTCGCGATCGGCAACGATGTCGTCGCGCGCGGCTCCAAGCAGTGTGGCTCGATCCTGATCGAGCGCATGACGGTGGCCGGCGGCTAGGTCGGCGGCGGCTCCCAATCCACGCGGTTGCGCCCCGCCCCCTTGGCGCGGTAGAGCGCGGCATCGGCGCGCTGCAGGGCCGCCCGCACCGAGTGGTCGGACGGCACCATCAGCGTGACGCCGACGCTCGTGGTGTAGCGCAGGCTGCGGCCGTCGGCTTCGAGCGATGCCTGTTCGATCTGCTCGCGAATCCGTTCCGCCAGCTGGCGCGCATCTTCCTCGGTGGCCTCGGGCAGCAACACTGCGAATTCCTCGCCACCCAGGCGTCCGACCAGGTCGCCGCGGCGCAGGATCTCGCGCACGACTGTCGCCAGATGCTTCAGCACTTCATCGCCGATGTCGTGGCCGTAGCTGTCGTTCACGCGCTTGAACTCGTCGAGGTCGAGCATCAGGACCGCGGCGGGCCGCCCCTCGCCGCGCTGGATGCGCGCCAGGTGGCGCTCCATTTCGGCCAGGAAGTAGCGCCGGTTGGGCAGGCGCGTGAGCGCATCGGTGGCCGCTTCCTCGCGCAGCGCCGTTTCCAGGCGCCGGCGGTCTGAGATGTCGCGAAAGACGACCACCACGCCCTTGCCGCCGTTGGGGCCACCAATCGGCGTGGCGGTGACCGCGACCGGAATGCCGGTACCATCCTTGCGCAGGAACCAGTCCTCGGCGTGGCGTACTTCGCCGTCCTGAAGCGTGCAATACACGGGACACTGGGAGCGCGGATAGTCGCTGCCGTCCTCGCAGTGCGGGTGGAAGAGGTCGTGCGTGAGCCGGCCGAGGACTTCGTGCTGCGCATAGCCAAGCGTCTCCAGCGCCGCGGGGTTGATGAAGGTGCAAGCGCCATCGGGACCGACGCCGTAGACGCCGTCGCCGAGCGCCGTGAGCAGGCCCTGCCACTGCTGGGCCTTGGTATCGAGTTGCATCTGGTCGAAGGCGAGGCGTCGGTTGAGCGTGGCGAGCCAGATGCCCAGCATGGCGATGACGGCCATCAGGGCCGAAGCGACGACAGACTGCACGCGGTACTTGCGCCAGATGTCGCCCAGCGTGAACTCCGGTGCCACATCGAACGGAGGCAGGCGCAGCGCCTCGAGCGTGGCGCGCACGGGCTCGTAATCGTCCGGAACGTTGAAGCCGTGGATGCCCATGGCGTGAGCCAGTTTGCCGCCGTGTGGCATTGCCAGCAGTGCAGCGGCCACCAGGCGCGCCAGGTCTTCATCGACCGCGGGCATGGCTGCGAACGGCCACTCGGGATAGAGCCGGGTCGACAGCTGGTACGGGAAGCCGTCGACGCTTTGCGCGTCGAGCACCTTCAGGCGCGTTGCGTCGAGCTTGCCCTCGCGGGCCATCGCCTCGATGATGCCGGTGCGCACGAAGCCCGCGTCGGCGCGCCCCGCCAGCACGGCGTCGACCACGCGGTCGTGCGGCATGTCGGTCTCGACAAGGCCGGCGTCGTCGGGTATGCGGATGCCGACTTGCATCAACTTGGCGGCTTCGGCCTGGTAGCCGCCCAGCGACCCTTTCGATGTGACCGCAATGGACCGGCCCCTGAGATCCGTCAGGCGGTCGATATCGCCGCGATCGGCGCGGGCGAAGATCACGCCGCCAAAGCTCGATACCGGCTTGCCCTGTTCAAGCGGCACCAGCGTCGCCAGCGGCGACGACATGCCGTTGCGATGGGTCATCAGCACGTAATGGCCCGGATTGGTCACCACGAAGTCGATGGTGCGCGCGGCGATAGCCGCCTCGAGCGCGTTGTAGCCCAGGATCTCGCAGCGGAACCGGTAGCCGGGAACCTGGGCGCCGAGATAGTCCATCAGCGGTTGCCAGCGCTGCAGCTCTTCCGCAGTCGGCCGGAAACCGAGCACGCCGACGCGCACAAATTCGTCGGCCGGAACGCGCGCGGCGAAGATCAGCAGCGCCAACGCTATCGCAACGCGCGGGAGGCTGAGCAGGCGACCGCACATGCCGGCCATATTACTCTCGACAGATGGCGGCGGCATCGTTGCGCCCAGTTGCAAACTTGAGTGCACTGCGAGGGTGTAGTATTGCCACTACGCGGCGGAAGGGCCGTCGCCACCTAACCAGAATCAAGAAGGAGACCTGAATGGAACGACGCAAGTTTCTCCAGAACGCCGGCATGGCGGGCATCCTCGCAGCCGGTGTCGCGCCGGCCGTCCGCGCCGATGCGCCGACGATCAAGTGGCGCCTGACTTCCAGCTTCCCGAAGAGCCTTGACACCATCTACGGCGGCGCCGAGGTGTTGTCGAAACGCCTGGCCGCCATGACCGGCGGCAAGTTCCAGGTGCAGGTGTTCGCGCCGGGCGAAGTGGCCCCCGGCGGGCAGGCGCTGGACGTGGTGCAGAACGGTACGGTCGAATGTTGTCATACCTGTTCGTACTATTTCGTCGGCAAGGACCGTACCTTCGGCTTCGGTACCTCCATCCCGTTCGGCATGAACTGCCGGCAGATGAACGCCTGGATTTACTACGGCAACGGCCAGAAGCTCCTCGACGAGTTCTACAGCAACTACAACGTGCTCTCCTTCGCCGGCGGCAACACCGGCGTGCAGATGGGCGGCTGGTTCCGCAAGGAGATCAACACGCTGGCCGACGCCAAGGGCGTCAAGATGCGCATCGCCGGCCTCGGCGGCGCGGTGTGGTCGGAACTGGGCATGGTGACGCAGCAGATCCCCGGCCCGGACATCTACCCGGCGCTGGAAAAGGGAACCATCGATGCCGCCGAATGGGTCGGGCCGTACGACGACGAGAAGCTGGGCTTCCACAAGGTCGCCAAGAACTACTACTTCCCGGGCTGGTGGGAACCGGGTCCGGTCATCCACTTCTTCGTCAACAAGGAAGCATGGGCCAAGTTGCCGGCCGACTACAAGGCGATGTGGGAAGCTGCGGCGTACGAAGCCAACGTCACCATGATGGCCGAATACGATCACAAGAACCCGGGCGCGCTGCGCAGCCTGGTGCAGCAAGGTGTCAAGCTGAAGAGCTTCTCGAACGAGATTCTCGAAGCGGCCTACAAGGCGGCGGTGCAGCTCTATGCCGACGAGTCGGCCAAGAATCCGCACTTCAAGAAGATCTATGATGACTACCTGAAGTACCAGAAGACGCTGGATCAGTGGTTCAGCGTCGCCGAGTTCCGCATGGACGGCTTCCTGCAGCAGCACATCAAGTAGCCGTCGGCGTTCCGGCAAAGAAAAGCCCGCGGCATGCCGCGGGCTTTTTCGTTGTGGCGGTACGCGGCTACTTCTTGTCGGCGTCCTTCAACGCCCTGGTGATGGCGTCGTCGGAAGCGGGTGGCGGAGCGGGCTGTGCCGGCGTGGAGTCCGGAGCCGCCGGCGCTCCACCCTCGCTTTTTTGTGCGTCCTCCTGAATCATCTGCATGATGTCGATATCGGGACCGCCTGCGGCGGCGTCCTTGTCGTGACCGACCAGTTGCGGGAAGGCAATGACCAGGCCGATCATGATGATTTGGATCAGCACGAACGGGATGGCACCCCAGTAGATCTGGCCGGTCGTGACGGGCTCGGTGACCTTGCCCGAGTGAACGTCCTTGTAGCGCGTGCTGGGCGCCACCGAGCGCAGGTAGAACAGGGCGAAGCCGAACGGCGGATGCATGAACGAGGTCTGCATGTTCACCGCCAGGAGCACGCCGAACCAGATCAGGTCGATGCCGAGCTTGTCGGCGACCGGCCCCAGCAGCGGCACGACGATGAACGACAGTTCAAAGAAGTCGAGGAAGAAGGCAAGCACGAACACCAGGATGTTGACTACGACCAGGAATCCGACCTGGCCGCCGGGCAGATCGGTGAGCAGGTGCTCGACCCACTTGTGGCCGTCGACGCCGTAGAAGGTCAGGCTGAATACGCGGGCCCCGACCAGGATGAAGACGACGAAGGTGGTGAGCTTCGCGGTGCTGTCCATGGCCTGCCTGGTCAGGCTCCAGGTCAGGCGTCGCCGCGCCAGGGCCATCAGCAGTGCGCCGGTCGCACCCATGGCACCGCCTTCGGTCGGCGTTGCGACGCCGAGAAAGATGGTGCCGAGCACCAGGAAGATCAGGCCGAGCGGCGGGATCAGCACGAAGGTCACCCGTTCGGCGATCCTCGACAGCAGGTGGATGTTCAGGAGCTTGTTGATGACGGCCAGCGTGAAGGCGACGGCGACGCCCACCAGGGAGGTGATCACGATGGTTTCGTCGAGCGCGCGGTCCGGGGCCAGCGCCAGTTTGCCGAAGGTGACGGCCGCGGCGACCGATACCACCGCAAGGACCAGCAGCGAGACATTGCCGCTCTTGCCGTTGGGCTCGCGGAACACGCGCGCTTCAACGGGTAATGCAGGTGCCCAGTTTGGCCGGACCAGCGTGACGGCGATCACATAAAGGAGGTACAGACCGGTGAGAACGAAGCCGGGCACGAAGGCGCCCTTGTACATGTCGCCGACCGACTTGCCGAGCTGGTCGGCCATGATGATCAGGACCAGCGACGGCGGGATGATTTGCGCCAGCGTGCCCGAGGCGGCGATGACGCCCGATGCCAGGCGCCGGTCGTAGCCGTAGCGCAGCATGATGGGCAGCGAGATGAGGCCCATCGAAATCACCGAGGCGGCGACCACGCCGGTCGTCGCGGCGAGCATGGCGCCGACCAGTACGACGGCATAGGCGATGCCGCCGCGGATCGGCCCGAACAGCTGACCGATGGTGTCGAGCAGGTCCTCGGCCATGCCCGATCGTTCGAGGATCAGTCCCATGAAGGTGAAGAACGGGATCGCCATCAGCGTATCGTTGCTCATGATGCCGCCGAAGATGCGTTCGGGCAGCGCCTGGAAGAACGCGGGATGGAACAGCCCGAGTTCGATGCCCAACCAGCCGAAAATGATGCCGTTGGCGCCGAGCGAGAAGGCGACGGGGAAGCCGAGCAGGAGGAATACGACCAGCGAGCCGAAGATGATCGGCGCCATGTTGGCGATGATGAACTCGGTCATTTCCCGCTCCCTTCGTGCGGCTTCTTGTCTTCGACCATGTCCCGGTTCATCTCGACGATGTCGGCCACTTCCGGTGCCACCTGATGCTGCTTGATGACCTGTGCCAGCTCCTGTTCGGCAGTCGGCCCCGTGGTCTTCGCCAGCGGGTTGGGCGCCTTGCCGGCCAGGAAGGCGATACGCTTGATCAGCTCGGAAAATCCCTGCAGCGCCAGCAGCAGGAAGCCGACCGGCATCAGCAGTCGCACCGGCCAGCGGATCAGGCCGCCCGGGTTGGGCGAACCCTCCGAGGTGGTCCAGGCGTTCATGAACACCGGCCAGGAGAGGTAGAGGATCAGCAACGTCATCGGCAACAGGAATACGACCAGGCCGAAGACGTCGATCCAGTTTTGCGTGCGCGGCGACAGGTGGCCGACGATGACATCGATGCGGATGTGCTCGTTCTTCAGCAGCACGTAGCCGGCGCAGATCAGGAACACGGCGGAGAACAGGTACCACTGGATTTCCAGCAGGCCGTTCGAACTCCAGTCGATGGTGTAGCGCATCACCGCGTTGCCGGCGCTGATGACGACCACAACGAGAATCAGCCACGTCGCGGCCTTGCCGACGCCCATGTTGAGCGCGTCGATGCCACGCGACAGCTTGAGCAGACCTTGCATGGAAATATCCCCTCCTCGTTCTTGCGCCACGGTGATACGGGCTGCTTTTGTACTTTCGACAAGTGTCCGTAGCTTAAACACTAGGCCGGTTCCTGCCTAGTGCCCGGCCATACGCGGCCATGCGCCGGAAGCGGGGCGAATGATAAAATCCGCGTTTCGCCACTTTCCCTTGCCCCAGCCACGAAAGCCCGCCATGTTCGCCAAGCAGAATACTCTCGCCAAGGTCGATGCCGAAGTCTGGACCGCCATTCAGGCGGAAAATCGCCGCCAGGAGGATCACATCGAGCTGATCGCGTCCGAAAACTATGTTTCCTGGGCGGTCATGGAGGCACAGGGCTCGCAACTGACGAACAAGTATGCCGAGGGGTATCCTGGCAAGCGTTACTACGGCGGCTGCGAGCATGTCGACGTGGTCGAACAGCTGGCCATCGACCGCGCCAAGAAGTTGTTCGGTGCGGACTGCGCCAACGTCCAGCCGAACTCCGGCTCGCAGGCCAACCAGGCCGTATTCCTCGCGTTCCTGAAGCCCGGCGACACCGTGCTCGGCATGAACCTGGCGATGGGCGGCCACCTGACGCATGGCTCGGCCGTGAACATGTCTGGCAAGTGGTTCAACGTCGTGCCCTATGGCCTCGACGACAAGGAGGACATCGACTACGCGGCGCTGGAGAAACTCGCGCACGAGCACAAGCCCAAGCTGATCATCGCCGGCGCCTCGGCTTTCTCGCTCAAGATCGATTTCGAGCGCTTCGGCAAGATCGCCAGGTCGGTCGGCGCGATCTTCATGGTCGACATGGCCCACTATGCGGGACTGATTGCGGCCGGCTTCTATCCGAATCCCGTGCCCCACGCAGACGTGGTCACCTCGACCACGCACAAGACGCTGCGCGGGCCGCGCGGTGGCCTGATCCTGATGAAGGCCGAGCACGAAAAGGCCATCAACTCTGCCATCTTCCCCGGTCTGCAGGGCGGGCCGCTGGAGCATGTGGTCGCCGCCAAGGCCGTCGCCTTCAAGGAGGCGATGACCAAGGAGTTCAAGGACTACCAGGAACAGGTGATGGGGAACGCGATCGTGATGGCCAAGGTGCTCAAGGAGCGCGGCCTGCGCATCGTCTCGGGCCGCACCGAATCGCACGTCTTCCTGGTCGACCTGCAGGCGAAGAACATCACCGGCAAGGACGCCGAAGCGGCGCTCGGTCGGGCGCACATCACGGTGAACAAGAATTCGATTCCGAACGATCCGCAGAAACCGTTCGTCACCTCCGGCATCCGCATCGGCGCGCCAGCGATGACCACGCGCGGCTTCACGGAGATCGAGGCCGAGCAGGTCGCCAACCTGATCGCCGACGTGCTTGACGCGCCGAACGACGAGGCCGTGATCGAGCGCGTGCGCGGTGACGTGGCGGCCCTGTGCAAGAAGTTCCCGGTGTACAGCCGGCGCCGGCGCCAGAGCGATGAAGTGTCCGTACTGCGCTGAGCCGAACACGCAGGTCGTCGACACCCGCGAGAACGAGGACGGCGACACCGTCCGCCGTCGCCGGCGCTGCCTCGCCTGCGACAAGCGTTTCACCACCTACGAGCGCGTGGAACTGCAGCTGCCGCTGGTGGTGAAGAAGAACGGCAGCCGCGTCGAATACGACCGCGACAAGATTGTTTCGAGCATGTCGCTGGCATTGCGCAAGCGGCCCGTGACTACCGAGAGCGTGGATGCCGCCATCGACCGCATCGAGGAACGGCTGGTTACGCTGGGCGAGCGCGAAGTGTCGTCGGACTACATCGGCGAACTGGTGATGCGCGAGTTGAAGAAGCTCGACAAGATCGCCTATATCCGCTTCGCTTCGGTGTATCGCAACTTCGAGGACCTGGACGAATTCTCCGACGCCATCCGCGAAGTCAAGAAGCCGCGCGTCCGCCGCCCGCGCAGCGCATGAGCTTTTCGGCGGCCGATCGGGAATACATGGTCCGCGCCCTGCGCCTCGCCGCGCAGGGGATGAACACCACCACGCCCAACCCGCGCGTTGGCTGCGTGCTGGTGAAGGATGGTGCCGTGGTCGGCGAAGGCTGGCACGAGCGCGCCGGCGAGGCGCACGCCGAAGTGCATGCGCTGCGCAACGCGGGCGATGCCGCCCGCGGCGCCACGGCCTATGTCACGCTCGAGCCCTGCTCGCACCACGGCCGTACGCCGCCCTGCGCCGATGCGTTGGTCGCGGCGGGCGTCGCGCGCGTCATTGCGGCGATGCGCGACCCGAATCCGCAAGTCGCCGGCGAAGGGCTGGCGCGCCTGACGCAATCTGGTATCGAAGTCGAGTGCGGCCTCATGGAGGACGATGCGCGGAACCTCAACATCGGCTTCGTTTCGCGCATGACGCGCGGCCGCCCCTGGGTGCGCCTGAAGGTGGCCGCGAGCCTCGACGGCAAGACGGCGCTGATGAACGGCGTGTCGCAGTGGATCACGGGGACGGAGGCGCGGCGGCACGCGCATGCCTGGCGCGCGCGCTCCTGCGCGATCATGACCGGCAGCGGCACCGTGGTGGACGACGATCCGAGCCTGACCGTGCGCGACGTGCCCTGCACGCGGCAGCCCCTGCGGGTCGTGGTGGACGGCGACCTCAAAACGCCGCCGACGGCCAAGGTGCTGGCCGACCACGGCGCACTGATCTATACGTCGCGTTCGGGCCGGCTGTCCGGCGCGGAAACGGTGACGCTGCCAGCGGAGGCGGGCAAGGTCGACCTGCTCGGCGTCATGACCGACCTCGGCCGACGCGGCATCAACGAACTGATGGTGGAAGGCGGCGCGCGCCTCAACGGGGCGCTCATCAAGGCCGACCTGGTCGACGAGCTGCTGATTTACCAGGCACCGGTGCTGCTCGGCGACATCGCGCGCGGCATGTTCGACCTGCCTGAACTCGAGAGCCTGGGCGAGGCGCGGCGCCTCGTCGTCCACGAGCGGCGCGCCCTCGGGTCCGACATCTTCCTGCGCGCGCGCTTCGCCTGAGGGCGGTTGCGAAAGTCAGCCCTCGTGGTACGCCGAGCCGGGCGCCTAGTTGGACGCGCGCGTGCCCACCATGTCGGCGGCGCGCACCCAGCGGTCGAAATCCTCCGCGGACACATAGCCAAGCGTCAGCGCCGCCTCGCGCAATGTCGTGCCGCCGCGATGCGCCATCTTGGCGATCTCCGCGGCGCGGTCGTAGCCGATATGCGGCGTCAGCGCCGTCACCAGCATCAGCGAACGCTCGACCAGCTCCGCGATGCGCTCGCGCCGCGGTTCGATGCCGCGCGCGCAGTGGCGCTCGAAACTTTCCATGCCGTCCGCCAGGATGCGGGCGCTGTGCAGGAAGTTGCGCGCCACGAGCGGCTTGTAGACATTGAGCTCGAAATTGCCCGCGGCGGCGCCGATACCGATCGCCACGTCGTTTCCGAGCACCTGCGCGCACAGCATGGTCAGCGCCTCGCACTGGGTCGGATTGACCTTGCCGGGCATGATGGAACTGCCGGGCTCGTTCTCGGGAATCGCGATTTCGCCCAGTCCGCTGCGCGGTCCGGAAGCGAGCCAGCGGATGTCGTTGGCGATCTTGGTCAGTGCTACGGCCAGAGTCTTCAGCGCGCCGTGCGCGGCGACCAGCGTGTCGTGCGCCGCCAGCGCTGCGAACTTGTTGTCGGCGCTCACGAACGGCATGCCGGTTTCGCGCGCAAGTTCCGCAGCGACGCGCGCGCCGAATTCCGGATGCGTGTTGAGGCCGGTGCCGACGGCCGTGCCGCCGATCGCAAGCGGATACAGCGAGGCCAGCGCCGCGCGGATGAACGCATCGGCGTGGTCGAGTTGCGCCACGTAGCCCGAGAACTCCTGCCCCAGGGTCAGCGGCGTCGCGTCCTGCAGGTGCGTGCGGCCGATCTTGACGATGCCGGCGAAGCTCGTCGCTTTCCGCTCCAGCGTCGCGCGCAGTTGCGCCAGCGCCGGCAGCAGCTTTGCAGTGATCGCGATGACAGCGGCCAGATGCATCGCCGTCGGGAAGACGTCGTTCGACGACTGGCCAAGATTGACCTCGTCGTTGGGATGCACAAGGCGCTGCCGGCCGCGTTCGCCGCCCAGCAGTTCCGAGGCGCGGTTGGCCAGGACCTCGTTCACGTTCATGTTGGTCTGGGTGCCGGAACCGGTCTGCCAGACCGAAAGCGGAAACTCGTCGTCGTGCTTGCGCGCCAGCACCTCCGCTGCCGCAGCCGCGATGGCGTCGGCCTTGTCCTCAGGCATCAGGCCGAGCGTGCGGTTCACGTGCGCGCACGCCGCCTTCACGGCAGCCAGCGCCAGGACCAGTTCCATCGGCATCGGGTCGCCGCCGATTGCGAAGTGCTCGAGCGAACGCTGCGTCTGCGCGCCCCACAGGCGATGCGCCGGCACCTCGATGTCGCCGAACGAATCGTGTTCCATGCGTGTCGCGCTCACGCGGCCCTCCGCGCGCAAAGCATCAACTCGAGTACGGTCATGTCATGCCCCGATTTGCTGTACGCTTCCATCATAGGCTGAATCCCGGCCGCTTTTGGCGGTCTGAGTGAAGGAACGCTTGTTGCGGAGGACACCATGCCCAAGGATCCGTTTGGTGCATTGCAGGAGTTCCGACTGGCCTCGGGCGCGGCTCGCCGCTTCTACTCGCTGGCAAGGCTGGAGGCGGAAGGCTTGGGCAAGGTCTCACGCCTGCCGGTGTCGATCCGCATCGTCTTGGAAAGTGTCCTGCGCCACTGCGACGGGCGCGAAATCACCTCGGAGCACGTGCGCCGCCTCGCGGCCTGGCAGCCAAACGCCGCGCGTGTCGATGAGATTCCGTTCGTCGTTGCGCGCATCGTGCTGCAGGACTTCACCGGCGTGCCGCTGCTGTGCGACCTGGCGGCGATGCGCGACGCCGCCAGGCGCATGGGCAAGGATCCGAGCATCATCGAGCCTCTGGTTCCGGTCGACCTCGTGGTCGACCATTCCGTCCAGGTCGATCACTACGACGTCGCCAACGCGCTCGACCTGAACATGCGGCTCGAGTTCGCGCGCAACGCGGAGCGCTACCGCTTCATCAAGTGGGGCATGCAGGCGTTCGATACCTTCCGCGTCGTGCCGCCGGGCATCGGCATCGTGCACCAGGTCAACCTCGAGTACCTGGCGCGCGGCGTGCTGCAGCGTGACGGCATCACGTTTCCCGACACGCTGGTCGGCACGGACTCGCACACGACCATGATCAACGCGCTCGGCGTGGTCGGCTGGGGCGTGGGTGGCATCGAGGCCGAGGCCGGCATGCTCGGCCAGCCGGTGCATATCCTGACACCGGACGTCGTCGGTGTGCATCTGCGTGGACGACTGCCTGCGGGCACCACCGCGACCGACCTCGTGCTGCACATGACGGAGCGGCTGCGCCGTGCCCAGGTGGTCGGCAAGTTCGTCGAATTCTTCGGCGAAGGCGCGGCATCGCTGACGGTGCCGGATCGCGCCACGATCGCCAACATGGCGCCCGAGTACGGCGCCACCATGGGATACTTCCCGGTCGATGCCGAGACCGTGAAGTATCTGGCGGCCACGGGGCGCACCGAAGAGGAGATCGACGCCTTCCGCACCTATTTCCGCGCACAGGGCCTGTTCGGCATGCCGTGTCGCGGCGACATCGACTACAGCGCCGTGATCGACTTCGACCTCGCGGCCGTGCATCCGGCCGTGGCGGGGCCGAAGCGGCCGCAGGATCGCGTCGACCTGCCCGAACTCGGCGCGACGTTCGCGCGCCTCTTCACGCAATCGGTGGCGGAGAATGGATACGGCATGCCGGCGACCGAACTGCGCCGGCGCTACGGTCTTGCGGGCGGTGGCAACATTGGCCACGGCGACGTGCTGATTGCCGCCATCACGTCGTGTACGAATACCTCAAACCCCGGCGTCATGCTGGCGGCCGGCCTGCTGGCGCAAAGGGCGGTGGCGCGCGGCCTCAAGGTCGGACCGCGCGTCAAAACCTCGCTGGCGCCGGGTTCGCGCGTGGTGACCGAGTACCTGCGCCGTGCCGGATTGCTGCGCGACCTCGAAGCGCTGGGCTTCCGCGTTGTCGCCTACGGCTGCACGACCTGCATCGGCAACGCCGGGCCGCTCGCTCCGGGGCTGGAAACGGCCATCGCCGACCATGACCTCGTTTGTGCCGCGGTACTTTCCGGCAACCGCAACTTCGAGGCGCGCATTCATCCCGCGCTCAAGGCCAATTTCCTGATGAGCCCGCCGCTCGTGGTTGCATTCGCGATCGCCGGCCGCGTCGACATCGACCTGACGCGCGAGCCGCTGGGCACCGATGGCGCCGGGCGGCCGGTGATGCTGGCCGACATCTGGCCGACGGCTTCGGAAGTCGACGCCGCGATGCTGCACGCCACCGACCCCGACGCCTATCGCGTGCTCTACCGCGACTTCGCACGCGGCAACCCGCTCTGGAATAACGTGCCCGTCGATGGCGGGCGCGTTTATCACTGGACGCCATCGAGCTACATCGCCGAACCGCCGTTCTTTGCCGACTTCGACACCGAGCCGCCCGGCGTCGCGCCGGTGCGCGCGGCGCGTGCGCTGGCGATCCTCGGCGATTCGGTGACGACGGACCACATCAGCCCGGCCGGCTCGATCAAGCCGGACTCGCCGGCGGGCGAGTACCTGCGCGCTCAGGGCATCGGCGTTGGCGACTTCAATAGCTACGGTGCGCGCCGCGGCCACCACGAGGTGATGATGCGCGGCACCTTCGCCAACGTGCGCATCCGCAACCTGATGTTGCCGCAGCGGGCCGACGGCTCGCGCGCGGAGGGCGGGCTGACGCTGTTCCAGCCCGGCGGCGAACCGACGACCATCTATGCCGCGGCGATGCGTTACCTGAAGGCGCGCGTGCCGACGCTCGTGTTCGCGGGCGATGAGTACGGCACCGGCTCGAGCCGCGACTGGGCCGCCAAGGGGCCGCGCCTGCTGGGCGTGCGCGCGGTGGTCGCGCGCAGTTTCGAGCGCATCCATCGCTCGAACCTGGTCGGCATGGGTGTGCTGCCGCTCCGGTTCAAGGGCGACGACAGCGTCAAGGCGCTGGGCATCACAGGCGACGAGGAATTCGATCTCCTTGGCCTGCAGGAAGAACTGCAGCCGCGCCAGGATGTGGTGCTGGCGATCCGCCGCGCCGACGGCAGGCAGGCGCAGGCGACGCTCACGCTTTGCGTCGACACGCCGGTCGAGGCCGAGTACATGCGTCACGGCGGCATCCTGCCCTACGTGCTGCGCCGGCTCCTGGCAGAACGGTAGCGCCTACGGCGCCTTCTGGCGCGTTACGCCGCCGTCATGGACGACCTGGTCGGCCGGCTTGAGGTTGCCGCAGTCGGCGCCGACGAAACTCGCCTGGGAGTCGTTCTGCAGCGTGTGACGCCCGCGTGCGTCCGTGACCACGAGGTCGACGCGCGTGGTGACGACGCGGCTCGCGAGCAGGCTCTCGCCCTTGCCAGTCACGGTGCGTCCCGGCTCGGAGCAGTTGAACTGGAAGTTCACGCGCTCGCCGTTGCGCTCGAATGCGGTCGGCTGGCAGCGGACGTCGGCGGGCAGCAAAGGCTTGTCGCCGGCGGCCATGGCCGGGCTGACGCACATGCGCTGGACGCCGCCGCTGCCCGGCTGCTTGCCGAGGGTGGCTTCGATCTGCTGGCGCTGCTGCGGCGTGGCGTTGGCCATCAACTGCTGCACGCCGGCCAGCGCTACTGGCAGCAGCGTCGTAACGTCCTGGCCGTCGAGGATCTGCCGGGTGACGCGGACTTCCCACAGCCCGGGCGTCACCGTCGTGTCGGGTACGGCGGCCGCGGCGACGCACGGGGCGAGCACGGCAGCGAGCACGGTCTTCTTCACTTGCGATCCTTTTGCCATGGTGCGGGCCACGCCCGCTTGTCCGAGGATAAGACAACATCCGGGCGACAGGAAGTTCCGGCCCGCCTGTTGGGAATCGACGACAGTGCGCGGCGCCGTCAGCCTTCCTTGGTGACCGGCGCGACAGGGTCCTTGCGCTCGGCGGAGCGCTCCCCGGGGTCGAACACATAGCAGCGGTTCCTGCCGCCCTGCTTGGCGCGGTACATGGCGTCGTCGGCGTCGCGCAGCAGCGTCTCGGGATCGCAGCCGTGCTGCGGGCAAAGGGCGACGCCGATACTGGCGGAAACGCCAAGTGACACGCCGTCGATGGCGAGCGGCGCGCGCACCGCTTCCAGCACGCGCCGCAGCGTGGCTTCGTACTCCGCGGTGCTGCGCAGGCCCATCAGCAGCAATGCGAACTCGTCGCCGCCGATGCGCGCAACCGTGTCGCCGCCCCGCACGCAGGTGGCGAGCCGGCGCGCCACTTCGGCCAGCACGAGGTCACCGGCGTTGTGGCCGTGCTGGTCGTTGATCGGCTTGAACTCGTCAAGATCCAGATAGCAGACAGCCAGGAAGCTGTCGCCCCGGTGGGTCTGGGCGACGGCCTGGCGCATGCGGTCGGCGAGGAGCAGACGGTTGGGAATGCCGGTCAGTGCATCCAGGTGCGCCACCCGTTCGAGTTGCGCAAGATGCTGTTTCGATGCGGTGATGTTGACCATGATGCCGATGTAATGAGTCAGCGCGCCGGCTGCGTCGTGCACGGCGGAGACGGTCAGGCGCACGGCGTAGAAATTGCCATTGCGATGGCGGTTCCAGAGGTCGCCGCGCCAGTGGCCATCCTCGGCGATGGCTTGCCACATGGCTTGATAGAAGCCTGCGTCCTGCCGGCCCGACTTGAACAGGCGCGGCGTCTGGGCAAGCATCTCCTGGCGCGAGAAGCCCGTCAGTTCGCACAGTGTCGGGTTGACGTCGATGATGCGCTGATTGGCGTCGGTGATGCAGATGCCCTCGTTGGCGTAGTCGAAGACGCTGGCCGCCAGCCGCAGCCGCGCCTCGACCTGGCGGCTTTCGGTGACATCCTGCACCGAGCCCGTCGAGCGCTCGGGGTTACCGTCTTCGTCGTAGTGCGTCTGCCAGCGCTCGTGTACGAGTTTGATGCGGCCCGAGTGCAGCTTCAGCCGGTGCACAACCTCACCCGGCATGCGCCGGTTCACTGAATCGCGATACACGCGGTCGACCGTGTCGCGGTCGTCGGGGTGCAGCGTGGCCAGGAAATTCTCGTAGCTCGAGCCGTACAAGCCTTCGGGCAGCTCGAAGATGCGGCGGCTTTCCTCGGACCAGACTACGCGGTTGCGCGTGAGGTCATATTCCCAACTGCCGAGATGGGCGACCTCCTGCGCCTCGTCGAGCTGCTGCTTCTGGTAGGCGAGGAGTCGTCGCGACTGGTGCAACTGCCCGAGGTACATCGTCGACGCGGCGAGGCTCGCCACCACGAGCGAACCGACGCCGGCAAGCAGCAGGAAGATCAGCGTGCGCTGATTCCCGAGCAGCGTGAGTCCGGGCACCGGGCGCATGACCGTGACTCGCAGGCCGTTTTGGGACAGTTCGCGGGAGCGCAGCAGCACAGGCGCGGACTCGCTCCCGATGCGCTTGAGTCCGGCGTAATGTCCGATCGGCCAGTCGTCGATGCGCAACCGGGGGAAATCCATGCGGGCGTACTGGCGCTGGAGTTCGCCGGGACTCAGACGCTCGATCGTCGCATCGGGCAGCGCATGCATCTCCAGGCGCGGATCGGCGGCGAGCACGATGACGCCGTTGCCATCGGCAAGGAAGGCGTTGGCTTGCTCGATCCAGATCGACAGGCGCGCGGTATTGGTCTTGGTCACGACGAAACCGGCGAAGCGACCGTCGTTCAGTATCGGCGCGGCGAAGAAGACGCCACCCAGCCCCGACGTGCGGCCGACCGCGTACTGGTAGCCGACGCGGCCGGCGCGCGCCTCCTTGAAATACGTGCGGTCGCTGTAATCGACGCCGACCGGGTTGTACGGCATCATCGTGGTGCTCGCCGCAATGCCATGGCCCGCTGCGTTGCCGACCCAGAGTGCGTCGACGGACAAATGGTCCTGGGCGGCGGCGAGGAAGCGCGTCAGATCGTCTGAGCCATGGCCTTCAGCGGCGGCGCGCCGCACCGAGTTGTCCTGCGCCATCGCGAGCGCCACGCCGCGCCGCACCGAGAGTATTCGATCGACTCCGGTTGCCGCGCTTTCGGCGAGACGGTCTGCTTCGCGCGCTTCGATGGCGACGAGTTCCTCGGCCTGGGTGTCGTGGTGGCGTGCGGCGATGAACCAGGCGGCAACGGTCCACAGCAACGCCGCCGCGAGCGCGGCCATTCCCAGCCGCACGTAGCCTGACCCACGCGCCCCGCCAACGGCGGACTGCTGAGCGCGGGCCCGCCTCGTGAACACCGTCGACTCCTGTGTATGCATTTGGGTTAGTCCGGGATCCGGTCCATTGTCGCACTGCGGCGAGGCGACGGCAATGCCGGCCGGCGCCGTCGCAAGTGCCGCCTCAAGCGTCCAGCCGATCGGGCTTCGCGATGAATATTCGCGCCAACGAGCGTTGGCGCGAAAGTCAGTCCCTGTGGTACGCCGTGCAGACCGGGCACGCGGGATCGCGCGGCACGGAAATCTGGCGCCACTCCATGGCGAGACCGTCGAGCAGCAACAGGCGCCCGGTCAGCGACTCCCCGCAGCCGATCACGAGCTTCAGGGCCTCGGCGGCCTGGACCGTGCCGATGATGCCGGTCAGCGGCGCGAACACGCCCATCACGGCGCAGCGTACTTCCTCGACGTCCTCGCTCTCGGGAAACAGGCAGTGGTAGCAGGGCGCGTCAGGCTGCCGGCTGTCGAACACCGCCACCTGGCCGTCGAAGCGGATCGCCGCGCCGGATACCAGCGGCTTGCGGGACTTGACGCAGGCGCGATTTACGGCGTGACGCGTCGTGAAGTTGTCCGAGCAGTCGAGCACGACATCGGCCGCCGCGACTTCCTCTTCGAGGCGCGCGCCGACGAGGCGCTCCAGGACCGGCACGACGCGGCACGAGGGATTGATGCGCGCCAGCGTATCGCGGCCTGACTCGGCCTTGGCCTGTCCGATCGAGCCGGTGTGGTGCAGGATCTGCCGCTGCAAATTCGTGAGGTCGACGGTATCGCCGTCGGCGAGCGCCAGCGTGCCGATGCCGGCCGAGGCGAGATAGTAGGCGGCGGGCGAACCGAGGCCGCCGGCGCCGATCACCAGCGCGCGCGCCGCAAGCAGGCGTTCCTGACCCTCGACGCCGACTTGCGGCAGCAGGATGTGGCGGCTGTAGCGAAGGAGTTGCTCGTCGGTCATGGCGTGACCGAGAATGCGTCAGCGGTCGACCCGCAATTCCGGCGGCGTGTCGTCGTGATCGCCGTGCGGGTGGCGTTCCCAGGCGCGCGAATAGACCTCGTGCGACTTCTTGATCAGGCGTTGCGGGCCGCGCAAGTTGCGCAACTGCGTGTCCTCGGAGTAATAGACGAGGGCACGGATCAACTTGGCATAGAGCGTGTTCTCGAGATGGAAACCCTCATGGCGCAGCGCATTCTCGAGCTCGTCGAGCGTGTGGTCCTCGATTTCATACCACACGGCGACGCTGGTCGGCAATGCGCCTTCCGCCACGTCGAGCCCTTCGAGGCGCGACAGCAGGACCGATGCGCGCTCGGCCTGGTCCGGCGGCAGCTTGGAGAAACGGATCTCGCGATGCTTGCGCGTGCCGGTTTGAGGCAGCAGCGGGTGCGGGCGATGGAGCCCACGCTCCTTGTCGCGGATCAGGCGAGCCCGTTCCGGCGTGAGTCTCATTTTGCCTTGATGATCTGCCAGGCCTTGAGCAGATTCACAGCCTGGGAGAGCTGATAGTCGTTCTTCGACGCGATCTCGAACGGTGCCTGCTTCACGGGAGGCTCCTCCTCGTCCGCACCGCCCTTGCCCTTGCTGTTCTTCTGCGGCTTGGCAGCGGGCTTGTCGGCTTCCTTCGGTGGTGGCGTCTTGTCCTGGTCGTTGTCGAGATGGCGTTCGAGGTCGGCCTCGCGCAGGCGGTCGTGCGCCTCGCTGCCGTTGGCGCTCTCCTCGACGACCACGTCCGGCTCGATGCCCTTGGCCTGGATCGAGCGGCCGCTGGGCGTGTAGTAGCGCGCCGTGGTGAGCTTGACCGCGGTGTTATTCGAGAGCGGAATCACGGTTTGCACCGAGCCTTTGCCGAAGGTCTGCGTGCCCATGATGACACCGCGCTTGTGGTCCTGCAGCGCGCCGGCGACGATCTCCGAGGCCGACGCCGAACCGCCGTTCACCAGGACCACGAGCGGCACGGTCTTCACCGCCGCGGGCAGGTCCTTCAGGAGGTCGACCTTCTGGCCGCGCAGGTAGTCCTCGCTGCTCGCGAGATACTTGCGCTTGGCATCTTCAGTGCGACCATCGGTCGACACGACGAGCGCGTTCTGCGGCAGGAAGGCCGCAGAAACGCCGATCGCGCCGTGCAGCAGCCCGCCTGGGTCGTTGCGCAGGTCGAGCACCATGCCTTTCAGTGGCTCGTTCTTGCCGTTCTTGTCCTTCTCGGCGTAGAGCTTGCCGATCGCCTTGGCCACGTCGGCTGCGGTCTCTTCCTGGAACTGGGTCACGCGCAGGTAGCCGTAACCGGGCTCCACCATCTTCGACTTGACGCTTTGTACCTTGATCTTGTCGCGCACGATGACGAATTCGAGCGGCTTGGGCTCGCCCTTGCGCGCGACGGTGAGCTTGATCGAAGTCTTCGGCTTGCCGCGCATCTTCTTGACTGCATCGGTAAGCGTCATGCCCTTCACCGGCGTGTCGTCGAGCTTGATGATCAGGTCGCCGGCCTTGATGCCGGCGCGGTAGGCCGGCGTGTCCTCGATCGGCGATACGACTTTGACGAACCCGTCCTCCATGCCAACCTCGATGCCGAGGCCGCCGAACTCGCCCTGCGTGCTCACCTGCAGGTCCTTGAACGCCTCGGCGTCGAGATACGCCGAATGCGGGTCGAGGTTCGAGAGCATGCCGCTGATCGCGTAGGTGATCAGCTTCTTGTCGTCGATCGGTTCCACGTAGCCCTGCTTGATGGCGCCGAAGACGTCGGCGAACGTGCGCAGTTCCTCGATCGGCAGCGGCGCGGCGGCCTCCTTCTGGGCGACGGCCGAGTACTGGACGCTGATCAGGATGCCGGCGACGAGGCCGACGAAAACGAGGCCGATTTGCTGCAACTTGCTGCGCATGAGAACTCCAACTAGGAACGGCGTCAGCGCAGACTCACCCAGCGGATCGGGTCGAAGGCCTGGCCCTGATGCCTGAGTTCAAAGTATAAACCCGATTCCGGGCTGCCACCGGTGTTGCCGACCGTGGCGACAACCTCGCCGGGCGTGACCTGCTGGCCGGTTTCCTTGAGGAGGGACTGGTTATTCCCATACACCGAGAGGAAGGCGTCGCCGTGGTCGATCACGAGCAGATTGCCGAACCCGCGCAGCCAGTCGGCGAACACTACCTCGCCGCCTGCGACGGCTTTCACTTCGCTTCCCTCCGGCGCGCGGATGAAGAGGCCTTTCCACGTGGTGCCGCCTTCGGGCCGCGGCTTGCCGAAGCGGCTGGCGATTTCGCCGCGTACCGGCAGATGCAGCTTGCCGCGCAGGGCGGCGAAGGCGCCGCCGGCCTGTGAGGGATCGGGTGTGCGCTCGTTCTGCGCCGGCGCCGGCCCCGGTGCGCTGCGGCCCGCCTTCGGCTTGGCAGCATGCTTCGTGATGCGTGCCAAACCTTCGATCAGCCGCCCGAGGCGCTTTTCGTCCCGCTGCAGCGCGCCGATCTCCTGCCGCTGGGCCTTGATCCTCTCCGACGTCTGGGCCAGAAGAACCTTGTGGTGGTTCTGCTGTTCGACCAGGCGACCGCGCGCATCCTTCTGCTTCTGTTCGATCGCTGCCAGTTCGGCGGCCTTTTCCTGTGCGGCTTCGGCGAGACGTTTCTTCTCCTGCGCCTTGGTGCGCAAATCCGTGATCAGCTCGGCCTTGGCCAGCGACAGGCGCCGGAAGAACTGGTAGTCGAGCGCGGCCTGGTTGGGATCGTGGCCCGCCGCCAGCATGCTCAACGCATCCATCTCGATCCGGTTGCCGCGCTTGAAGTTGCGGTACAGAAGGTCGGAGAGTTGCCGCTGCTGCTGCGTGGTTTCATCGGCAAGCCGCCGGGACTGACTTTCGAGGGCCTTCATCTCGCCTTGGACACCGCCGCGCTTGTCGGCGAGCTGGCGCAGGCCGCGGTTGGCGTCGGAGATCGCCGACTCGGTTTCGCGCAGTTGATCGACGGCGTAGGCGCGCGATTCCTCGCTCTTGGCGAGATCGCGCCGCAGGGCCTCGATGCGCCCGCGCACTTCGCTTTGCTGCTCCTTGAGCTCCGCCTTCTGCGGCGCCGAAGATGCGGTGCCGGCGGCCCAGATCGACAGGACCGCGAGCGCGCCGAGGAGGGCGGCGCGGTTACTTGGCTTTGCCTTGGTTGGCAACCGCTTCCATCGCCTTCTTGATTGCCGCCTCGTCGCCGAGGTAATAGCGCTTCACGGGCTTGAGTGCGGCATCGAGTTCATACACCAGCGGCTGGCCCGTCGGGACGTTGAGTTCGACGATATCCTGGTCCGAGACATTGTCGAGATACTTGATGAGCGCGCGCAGGCTGTTGCCGTGGGCGGCGACGATGACGCTACGGCCCGATTTCACGGCCGGCGCGATGGTCTCGTGCCAGTAGGGCAGGAAGCGCGCGACGGTATCCTTCAGGCATTCGGTGCGCGGAAATTCGCCGGCGCCGAGGCTCGCATAGCGCGGGTCGGCGGCTTCAATGCGCGGGTCGCCATTCTCGAGCGCGGGAGGTGGCGTGTCGTACGATCGGCGCCAGACCTTGACCTGCGCGTCGCCGAACTTCGCCGCGGTCTCGGCCTTGTTGAGGCCCTGCAGGGCGCCGTAGTGGCGCTCGTTCAGCCGCCAGGAATGGTGGATGGGGATCCACATTCGGTTCATCTCCTCGAGCGCGGTCCAGAGCGTCTTGATGGCGCGCTTGAGCATGGAGGTGTAGGCGACGTCGAAGGCGAATCCCGCGTCGCGCATCAGCTGGCCAGCGGTCTTGGCTTCCGCGAGGCCCTTGTCGGTGAGGCCGACATCGGTCCAGCCGGTGAATCGGTTTTCCTGGTTCCACACGGATTCGCCGTGGCGGAGAAGGACTAGCTTGTACATGATCGGGCGCAAAGTCAGGACAGGTTGAAGGCGGAGAATGATAAAAGCAACGGCCGCGGCGCAAAAACAGTATTCTATAATATGCAGATTGTCCGCAATGCGAAGGGGGAAAGCATGGGCAACAGCATTATTCACGACCTGGTCAACCAGCAGGAACACATCGAGACTGCGGCGCGGTCCTTGAAAGCCATTTCGCACCCGCTGCGCCTGAAGATCTTGTGCGTGGTCGGGGACGAAGAGGTTTGCGTGCAGGACATCGTGGACGCCGTCGGCACGTCGCAAAGCAACATCTCGCAGCACCTCGGCATCCTGCGCGACAAGGGCGTGCTGCAGACGCGCAAGGACGCCAACCGCGTCTATTATCGCGTCGCCGATCCGCGCACGCTGCAG
>DATJQH010000017.1:0-59627 GCA_035505955.1 Rhodocyclaceae bacterium
CGGGAGACAACGTGCAGATGACGGTGAAGCTGATTGCGCCGATCGCCATGGAGGAAGGCCTGCGCTTCGCCATTCGCGAAGGCGGCCGCACCGTCGGCGCCGGCGTCGTCGCTAAAGTCATCGAGTAAACGGAAGGAACAACCTTGGCGGGGCGGCAGTCCGAAAGGACGTCGCCCTTTGCAGTTTCTGCCGCAGGGGCATAGCTCAATTGGCAGAGCGACGGTCTCCAAAACCGTAGGTTGGGGGTTCGATTCCCTCTGCCCCTGCCACCGAATTCGATGACCACAGGACACCATGGCCGACAAAGTTAAGTTCGTTGTTGCATTGCTGCTGCTGATTTCCGGAATCGCGGGGTTCTACCTGCTTGCCGAGCAGCCGACGATCCTGCGTGCCTTGTCGGTCGTGGGCGGCCTCGCGGCAGGGGCAGCAGTGGCCTGGTTCACCGAGCCCGGCCAGCGCTTCTTCGTGTTCAGCCAAGAGTCCGTGGCCGAGGCGAAGAAAGTGGCTTGGCCCACACGAAAGGAAACACTGCAGACGACGGGTGCCGTCTTTGCGTTTGTCTTCGTGATGGCCTTGGTGCTGTATCTCGCCGACAAGAGCCTGGAATGGGTTCTGTACGATCTCGTGCTGGGCTGGAAATAACATCATGACAAAACGCTGGTACGTCGTTCACGCCTATTCGGGATTCGAGAAGTCCGTGCAACGCGCCTTGATAGAGCGCATTGCCCGCGCGGGGATGCAGGAGAAGTTCGGCCAGATTCTGGTGCCCGTCGAAGAGGTCGTCGAGATGCGGTCCGGGCAGAAGCACACCTCGGAGCGCAAGTTCTTCCCAGGTTACGTTCTGGTCGAGATGGACATGGACGACGAGTCTTGGCACTTGGTGAAAAGCACTCCCAAGGTGACGGGATTCATAGGCGGCACGGCCACCAGGCCGACACCGATTTCCGAGAAGGAAGTCGACAAGATCATGCAGCAGATGCAGGAAGGGGTCGAAAAGCCCCGGCCCAAGGTGCTGTTCGAGGCTGGCGAAATGGTGCGCGTCAAGGAAGGCCCATTCACCGACTTCAACGGTACGGTCGAGGAAGTCAACTACGAGAAGAGTCGGCTGCGGGTTTCAGTCACGATTTTCGGGCGCGCGACGCCGGTTGAGCTGGAATTCGCGCAGGTCGAGAAGGCGTAAGTGTTCAGGCCCGCCGGAAGCCTCGATTCCGGCAAGAGGAGCGCGAGTAGGGTGACCCAAAGCGCGTTACGACTCAACTATTAGGAGCCATCATGGCAAAGAAGATCGTCGGCTACATCAAGCTGCAAGTGCCGGCCGGCAAGGCGAATCCCTCGCCCCCGATCGGTCCCGCGCTGGGCCAGCGCGGCCTCAACATCATGGAATTCTGCAAGGCGTTCAACGCCAAGACCCAGGGCATGGAGCCCGGTCTGCCGATCCCCGTGGTGATCACCGCCTTCGCGGACAAGTCTTTCACCTTCATCATGAAGACGCCGCCGGCCACCGTCCTGATCAAGAAGGCGGCGGGCGTGCAAAAGGGTTCGCCGAAGCCCCATACCGACAAAGTCGGCAAGCTGACCCGTGCCCAGGCTGAGGAAATCGCCAAGGCCAAGATGCCCGACCTGACCGCCGCGGACATGGACGCCGCCGTGCGGACGATCGCCGGCAGCGCCCGCAGCATGGGTATCACCGTGGAGGGTATCTGACATGGCCAAGCATTCCAAGCGTCTGGTCGCGGTGCGCGCCAAGGTTGACCGGAACAAGAATTACGCCTTGCCGGAAGCACTGGCTCTCGTCAAGGGCAATGCCACAGCCAAGTTCGACGAATCAATCGACCTGGCGGTGAATCTCGGCATCGACGCCAAGAAGTCCGACCAACTGGTACGCGGCTCGGTCGTGTTGCCGGCGGGTACCGGCAAGAAGGTTCGCGTTGCCGTATTCGCCCAGGGCGCCAAGGCGGAAGAAGCCAAGGCTGCAGGGGCGGACGTCGTCGGATTCGACGATCTGGCGGCGACGATCAAGGGCGGCACGATGGACTTCGACGTCTGCATTGCCACCCCGGACGCCATGAAGGTCGTCGGCCAACTCGGCCAGATTCTGGGTCCGCGCGGACTGATGCCGAACCCGAAGGTGGGCACGGTGACGATGGACGTGACGACGGCCGTGAAGAACGCAAAGGCCGGTCAGGTCCAGTATCGGACTGACAAGGCGGGCATCGTCATGTGCACCGTGGGCCGCGCGTCGTTTTCCGTCGAGCAGTTGCAGCAGAACGTCAGTGCGCTGGTCGATGCGTTGAACAAGGCCAAGCCGGCTGCCGCCAAGGGCCAGTACCTGAAGAAGGTATCGGTTTCCTCGACGATGGGACCCGGCGTGCGCGTCGATCAGGCCAGCCTGGTAGCGCAGCAACAGGCGCAGTAGAGAACTTTGGGCCGTCGCGTTGCCAGTGCGGGACGCGGCGGGTTGTCAAAGACCGTTGGTGCCTGCAGTTCGGGGCTTAATCACCGGCAGCATTGGTGACCAACGCAGATGGCGTAACCCGAGTACAGGAAGGCAGTTTGCTCCTGAATGAAGGTCGCCGTACCGCCAGGGCTGACTTTGTCGGCCAGGGCATTTGAAAGGAGCTGACCTTGGGTCTCAATCTCGAAGAGAAGAAGGCGGTAGTTGCCGAAGTGTCCGCGGTGGTTGCGGGCGCACAGGCGATCGTCGTCGCTGAGTACCGTGGTCTGGAAGTGGGGCAGATTACCGCCCTGCGCGCGAACGCGCGCAAGTCGGGAGTGTATCTGCGGGTGCTGAAGAACACCTTGGTGCGTCGTGCCGTTGCCGGTACGCCGTTCGAAGGACTCCAGGGGGCGATGGTCGGCCCGTTGATCTACGGGATCTCGACGGATCCGGTAGCGGCGGCCAAGACCCTCAACGAGTTCGCCAAGGGCAACGAGAAGCTCGTCATCAAGGCGGGTGCGATGGCCAACTACGTCATGGACGCCAACGGCGTCAAGGCGCTGGCCACCATGCCGAGCCGCGAGGAGTTGCTTTCGAAGTTGCTGGGCACCATGCAGGCACCGATCGCCCAGTTCGTCCGTACGCTCAACGAAGTCCCGACCAAGTTTGTCCGGGGCCTTGCTGCCGTGCGTGACGCCAAACAGGCCGCGTAACTACGACGAATGCCGTCAATTCACGAACCTTTAATTCATTCAGGAGTCTTTTGATTATGGCTACCAAAGCTGAAATCCTCGACGCGATCGCTGGCATGACCGTGCTTGAGTTGTCGCAACTGATCAAGGAAATGGAAGAGAAGTTTGGCGTTTCGGCTGCCGCCGCCGTTGCCGTCGCTGCGCCCGTCGCTGGTGGGGCCGCTGCTCCCGCCGCGGAAGAGAAGACCGAATTCACGGTCATGCTGATGGCGGCTGGTGAGAAGAAGGTGGAAGTCATCAAGGTCGTGCGCGCTGCAACGGGCCTGGGCCTCAAGGAGGCGAAGGACCTGGTCGATGGCGCGCCGAAGCCCGTCAAGGAAGCGATCCCGAAGGCGGATGCCGATGCCCTCAAGAAGCAACTCGAGGATGCAGGCGCCAAGGTCGAGGTCAAGTAAGCATTCGAGTTCGACCCGGGCTGGTGGTCGGTGCCACCAGCCCTTTTGTGCTTTGTAAGTGAGTTTGAGTGAACCCGGCGGCGGTTAGCGGAGAGGGCTGAAGAACTTCAGCCTTGCCTTCTGACCTTCGACGCTGACGAGAAAACGGAGCGACCATGACGTACTCCTATACCGAGAAAAAGCGGATCCGCAAGAGCTTCGCCAAGCGCGCCAACGTGCTTGACGTGCCATTCCTGCTGGCAACCCAACTCGATTCCTACACGCAATTCCTGCAGGTCGATGTGCCGCCTGCGCAGCGTCGCAGCCAGGGACTCGAGGCCGCGTTTTCCTCGATCTTCCCCATTGTTTCGCACTCCGGGAGCGCACGTCTTGAATTCGTCGAATACAAGTTGGGCGAGCCCGCCTTCGACGTGAAGGAATGCCAGCAGCGGGGATTGACCTTCGCGTCGCCCCTGCGCGCTAAGGTGCGACTGGTCATTCTCGATCGCGAAACCGGCAACGAGAAGGTCAAGGAGGTAAAGGAGCAGGAGGTGTACATGGGCGAGATACCGCTCATGACCACGACCGGCTCCTTCGTCATCAATGGTACGGAGCGCGTGATCGTGTCGCAGTTGCATCGCTCCCCAGGCGTCTTCTTCGAGCACGACAAGGGCAAGACCCACAGTTCCGGCAAGCTGTTGTTCTCTGCACGGATCATTCCGTATCGGGGCTCTTGGCTGGACTTTGAGTTTGACCCCAAGGACATTCTCTACTTCCGCGTCGACCGTCGCCGCAAAATGCCGGTCACGATTCTCTTGAAGGCCATCGGCCTGACGCCGGAACAGGTCCTGGGCACGTTCTTCGAGTTCGATTCCTTCCATTTGACCAAGAAGGGCATTCAGTTCGAGTTGGTGCCCGAACGGCTGCGTGGCGAGGTGGCGCGTTTCGATTTTGCCGACAAGCAGGGCAAGGTCATCGTGCCGAAGGACAAGCGCATTACTGCCAAGCACATCCGGGACCTCGCCGAGGCGGGTATCAAGAAAATCGCAGTGCCGGACGACTTCGTGGTTGGCCGCACCATTGCCCAGAACATTGTCGACTCCGGCACAGGCGAGATTCTCGCCAATGCCAACGATGAAATCACCGAAGCGCTCCTGGCGAAACTGGTTGAGGCGGGCGTCGAGGACATGCGGACCCTGTACGTCAATGACCTCGACCGGGGCCCCTACATTTCCACGACGCTCCGGATCGACGAGACCGCAGACCAGTGGGCTGCGCGGGTTGCCATCTACCGCATGATGCGCCCCGGCGAACCGCCGACCGAAGATGCGGTCGAGGGCTTGTTCCAAGGCCTGTTCTACTCAGCCGAGCGATACGATCTTTCCACCGTCGGGCGCATGAAATTCAATCGCCGCGTCGGTCGAGAGACTCTCGATGGCACCGCCACCCTGTCCAACCAGGACATCATCGATGTCATCCGCATCCTGGTGGAGCTGCGCAATGGTCACGGCGAGGTGGATGATATCGACCACTTGGGCAACCGGCGGGTCCGCTCGGTCGGCGAACTGGCCGAGAACCAGTTCCGTGCCGGCCTGGTTCGCGTCGAGCGCGCCGTCAAGGAGCGGCTCTCCCAGGCGGAATCCGAGAACCTGATGCCGCATGACTTGATCAATGCCAAGCCGATCTCTGCTGCGATCAAGGAATTCTTCGGGTCCAGCCAGCTTTCACAGTTTATGGATCAAACCAACCCGCTGTCCGAGATTACACACAAACGGCGGGTTTCGGCGCTTGGCCCGGGCGGCCTGACGCGTGAGCGGGCGGGTTTCGAGGTCCGCGACGTGCATCCGACACACTATGGCCGGGTCTGTCCGATCGAGACGCCGGAAGGCCCGAATATCGGCCTGATCAACTCGCTGGCTCTTTATGCGCGAACCAACGAATACGGATTCATGGAGACGCCGTACCGAAAGGTGGGGGACGGCCATGTAACCGACCAGATCGAATACCTGTCGGCCATCGAAGAAGGCAATTTCGTGATTGCCCAGGCAAACGCGACTCTGGACAAGAAGGGCAAGTTCACCGACCAGTTGGTGTCCTGCAGGTTCAAGGGGGAATTCGAACTCAAGGCTCCGGAAGAGGTTCAGTACATGGACGTAGCCCCGGGCCAGATCGTTTCCGTGGCCGCTTCGCTGATTCCGTTCCTTGAACACGACGACGCTAACCGTGCGCTGATGGGTGCGAACATGCAGCGCCAGGCGGTGCCCTGTCTTCGTCCGGAGAAGGCGTTGGTTGGCACGGGAATCGAACGGACCGTAGCAGTGGACTCAGGAACAGCCGTGCAGGCGCTGCGCGGTGGCGTTGTGGACTATATCGATGCCAACCGGATCGTCGTTCGCGTCAATGATGCTGAAACGGTGCCGGGCGAAGTCGGCGTCGACATCTACAACCTGATCAAGTATACGCGATCCAACCAGAACACGAACATCAACCAGCGGCCGGTTGTCAAGGTCGGCGACATCATCGCCAAGGGCGATGTCGTTGCCGATGGCGCCTCGACGGATCTCGGTGAGTTGGCGCTCGGGCAGAATATGCTCGTCGCATTCATGCCGTGGAACGGGTACAACTTCGAGGACTCGATCCTGATCAGCGAGCGCGTTGTCGCCGACGACCGCTTCACGTCGATCCACATCGAGGAGCTTACGGTCGTGGCGCGCGACACCAAGCTTGGCGCCGAAGAGATCACGCGCGATATTGCGACGCTGGGTGAGGCTCAGTTGGGACGTCTCGACGAATCTGGCATCGTCTATATCGGTGCCGAAGTCGAGGCCGGCGATGTATTGGTCGGCAAGGTCACGCCCAAGGGCGAGACGCAGCTGACACCCGAGGAAAAACTGCTGCGTGCGATCTTTGGCGAGAAGGCTTCCGACGTCAAGGACACGAGCCTGCGCGTGCCGTCGGGCATGTCCGGCACGGTCATCGATGTCCAGGTGTTTACGCGCGAAGGCATCGAGCGTGACAAGCGAGCGCAGTCGATTGTTGACGACATGCTGAAGGGATACAAGCAGGATCTTGCGGACCAGATGCGCATCGTCGAGCGCGATACCTTCGCGCGCATCGAGAAACTGCTCGTCAATCGGGTTGCAAGCAAGGGCCCGAAGAAACTCGCCAAGGGCACGAAGATCACCAAGGCGTACCTGGAGTCGCTTGAGCACTATCACTGGTTCGATATCGCGCTCGAAAGCGAAGACGCCCAGCAGCAACTCGAGAGCCTGCGCGACAGCCTGGAACAGACGCGCAAGGATTTTGACGTGGCGTTCGAGGCCAAGAAGAAGAAACTCACCCAAGGCGACGAACTGCCGCCGGGTGTGCAGAAGATGGTCAAAGTCTATCTGGCGGTCAAGCGACGCCTCCAGCCGGGCGACAAAATGGCCGGACGTCACGGCAACAAGGGCGTGGTGTCGAAGATCGTCCCGGTCGAGGACATGCCGTACATGGTCGACGGACGGCCAGTTGATATCGTCCTGAATCCCCTTGGCGTCCCTTCCCGGATGAACATTGGCCAGATCCTTGAAACGCACTTGGGATGGGCCGCAAAGGGCCTTGGCCTGAAGATTGGCGAGATGCTGCGGACGCAGGCCAATGCCGACGAGGTCCGCAAGTTGCTCCACAGGATCTACAACGCGTCGGGCCGCGGAGAGGATGTGGGTACGCTCGATGATCGCGAGACAATGGAGCTGGCGGCGAACCTGTCGAGTGGCGTTCCGTTTGCCACGCCCGTGTTTGACGGTGCCAAGGAAGAGGAAATCCGCGGCATGCTCGATCTTGCCTACCCGGACGATGTAGTCGAACGCCTGGGGCTGACTCCCGCAAAGACGCAGGCGCGGCTGTTCGACGGGCGCACCGGCGAGGCCTTCGACCGCCCCGTGACAATCGGATACATGCACGTCTTGAAGTTGCACCACCTGGTCGACGACAAG
Organism: Rhodocyclaceae bacterium; assembly: GCA_035505955.1. Taxonomy (GTDB): domain Bacteria; phylum Pseudomonadota; class Gammaproteobacteria; order Burkholderiales; family Rhodocyclaceae; genus Fen-999. The sequence goes on from DATJQH010000017.1 coordinate 7,541, forward strand.
ATGCATGCCCGGTCGACCGGTCCGTACAGCCTGGTCACCCAGCAACCGCTCGGTGGCAAAGCCCAGTTTGGTGGCCAGCGCTTCGGCGAAATGGAAGTCTGGGCCCTCGAGGCTTACGGAGCGTCCTATACGTTGCAGGAAATGCTGACAGTCAAGTCCGACGACGTGAATGGACGGACGAAGGTCTACGAGAACATCGTCAAGGGAGAGCACAAGATCGACGCCGGCATGCCGGAGTCCTTCAATGTGCTGGTCAAGGAAATCCGTTCCTTGGCGATCGACATTGATCTGGAACGCTACTGAGAGCCCCAAGGAGTAAGCGACAATGAAAGCACTGCTCGACCTCTTCAAGCAGGTAACTCAGGAAGAAGAATTCGACGCGATCACCATCGGCTTGGCATCGCCGGAAAAGATTCGCTCTTGGTCCTACGGCGAGGTGAAGAAGCCGGAAACGATCAACTACCGGACGTTCAAGCCTGAACGCGACGGCCTGTTCTGCGCCAAGATCTTTGGTCCGGTCAAGGACTATGAGTGCCTTTGCGGCAAGTACAAGCGCCTCAAGCACCGCGGAGTCATCTGCGAGAAGTGCGGTGTCGAAGTCACGCAGAGCAAGGTACGACGCGAGCGCATGGGGCATATCGAGTTGGCCTCGCCGACTGCTCACATCTGGTTCCTGAAGAGCTTGCCGAGCCGCCTTGGCATGGTTCTGGACATGACCCTGCGTGACATCGAGCGGGTCCTGTACTTCGAGGCGTTCGTGGTCGTCGATCCGGGTGTCACGCCGCTCGTGCGTGGTCAGTTGCTGTCCGAGGACGACTATCTGGCCAAGGTCGAAGAGTACGGCGACGAGTTCTCGGCGGTCATGGGTGCAGAGGGCATCCGCGAATTGCTGCGCACGCTCGACATCAACCACGAAATCGACACGCTGCGAAAGGAACTCGAGACTACCGGTTCCGAGGCCAAGATCAAGAAGATCGCGAAGCGCCTGAAAGTCCTCGAAGGATTCCAGCAGTCCGGCATCAAGCCGGAGTGGATGGTGCTCGAGGTTCTGCCGGTCCTGCCACCAGATCTCCGTCCGCTTGTTCCGCTGGACGGGGGCCGTTTTGCCACTTCAGACCTGAACGATCTTTACCGGCGCGTCATCAACCGCAACAATCGCCTGAAGCGATTGCTGGAGTTGAAAGCGCCGGACATCATCGTCCGCAACGAGAAACGCATGCTTCAGGAGGCGGTCGACTCCTTGCTGGACAACGGCCGCCGCGGCAAGGCCATGACCGGCGCCAACAAGCGGCCCTTGAAGTCTCTGGCGGACATGATCAAGGGCAAGGGCGGTCGCTTCCGCCAGAACTTGCTGGGCAAGCGCGTTGACTATTCAGGACGCTCCGTCATCGTCGTGGGACCGCAACTTCGGCTGCATCAATGCGGTTTGCCGAAGAAGATGGCGCTCGAGTTGTTCAAGCCGTTCATATTCGAGCGGCTCGAGAAGATGGGAATTGCCAGCACCATCAAGGCGGCAAAGAAGGAAGTCGAAGCCGAAACGGGTGTCGTATGGGACATCCTTGAAGAGGTCATTCGCGAGCATCCGGTTCTGCTTAACCGCGCGCCGACGCTGCACAGGCTGGGCATCCAGGCCTTTGAGCCGACCCTCATTGAGGGCAAGGCAATTCAACTGCATCCGCTGGTTTGCACGGCGTTCAACGCCGACTTTGACGGCGACCAGATGGCGGTGCACGTACCTTTGTCGCTGGAGGCTCAGATGGAGGCGCGCACTCTGATGCTCGCTTCCAACAACGTCCTGTCGCCCGCCAACGGTGCGCCAATCATCGTTCCGTCCCAGGACGTCGTGCTCGGCCTTTACTACGCAACCCGCGAGAATGCGGCGGCACGCGGTACAGGGATGATGTTCGCGGACATCAGCGAAGTCGTGCGGGCGCTCGACGTGCGCGAGTGCGACCTCCACGCGCGCATTTCCGTGCGCTTGAAGACATATGAGCCTGACGGTGATGGCTGGCGCGAGAACGTGACGCGGGTCTCCACTACGGCCGGTCGTGCCATCCTGTCCGAGATTCTTCCCAAAGGGCTGCCTTTCAAGGTGATCGACAAGCCACTGAAGAAGAAGGAGATCTCCAAGCTGATCGATGAGAGCTTCCGGCGGTGCGGCCTTAAGGAAACCGTGGTCTTTGCGGACAAGCTCATGCAGGCCGGCTTCTCGCTGGCGACGCGTGGCGGCATTTCGATCGCAATCGGCGACATGCTGGTCCCGACCCAGAAGCACTCGATTATCGATTCGGCGGAGGCCGAGGTTCAAGAGATCGAGAAGCAATACACGTCAGGTTTGGTGACGGTCGGCGAGCGCTATAACAAGGTGGTGGACATTTGGGGTCGGGCAGGGGATCAGGTCGCCAAGGCGATGATGGATCAACTGGCGCACGAACAGATCGTCGACGCGCGGGGCCTGAACATCAGCCAGGAGTCGTTCAACTCCATCTACATGATGGCGGACTCGGGTGCGCGGGGCTCAGCCGCCCAGATTCGGCAGCTTGCCGGCATGCGGGGCCTGATGGCGAAGCCGGACGGATCGATCATCGAAACACCGATCACCACCAACTTCCGCGAGGGGCTCAACGTTCTGCAGTACTTCATTTCCACTCACGGAGCACGCAAGGGTCTGGCGGACACTGCGTTGAAGACTGCCAACTCTGGCTATCTGACCCGCCGACTCGTGGACGTGACTCAGGACCTGGTGGTGACAGATCCTGATTGCGGCACTTCTGCGGGATTCGCGATGAAAGCCCTGGTGGAAGGCGGCGAGGTCGTGGAGGCGCTGCGTGAGCGGATTCTTGGCCGCGTGGTTGCGGCGGATGTGATCAATCCGGATACGCAGGACGTGCTTTATGGCGCGGGCCACCTGCTTGATGAAGACGCGGTCGACCAGATCGAGACACTGGGCATCGACGAAGTTCGCGTGCGTACGCCGCTCACTTGCGAAACACGCTACGGCCTGTGTGCAAAATGCTACGGACGGGATCTTGGCCGCGGCTCGCTGGTGAATTCCGGCGAGGCGGTGGGTGTCATCGCGGCGCAGTCAATCGGCGAACCCGGTACGCAGCTGACGATGCGCACCTTCCACGTTGGCGGTGCGGCGTCGCGCGCGGCAGTGCAGAGTCAGATCGAGGCCAAGAGCGCGGGCAAGGTTCGCTTGTCTGCCACGATGCGCTATGTCACGAACCCGAAGGGCGAGAAGGTCGTTATCGCCCGGTCCGGTGAGGTGACGATCGTCGACGATAACGGCCGCGAGCGGGAACATCACAAGGTCCCGTATGGCGCGACTCTCCTTGGGGAAGATGGCAAGCAGATCAAGGCAGGCTTAATTCTGGCCACTTGGGATCCGCATACGCGACCGATTGTCACCGAATATGCGGGCACGGTGAAGTTCGAGCATGTCGAAGAAGGCGCCACGGTTGCCAAGCAGATCGATGACGTGACAGGCCTGTCCACGCTGGTAGTCATTGATCCCAAGCGCGGAAGCAAGTCACAGGCGAAGGGATTGCGGCCGCAGGTCAAACTGTTTGACGACGCTGGACAGGAAGTCAAGATTCACGGCACGGACCACTCGGTCGCCATCACGTTCCAGGTGGGTTCCATCATTACGGTGAAGGACGGTCAGCCTGTGGCGGTCGGCGACGTGCTGGCGCGTATTCCCCAGGAATCGGCGAAGACCCGCGACATCACCGGCGGTCTGCCGCGCGTTGCCGAACTGTTCGAAGCCCGCTCGCCGAAGGACGCAGGTGTCCTTGCGGAGGTAACGGGCACGGTCAGTTTCGGCAAGGACACCAAGGGCAAACAACGCCTTGTCATTACCGAACCGGACGGCACGCCGCACGAGTACCTAATCCCGAAGGACAAGCACGTCATGGCGCACGACGGGCAGGTCGTCAACAAGGGCGAAATAATTGTCGACGGTCCAGTTGATCCGCACGACATCCTTCGACTGAAGGGCATCGAGGAACTCGCACGCTACATCATCGACGAGGTGCAGGATGTGTACCGGCTACAAGGCGTGAAGATCAACGACAAGCACATCGAAGTGATTGTTCGCCAGATGCTCCGACGCGTCGTCGTTACGGACCCGGGCGATTCGAAATTCATCCGCGAGGAACAGGTTGAACGGTCTGAATTGCTAGATGAAAACGATCGCCTGAAGGGGGAGGGCAAGCGGACCGCCGAGTTTGAAAACGTTCTGCTCGGCATTACCAAGGCGAGTCTGTCGACCGATTCCTTCATCTCGGCAGCTTCGTTCCAGGAAACGACACGGGTTCTGACCGAGGCGGCCATCATGGGCAAGAGAGACGAACTGCGTGGCCTGAAGGAGAACGTCATTGTCGGTCGCTTGATCCCGGCCGGCACGGGCCTGGCATATCACCGCACCCGTCGCCTGCAATCGGTCGGACAGGACGCGGCTGCCACGGGCGTGTTCGACTTGCCGGTACAAGACTCGACCGCCGAAGGGGTACCGGCCGGTTGACGGTGCTTTGGTCGGCAAATATAATTCGGCCTCTTTGCAACCCGCGAGGGGTCGCAAGCTCGCGTATTCTGGGAATTTGACATGCCAACGATTAACCAACTGGTGCGCAAAGGGCGCCAGGCGCCCGTAAGCAAGAGCAAGGTGCCTGCGCTCGGCGGCAGTCCCGCCAAGCGGGGCGTGTGCACCCGCGTTTACACAACGACGCCAAAGAAGCCGAACTCCGCGCTGCGAAAGGTCGCGAAGGTTCGTTTGACAAACGGATTCGAGGTCATCTCGTATATCGGTGGAGAGGGTCACAACCTGCAGGAGCACTCGGTGGTCCTGATCCGCGGCGGTCGTGTCAAGGATCTACCCGGTGTGCGCTACCACATAGTGCGCGGCAGTCTGGATACCCAGGGCGTCAAGGATCGTAAGCAGGCCCGATCGAAGTACGGCTCGAAGCGCCCCAAGCAGGCGTAACACAATTGTTCCGAGGTCATCATGCCCCGTCGTCGTGAAGTTCCCAAGCGTGACATCCTGCCGGATCCGAAGTTCGGCAGCGTAGATGTCTCCAAATTTGTCAATGTCCTGATGACCAGCGGCAAGAAGTCTGTTGCCGAACGCATCATCTACGGCGCCTTCGATCAAATCAAGGCCAAGAGTGGCAAGAATCCCCTCGAAGTCTTTTCGCAGGCCGTAAATAACGTCAAGCCGATTGTCGAAGTAAAGAGCCGTCGGGTCGGTGGTGCGAACTACCAGGTACCAGTGGAAGTGCGCCCCGCGCGACGCATGGCGCTGTCGATGCGCTGGTTGCGCGAGGCGGCGCGAAAGCGCAGCGAGAAGTCCATGGGGCAGCGGCTTGCCAACGAACTGCTCGAGGCATCCGAGGGCAGGGGGGCTGCCATGAAGCGCCGCGACGAAGTTCACCGCATGGCGGAGGCCAACAAGGCGTTCTCGCACTTCCGGTTCTGACCAAGGCGATGCGCGTTGTTTGCGCATCCCAAGGGTTTCTTGTTGCCGCCCTGGCGATTTCACGAGAGTGAAAGCCAAGGCGGTTTGACTTAGTAGAAAGACAGGTATCCAAAGTGGCTCGCAAGACCCCAATTGATCGCTACCGGAACATTGGCATATCCGCGCACATCGATGCCGGCAAGACCACGACGACCGAGCGCATCCTGTTCTACACGGGCGTCAATCATAAGATTGGCGAGGTGCACGACGGCGCGGCAACCATGGACTGGATGGAGCAGGAACAAGAGCGTGGGATCACGATCACGTCCGCTGCCACGACCTGTTTCTGGAAGGGAATGGGGATGAACTTCCCCGAGCACCGGGTCAACATCATCGACACTCCGGGTCACGTCGATTTCACGATCGAAGTCGAGCGATCGATGCGTGTCCTCGACGGTGCATGCATGGTTTATTGCGCAGTTGGCGGCGTGCAACCGCAGTCGGAGACTGTCTGGCGCCAAGCGAACAAGTATGGCGTGCCTCGCCTCGCGTTCGTGAACAAGATGGACCGCACCGGTGCCAATTTCTTCCGCGTGCATGACCAAATGCGCGAGCGCCTCAAGGCAAATCCGATCCCAATCCAGATCCCAATCGGTTCCGAGGAAAACTTCAAGGGTGTGGTCGACCTGGTCAAGATGAAGGCCATTCTGTGGGACGAGGAAAGCCAGGGTACCAAGTTCGAATACATGGACATCCCGGCCGAATTGGCCACCATGGCAAAGGAATGGCGCGAGAAGATGCTCGAAGCCGCTGCCGAGGCTTCCGAGGAACTGATGAACAAGTACCTCGAGGAGGGTGATCTTTCCGAGGAGGAAATCAAGAAGGCCCTGCGTCAGCGCACGATCGCCAGCGAAATAGTGCCCATGCTGTGCGGCTCCGCTTTCAAGAACAAGGGTGTTCAGGCCATGTTGGACGCGGTCATCGAACTGATGCCTTCGCCGCTCGACATTCCGCCAGTCAAGGGCGAACTTGAGGACGGTACTGAAGGCGAACGTAAGCCCGCCGACGACCAGCCTTTCGCCAGCCTAGCGTTCAAGATCATGACTGATCCCTATGTCGGTCAGTTGACCTTCTTCCGTGTCTATTCCGGTGCAATGAAGTCGGGTGACACTATCTACAATCCCGTCAAGCAGCGCAAGGAACGCATCGGCCGGATTCTGCAGATGCATGCGAATCAGCGAGAGGAAATCAAGGAGGTTTTCGCTGGCGATATCGCTGCCGCAGTTGGCCTCAAGGAGGCTATTACCGGCGACACGCTATCTAGTGTCGACAAGCCGATCATCCTCGAGCGCATGGAATTCCCCGAGCCGGTGATTCATGTGGCGGTCGAGCCCAAGACAAAGAGTGACCAGGAGAAGATGGGTGTTGCCCTCGGCCGTCTGGCTCAGGAAGACCCATCATTCCGCGTTCGTAGTGACGAGGAGTCCGGTCAGACAATTATCTCCGGCATGGGCGAACTGCATCTGGAGATTATCGTCGACCGTATGAAACGCGAATTCGGCGTCGAAGCTAACGTCGGTGCGCCGCAGGTAGCTTATCGCGAAACCATTCGCAAGTCCGCCGAACAGGAAGGCAAGTTCGTCAAGCAGTCCGGCGGCCGTGGCCAGTACGGTCACGTCTGGATCAGGCTGGAACCTAACGAAGTCGGCAAAGGTTACGAATTCGTAGATGCCATCAAGGGTGGCTCGGTGCCGCGCGAGTACATTCCAGCGGTCAACAAGGGTGTCGAGGACACTTTGTCCAATGGTGTTCTGGCCGGCTTCCCCGTGGTCGACGTCAAAGTCACGCTGTTCGACGGCTCCTATCACGAGGTGGACTCCAATGAGAACGCCTTTAAGATGGCGGGCTCAATGGCCTTTAAGGATGCCATGCGCAAGTCTAGCCCGGTGCTGCTAGAGCCCATGATGGCAGTCGAGGTAGAGACGCCCGAAGACTACATGGGCAACGTCATGGGGGATCTATCCGGCCGTCGCGGCATTGTGCATGGAATGGAAGATCAGGTTGGCGGCATTAAGCTGATCAAGGCCGAGGTACCTTTGGCTGAAATGTTTGGGTACTCGACTCAGTTGCGCTCATTGTCGCAGGGCCGCGCGACGTATAGCATGGAATTCAAGCACTACACCGAGGCGCCCAAGAACGTCGCCGAGGCAGTCATCAACAAGAAGTAATCGTTCTTTAGGGGATCGAAATGGCAAAAGGCAAGTTTGAGCGTACGAAGCCGCACGTGAACGTTGGGACGATTGGGCACGTGGATCATGGCAAGACGACATTGACGGCGGCGATCACGACGGTGCTGTCGGCGAAGTTTGGTGGTGAGGCGAAAGCCTACGACCAGATTGATGCGGCGCCGGAAGAGAAAGCGCGGGGCATCACCATCAACACCGCGCACGTTGAATACGAGACGGCGAACCGCCACTATGCCCACGTCGACTGCCCGGGCCACGCCGACTACGTCAAGAACATGATTACCGGTGCTGCCCAGATGGACGGCGCCATCCTGGTCGTGAGTGCTGCCGACGGCCCCATGCCGCAGACTCGTGAGCACATCCTGCTCGCCCGCCAGGTGGGCGTGCCCTACATCATCGTCTACATGAACAAGTGCGACATGGTGGACGACGCCGAACTGCTCGAGCTCGTCGAAATGGAAGTGCGCGAACTCCTGTCCAAGTACGAATTCCCGGGCGACGACATTCCCATCGTCAAAGGCTCGGCCCTCAAGGCCATGGAAGGCGACAAGGGCGAGTTGGGCGAAGGCTCGATCATGAAGCTGGCCGAAGCCCTGGACAGCTACATTCCCACCCCCGAGCGCGCCATCGACAAGCCGTTCCTGATGCCGATCGAAGACGTCTTCTCCATCTCCGGGCGCGGCACCGTCGTCACCGGTCGGGTTGAGCGTGGCGTCGTCAAGGTTGGCGAGGAAATCGAAATCGTCGGCATCCGTCCGACCCAGAAGACCATCTGCACCGGCGTTGAAATGTTCAGGAAGCTCCTGGACCAGGGTCAGGCCGGCGACAACGTGGGCGTCCTGCTGCGCGGCACCAAGCGGGAAGAAGTCGAGCGGGGCCAGGTGCTGGCCAAGCCGGGTTCCATCACCCCGCACACCCACTTCACGGCTGAAGTGTATGTCCTGTCCAAGGACGAAGGTGGCCGCCACACCCCGTTCTTCAACGGCTACCGGCCGCAGTTCTACTTCCGGACGACGGACGTCACGGGCTCGATCGAGTTGCCGGCGGGCACCGAGATGGTCATGCCGGGAGACAACGTGCAGATGACGGTGAAGCTGATTGCGCCGATCGCCATGGAGGAAGGCCTGCGCTTCGCCATTCGCGAAGGCGGCCGCACCGTCGGCGCCGGCGTCGTCGCTAAAGTCATCGAGTAAACGGCGCGCTTGCATCATTGGCGGATGGGCGGTAAGATGCCGCGTTTTGCGCCTCGCGCGCACTGCTCTTTAAGGGATAGTCATGCAGAACCAGAAGATTCGCATCCGCCTCAAGGCATTTGACTACAAGCTGATCGATCAGTCAGCCCTTGAGATTGTGGATACGGCCAAGCGAACCGGCGCTGTCGTACGTGGCCCGGTACCCCTGCCGACCCGCATCGAACGCTTCAACGTGCTGCGTTCGCCGCATGTGAACAAGACGTCTCGCGACCAGTTCGAGATTCGCACCCATCTCCGCTTAATGGACATCATTGATCCGACCGACAAGACGGTTGACGCACTGATGAAGCTGGATTTGCCGGCCGGCGTGGATGTGGAAATCAAATTGCAATAAGCAGTTGTCGTAGTTGGCCCCGTTTGGGGGCTGATGAGTTTGCAGTACCACTTGGGTCCCGGCCAATCGCAGCCGGGGTTAGGAGAAGAATATGAGTCTGGGCCTTGTTGGACGCAAGGTCGGCATGACGCGCGTGTTTGCCGAGGACGGTTCGACCGTTCCGGTCACAGTGCTGGATGTGTCGAACAATCGCGTCACTCAAATCAAGACGCCTGAGAACGACGGCTATGCCGCCATTCAGGTGACGTACGGCAAGCGCCGTTCCAGCAGAGTCAGTAAGCCTCTGGCTGGGCACCTTGCCAAGGCCGGCGTTGAAGCCGGTCACACCCTCAACGAATTTGCGGTCGACCACAAGGATCTGGCGAACTTCAAGCCGGGCGACGTCATTGCTGTCACGATCTTTAGTGTCGGGCAGATGGTCGATGTGTCAGGGACGTCGATCGGCAAGGGTTATGCGGGAGCGATCAAGCGACATCATTTCTCTTCCAATCGAGCATCGCACGGAAACTCGGTTTCGCACAATTCGCCTGGATCCATCGGCATGGCGCAGGATCCTGGCCGCGTGTTCCCGGGCAAGCGCATGTCGGGACACTTGGGCGACGCTGCGAGCACGATGTTGAATCTTGAGGTGGTTCGCGTCGATGAGACGCGTCAGTTGCTCCTGGTGAAGGGCGCGGTTCCGGGCGCCAAGGGCGGCGACGTCATCGTCCGTCCGGCAATCAAGGCTGTGAAGCCGACGGGTAAGTGAGGAGACCATGGAACTGAAATTGATCAATGACCAGGGTCAGCCAGCGTCGACGGTTTCCGCATCCGACACCCTGTTTGGACGCGACTTCAACGAGGCCTTGGTGCACCAGGTGGTGGTTGCGTATCAGGCAAATAGTCGCGCCGGCAACCGGGCCCAGATGACCCGTGCCGAAGTGAATCACAGTACGAAGAAGCCGTTCCGGCAAAAAGGCACGGGCCGAGCCCGTGCTGGTATGACCTCTTCGCCGTTGTGGCGAGGCGGTGGCCGTATCTTCCCCAACAAGCCTGACGAGAATTTCGCCCAGAAAATCAACCGCAAGATGTATCGCGCAGGTGTTGCGGCGATACTCTCTCAGCTCGCACGAGAGGATCGTCTGGCGGTGATAGAGAGTTTCGCTGTCGAGGCCCCGAAGACCAAACTTGTTGCGCAGAAGCTGAAGGGGCTTGGGCTGGATTCGGTGCTCGTCATCACAGACAACCTTGACGACAATCTGGCATTGGCGTCGCGCAACCTGCCCAATGTCCTGGTACTGGAAGCCCACCAGGCCGATCCGGTATCGCTGGTACGCTTTCCCAAGGTTCTCATGACCAAGGCGGCCGTTGCCAAGATGGAGGAGATGCTGGCATGAGCACCAAGTTCAATGAAGAACGGCTGATGCAGGTGTTGCTGGCGCCGCAGATTTCGGAAAAGGCGACGTACGTCGCCGACAAGAACGAACAGGTCATTTTCATCGTGGCCCCGGATGCCACAAAACCTGAAATCCGGGCCGCCGTGGAACTGCTATTCAAGGTTCAGGTCGAGTCCGTGCAAGTCGCGAACCTCAAGGGCAAGAGCAAGCGTTTCGGTCGCACGATGGGGCAACGCGGAAACCTGAGGAAGGCTTTTGTTTGCCTGAAGCCGGGGCAGGAAATCAATTTCGCCGAAGGGGGGGCCGCGTAAATGGCACTCGTCAAAGTCAAACCCACCTCCGCCGGCCGTCGTGCTGTCGTCAAAGTGGTGACGCCAGGGTTGCACAAGGGCCGGCCTGTCGACGCGCTGATTGAGAAGAAGACCAGCAAGGCGGGACGCAACAACCATGGTCACATCACGACACGGCATCAAGGTGGCGGTCACAAGCAACACTACCGGGTCATCGATTTTCGCCGTGACAAGGATGGAGTGGTTGCCCGCGTCGAAAGGCTTGAATATGACCCAAACCGCTCCGCAAACATTGCCTTGTTGCTGTACTCGGACGGCGAGCGTCGCTACATAATCGCAGCCAAGGGCATGAGCGTGGGGCAGGAAGTGGTTTCCGGGGCGGAAGCGCCAATCAAGTCCGGCAATGCTCTGCCGATTCGCAACATCCCCGTCGGTACGACGATCCATTGCATCGAGTTGCAGCCCGGCAAGGGTGCACAGTTGGCCCGTTCGGCGGGAACCTCGGTGCAGTTGCTTGCGCGCGAGGGAAGTTACGCGCAGGTTCGCCTGCGCTCCGGCGAAATTCGACGCATTCATGTCGAGTGCCGCGCCACGATCGGTGAAGTGGGCAACGAAGAGAATAACCTGCGCAAGATCGGCAAGGCCGGCGCGCAGCGCTGGCGCGGAATTCGCCCGACTGTTCGCGGCGTTGCCATGAACCCGATCGACCACCCGCACGGCGGCGGCGAAGGGCGCACTGGCGAAGGCCGAGTGCCGGTTAGCCCCTGGGGGCAGCCGACCAAGGGTTACCGTACCCGCAGCAACAAGCGCACGGACAGCATGATTGTCCAGCGCCGCCACAAGCGATAAGGGGCAACTATGGCACGTTCCATCAAGAAGGGACCGTTCGTCGACGATCATCTGGTCAAGAAGGTCGACACCGCGCGCGCATCCAACGATAAGCGACCCATCAAGACGTGGTCGCGCAGATCCACCGTCCTGCCGGATTTTGTCGGCCTGACCATCGCCGTCCACAATGGCAAACAACACATCCCGGTCTACGTTTCCGAGAACATGGTTGGTCACAAGCTGGGCGAGTTTGCTCACACACGCACCTTCAAGGGGCACACGGCCGGCAAAAAGGCCGCGGTCAAGAAGTAAGGAATGACCATGGAAACCAACGCTATCCTCCGCGGCGTGCGGCTGTCGGCGCAAAAGGGCCGGTTGGTCGCTGATCTCGTTCGCGGCAAGCCTGTCGATCAAGCGCTGAATATCCTGACCTTCAGCCCGAAGAAGGGCGCAGAGATCATCAAGAAGGTGCTCGAGTCCGCCATAGCCAACGCTGAGCACAACGACGGTGCCGACATCGACACCTTGAAGGTCAAGACCATTTATGTCGAAATGGGCATGGTGCTCAAGCGCTTTACGGCGCGCGCCAAGGGCCGGGGCAATCGCATTGTCAAGCCGACCTGTCACGTTTACGTGACTGTCGGGGACTAAGGAGCATTCATGGGACAGAAGATTCATCCGACTGGCTTCAGGCTTTCCGTGACGCGCGACTGGGCGTCACGTTGGTATGCAACGACCAAGTCCTTCCCCAAGATGCTCAAGGAGGACATCGAGGTTCGCGATTATCTTAAGAAGAAACTTGCGCACGCTTCTGTTGGACGCGTGGTTATCGAGCGTCCTGCGAAGAATGCCCGGGTGACGGTCTTCTCGGCTCGGCCTGGTGTCGTCATCGGCAAGAAGGGCGAGGATATCGAGAATCTCAAGACTGACCTGCAGCGGCGCATGGGCGTGCCGGTGCACGTGAACATTGAGGAAATACGCAAGCCGGAAACCGATGCGCAACTGATTGCCGATTCGATCGCCCAGCAGTTGGAAAAGCGCATCATGTTTCGCCGTGCCATGAAGCGCGCCATGCAGAATGCGATGCGTCTTGGGGCTCAGGGCATCAAGATCATGAGTTCGGGGCGCCTGAATGGCGCCGAGATCGCCCGCAGGGAGTGGTATCGCGAAGGCCGTGTTCCGTTGCATACGCTGCGGGCGGAAATCGACTATGGGACGTCCGAGGCGAAGACGACCTACGGTGTGATCGGCATCAAGGTCTGGGTGTTCAAAGGCGAGATTATGGCCAAGAACGAACAGCCCGCTGTTGCACCCGAGGTGCCTACCGAGGAGCCGGTGCGCCGTCCCCGCAGACCGGCCGCCGTACAGCGCGAAAGTGAAGGAGGAAGCGGCAAGCCGGCGGCCAAGCGTTCGACGGCTGCCCGCAAACCTGCGGCCGCGAGTGCCGAGGGCGCCAAGCCCGAAGGCAGCAAGCCAGAGGCAACGACAGCCGAGCCCGCCAAGCCCGCCGTTAAGCGCGTGCGCAAGACGGTCGCCAAGGCGGACGGTCAGGAGTAAGGAAACATGCTGCAACCAGCACGCAGAAAGTACCGCAAGGAACAAAAGGGCCGCAATACCGGCATCGCCACGCGCGGCGCAAAGGTGAGCTTTGGCGAATATGGCCTTAAGGCCATTGGACGTGGTCGTTTGACGGCGCGCCAGATTGAGGCGGCGCGGCGCGCGATGACTAGGCACATCAAGCGCGGCGGTCGAATCTGGATTCGGATATTCCCGGACAAGCCGATCTCGAAGAAGCCGGCCGAAGTTCGGATGGGCAATGGCAAGGGCTCGCCGGAGTACTGGGTCGCCGAGATTCAGCCAGGCAAGGTTCTGTATGAGATGGACGGCGTTGACGAGGCGCTGGCGCGCGAAGCATTCCGGCTGGCGGCCGCCAAATTGCCTTTGGAAACGGCCTTCGTCACGCGACACTTGGGGTAAGACATGAAGACGAGTGAACTTAGGACGAAGGGTGACGCCGAATTGGCGAAAGAACTGCTCGAACTGCGCAAGGCGCAGTTCTCGCTGCGCATGCAGTTGGCAACGCAGCAGCTCACCAATACGAGCCAACTTGGCAAGGTGCGCAAAGAAATTGCGCGCGTCAAGACCATTCAGCGCGAGAAGGCGGCCGCAAAATGATCCAAGCTACTGAACAGAAGCCCCGCCGGACCCTGCAAGGGCGCGTCGTGAGCGACAAGATGGCCAAGACGGTCACCGTGTTGGTGGAACGGCGAGTCAAGCATCCGGTGATCGGCAAAGTGATGATCCGCTCCAAGAAGTATCACGCGCATGTTGACGGCGTGGACACCGCCACCGGCGATCTCGTGCAGATTGAAGAGTGCGCACCGGTTTCAAAGACGAAGGCGTGGCGGGTGACGAGCGTCCTGGAGAAGTCCCGCGCCATCTGAGTAGGCCCTTGTCGTTGACATGGGTGCCGGGATGGCGTATATTTATCTGTCTTTGCTGGTCAGGTTGTGATCGGGCCAGCGTTCCGACCCGGACGGGTTCCAAGACTGACCGCACTCCTTCAGTGAAGCGGATTAAGTTGGAGAGATTGTAATGATCCAAATGCAGTCAATGCTCGATGTCGCCGACAACACCGGCGCGCGCGCTGTCATGTGCATCAAGGTGTTGGGCGGCTCGAAGCGTCGCTATGCCGGCATTGGCGACGTCATCAAGGTCAGCATCAAGGATGCTGCGCCACGCGGCCGAGTCAAGAAGGGTGAGATCTATAGCGCCGTCGTGGTTCGGACGGCCAAAGGCGTTCGGCGTCCCGATGGCTCGCTCGTCAGGTTCGACGGTAACGCCGCCGTCCTGCTCAACAACAAGCTGGAGCCGATTGGTACGCGCATCTTCGGGCCGGTCACGCGCGAACTGCGCACGGAGCGGTTCATGAAGATCGTGTCGCTGGCGCCCGAGGTTCTCTAGAGGATTCGGCCATGAACAAGATTCGCAAGGGCGATGCCGTCGTCGTCATCGCCGGCAAGGACAAGGGCAAGCGTGGCACGGTTCTCGGCCGCGTCAGCAGCGAACAACTGCTGGTCGAGGGCGTGAATCGGGTAAAGAAGCACACCAAGCCCAATCCGATGAAGGGGCAGCCAGGGGGCATCGTGGAAAAAGAGATGCCCATCCAGGTTTCCAATGTTGCGCTGTTCAATCCGGGCACCCAGAAAGCTGACCGCGTCGGGTTCAAGACTCTCGACGACGGCCGCAAAGTACGGGTGTTCAAGTCGAACGGCGAAGTGGTGGACGCGTAAGGATCAATCATGGCGCGCTTGCAGGAGTATTACAAACAGTCCGTGGTGCCGCAGTTGCGGGACAAGTTCGGCTACAAGTCGATCATGGAGGTGCCGCGCATCACCAAGGTCACTCTAAACATGGGCGTCGGCGAAGCCGTTGGCGACAAGAAGATTCTCGACAATGCGGTTGGCGACATGACCAAGATTGCCGGCCAGAAGCCCGTTATCACGAAGGCCAGAAAGGCCATCGCCGGCTTCAAGATCCGTGAGGGTTATCCGATCGGTTGCATGGTGACATTGCGCGGGACTCGTATGTTCGAGTTTCTTGATCGCCTTGTCACCATTGCCATGCCGCGCATCCGCGACTTTCGCGGCATCGGCGGCAAGGGGTTCGATGGCCGCGGAAACTATAACGTTGGGGTCAAGGAGCAGATCATCTTCCCCGAGATCGAGTACGACAAGATCGATGCGCTGCGTGGCATGAATATCAGCATTACCACGACGGCGAAGACCGACGCGGAAGCAAAGGCGCTTCTTGCTGCATTCAAATTCCCCTTCAAGAACTGAGGGAAACATGGCGAAACTTGCATTGAAGAACCGCGAAGCCAAGCGCGCCAAGGTGGTGGCCAAATATGCCGCCAAGCGTGCCGAGCTTTTCGCCGTCATCAACGATTCCAAGGCGTCCGAAGAAGACCAGATGGCTGCGCGCCTGAAGCTCCAGCAACTCCCGCGCAACGCCTCGCCGTCGCGGCAACGCAATCGCTGCGCGCTGACCGGCCGCCCGCGGGGCGTGTTTCGCAAATTCGGGCTGTGCCGGAACAAGCTGCGCGAGATTGCCATGCGCGGCGAGGTGCCGGGCATGACCAAGGCCAGTTGGTAAGGAGATCGCCGAATGAGCATGACCGACCCGATCGCCGACATGTTGACGCGCATCCGAAATGCGCAAATGGCTGAAAAAGTGGCCGTCAGCATGCCGTCCTCCAAGCTGAAGGTAGCCATCGCCAAGGTGTTGAAGGACGAAGGCTACATCGACGACTTTTCCGTTCGCGACAGCGCCGGCAAGAACGAACTCGATATCGCGCTCAAGTACTACGCTGGGCGCCCGGTCATCGAGCGTATTGAGCGGGTTTCGAGGCCGGGCCTGCGCGTTTATCGCGGCAAGAATGATCTGCCCAAGGTTATGAACGGACTCGGCATCGCGATCGTGTCCACCCCGGCGGGTGTCATGACCGATCGCCGCGCCAGGGCTGCCAACACTGGCGGCGAAGTACTTTGCATCGTGGCGTAAGGAGAGGAACGATGTCTCGAATCGCCAAATATCCAGTAGAGATTCCGAAGGGCGTCGAGGTTACCCTGGACGCCTCGGAAATCAGTGTCAAGGGGCCTCTGGGTACATTGAAACAGCCGCTTCTGCCGGCTGTCAGTATCGAAAAGGACGGCGACAAGCTGCGCGTGCGGGCCGGAGAAGAGTCCGAGGCCGGTGCCATGTCCGGGACGATGCGCGCGTTGGTAGCCAATATGGTCAACGGCGTCACCAAGGGCTTCGAGAAGAAGTTGACCTTGGTTGGAGTCGGCTACAAGGCGCAGGCACAGGGCGCGAAGCTCAACTTGAGCCTAGGCTTTTCGCATCCGATCGTGCATGACATGCCGACCGGCATCAAGGTCGAAACGCCGACGCAGACAGAAATTGTCATCAAGGGCATCGACAAGCAGTTGGTCGGCCAGGTGGCCGCCGAAGTTCGCGCGTACCGTTCTCCCGAGCCATACAAGGGCAAGGGCGTGCGCTATGCCAACGAGGTGGTCGTCATCAAGGAAACCAAGAAGAAGTAAGGGTGCGTGATCATGGATAAGAAGGAAGCTCGTTTGCGCAGGGCGCGCAAAACCCGCGCCAAGATTGCGGAGCTCAAGACGATGCGGCTGGCTGTGCATCGTTCGAATTGCCACATTTACGCGCAGGTATTCTCCGGCTGCGGTACGCAAGTGCTGGCTACGGCGTCTACGGCCGAATCGGGTGTTCGTTCCCAAAGCCCCAATGGCGGCAACGTCGAGGCGGCGAAGGCAGTGGGCAAGCTGATTGCCGAACGAGCAAAGGCGAAGGGCATCGTCGAGGTGTCCTTCGACCGTTCGGGGTTCAGGTATCACGGCCGCGTCAAGGCGCTGGCCGAGGCTGCCCGTGAAGGCGGCCTCAAGTTCTAAGCGGGCAACAGAGCGAGACGAACATGGCGAAACCGCAAGGCAAGAAGCAGCAGCAGACCAACGAAGAGCGCGATGACGGCTTGCGCGAGAAGATGGTCTCCATCAATCGCGTCACGAAGGTTGTCAAGGGAGGCCGGATCCTCGGTTTCGCCGCCCTGACGGTCGTCGGCGACGGCGACGGCACGATCGGCATGGGCAAGGGCAAGTCCCGGGAAGTGCCGGTGGCCGTTCAGAAAGCCATGGAAGAGGCGCGCCGCAAGATGACGAAGGTCAAGCTGAATAAGGGCACGCTGCACCATTCCGTGACCGGCAAGCATGGCGCGACCACGGTCCTGATGTCGCCTGCCCCTATCGGTACCGGCGTGATTGCCGGCGGCCCGATGCGCGCGGTCTTCGAGGTGATGGGTGTTACCGACATCGTCGCCAAGACGATCGGCTCGACCAATCCGTACAACGTGGTTCGCGCCACGCTGAATGGGCTGTTTGCGATGAGCACCCCGTCCGAAATCGCTGCAAAGCGCGGCAAGAGCGTTCAGGACATCCTGGAGTAAGTCATGGCTGACCAGAAGAAGATCAAGGTGACTCTTGTCAAGAGCGTCATCGGAACCAAGCGGGACCATCGGGACACAGTGCGCGGGCTCGGTTTGGGCAGGCTGAACAGCAGTGCCGAACTGGTGGATACGCCCGCGGTGCGCGGCATGATCAAGAAAGTTGCCTACTTGGTGAAGTGCGAGGGCTGATCAATGGAACTCAATAATCTGAAGCCGGGCGCCGGGTCCAAGCATGCGAAGAAGCGTGTCGGACGTGGCATCGGCAGCGGCTTGGGCAAGACTGCCGGCCGTGGCCACAAGGGCCAGAAGTCCCGCGCGGGCGGATTTCACAAGGTCGGTTTTGAAGGCGGCCAGATGCCGCTCCAGCGGCGGCTGCCCAAGCGTGGCTTCGTCTCGCTGACTGGCGACCGCAATGTCGAAGTCAGGCTTTCCGACCTCGAGAAGCTGCCGGTTGGCGACGTGGATCTCCTGACGCTGAAGCAGGCCGGCGTCGTGCCGGTCGCGGCGTTGTCGGCCAAAGTCATCCTGTCCGGAAAGCTGACCAAGAAGGTGAACCTGAAGGGTGTCGGCGCGACCAAGGGAGCCAAGGCTGCCATCGAGGCGGTTGGCGGCTCAGTTGCCGAAATCGCGGCGGCCTGACGAGAACAAGAGCGGGAACGACTTTGGCTACTCCAGCGGCGAATACTCTGGGCAAGACCGGCAAGTTCGGCGACCTCTGGCGCCGGCTGTGGTTCCTGCTGGGCGCGCTGCTGGTGTACCGCGTTGGCGCGCACATTCCCGTTCCGGGTATCGACCCGCACAGACTGGCCGAGTTGTTCCAGGGACAACAAGGCGGCATCCTGGGCATCTTCAACCTGTTTTCGGGCGGTGCGCTGTCGCGCTTCACGATCTTCGCGCTCGGGATCATGCCGTACATCTCGTCGTCGATCATCATGCAATTGATGACGATCGCGGTACCTTCGCTCGAGCAACTGAAGAAGGAAGGCGAGGCCGGGCGGCGTAAGATCACGCAATACACACGCTATGGCACGGTCGGACTGGCCCTCTTTCAGGGCTTCGGCATTGCCATCGCGCTTGAGTCGCAAGCCGGTCTCGTACTTGATCCCGGCATGATGTTCCGGCTCACGACAGTCATGACCTTGGTAACAGGCACCATGTTCCTGATGTGGCTTGGCGAGCAGATTACGGAGCGCGGCCTGGGCAACGGCATCTCGATCATCATCTTCGCCGGTATCGCGGCGGGGCTGCCCAACGCCTTGGGCGGCTTGTTCGAACTGGTTCGGACCGGCGCTATGCATCCCGTTACCGCGCTGTTCATCTGCGCCCTGGTGGTCCTGGTCACGGGTTTCGTCGTCTTCGTCGAACGTGGACAGCGCAAGATTCTAGTCAACTATGCCAAGCGCCAGGTTGGCAACAAGATCTACGGTGGCCAGAGCTCGCATCTGCCTTTGAAGCTCAACATGTCCGGCGTCATTCCGCCGATCTTCGCGTCCTCGATCATCCTGTTCCCGGCTACGGCCGCGGGTTGGTTCGGGGCCTCGGAAGGCATGACTTGGTTGAAGGACATCGCGGCCACGCTATCGCCCGGTCAGCCCATCTATGTGATGCTCTACGCCGCCGCGATCGTCTTCTTCTGTTTCTTCTATACCGCGCTGGTCTTCAACTCCAAGGAGACGGCCGACAACCTGAAAAAGAGCGGTGCGTTCGTTCCTGGCATTCGCCCTGGCGAGCAGACCAGCCGATACATCGACAAGATTCTGATGCGTCTGACGCTGATTGGCGCCATTTATGTGACGCTCGTCTGTCTGTTGCCGGAATTCCTGATCCTGAAATGGAACGTGCCGTTCTACTTCGGCGGCACCAGCTTGCTGATTATCGTTGTCGTAACCATGGACTTCATGTCGCAAGTGCAGGCCTACGTGATGTCCCACCAATACGAGAGCCTGTTGAAGAAGGCGAACTTCAAGGGAGCGGGTTTTCCGCTCCGTTGAGCGCATGACAAAGGAAGACGTTATCGAGATGCAAGGGGAGGTTGAGGAGAACCTGCCCAACGCGACGTTCAGGGTGAAGCTTGAAAACGGCCATGTGGTCCTTGGCCACATTTCGGGCAAGATGAGGATGCACTACATCCGCATCCTGCCCGGCGACAAGGTTACCGTGCAGCTGACGCCCTACGATTTGACCAAAGGCCGGATTGTGTTCCGCGCCAAGTAGCAGAAGAAGAGTATTCGGAGAAACATCATGAAAGTCACCGCTTCGATAAAGCGTATGTGTCGCAAATGCAAGATCATCCGTCGCAAGGGCGTCGTGCGTGTCATCTGCGCCGACCCCCGGCACAAGCAGCGCCAAGGTTGATCGAGAAGCAAGGCATGAATATAATTGCCGGTTTCCCGTTGACCGGCATTTCTTGGATTCAGGGATAGATAGGTAAGCACATGGCCCGTATTGCAGGCGTCAATATTCCGAACCACCAGCACACCGAGATTGCGCTGACCGCGATCTACGGCATCGGCCGCGCACGCGCGCAGAAGATCTGCGACGCAGCCGGCGTCAAGCGTGCAGCGAAGATCAAGGATCTGACCGACGCCGAGATGGATCGATTGCGCGAAGAGGTTGGCAAGTTCAGTGTCGAAGGCGACCTGCGTCGCGAGGTCACCATGAGCATCAAGCGCCTGATGGACCTCGGCTGCTACCGTGGCGTGCGCCACCGTCGCGGCCTGCCGGTTCGCGGGCAGCGTACCCGCACCAACGCACGCACCCGCAAGGGCCCGCGCAAGGCAATCGCCGCCGCCAAGAAGTAATAGGAAACCGACATGGCCACCAAGACCCAGACCAAGGTTCGCAAGAAGGTCAAGAAGAACGTCGCCGAGGGCATCGCCCACGTGCATGCGTCTTTCAACAACACGATCATCACGATCACCGACCGCCAAGGCAATGCCCTGTCGTGGGCGACGTCCGGTGGAGCCGGCTTCAAGGGTTCCCGGAAGTCCACGCCGTTCGCGGCCCAGGTCGCTGCCGAAGCGGCGGGCAAGGCTGCGCAGGAATGCGGCGTCAAGAATCTCGAAGTGCGCATCAAGGGGCCCGGCCCCGGTCGTGAGTCGGCCGTGCGCGCCCTCAATGCACTCGGCATGAAGATCACGAGCATCACCGACATCACGCCGGTGCCCCACAACGGTTGCCGGCCGCCCAAGCGCCGTCGCATCTAAGCAGTCAAAGGAGTCCGACAGTGGCCCGCAATCTCGACGCCAAATGCCGCCAATGCCGCCGTGAGGGAGACAAACTCTTCCTCAAGGGCGAGAAGTGCTTTACCGATAAGTGTTCCATCGAGCGCCGTTCGTATGCTCCCGGCCAGCATGGTCAGAAGTCCGGCCAGCGCCTGTCCGGCTATGGCCAGCAGCTGCGCGAAAAGCAGAAGATCCGCCGCATCTACGGCGTGCTGGAGCGGCAGTTCCGCAAGACTTTCGCCGAAGCCGAGCGCAAGAAGGGTCAGACGGGTGAGAACCTGTTGCAATTGCTCGAATCGCGCCTCGACTCGATCGCGTTTCGCATGGGCTTTGGCGCGTCGCGCGCGGAAGCCCGGCAGCTGGTCCGGCACAACGGCGTGCTGGTCAACGGCAAGCGCGTGAGCATCCCCTCGTACGGCGTGCGGCCGGGCGACGTGGTGCAACTGACCGATTCGGCTCGCGGCCAGCTGCGTACCAAGGCGGCGCTGGAAGCCGCCGACTCGCGTGGTTTCCCCGAGTGGCTGGAAGTCAACGTCAAGGAAGGCCGCGGCGTGTTCAAGGCCTTCCCGGCGCGTGAGGAGTTGCCATCGTCGCTGAATGAAGGTTTGGTGGTTGAACTGTATTCGCGCTAACCCCTAGTCCGACGCCGGGAATTGTTTTCCCGGTGCCACCGTCTTGAAGGAATCCAGATGCAAAGCAACGCGCTTCTGAAACCGCGGATCATCGATGTTCAGACCCTTTCCCCCGTGCACGCTCGCGTTGTGATGGAGCCGTTCGAGCGTGGCTACGGCCACACGCTCGGCAATGCGCTGCGTCGCATCCTGCTGTCGTCGATGCCCGGTGCGGCCCCGACCGAAGTGTCGATCGCCGGCGTTCTGCACGAGTACTCGACGCTTGAAGGCGTACGCGAGGACGTCGTCGACATCCTGCTCAACATGAAGGGCGTCGTGCTGAAGATGCATAACCGCACCGAAGCTACGCTCCAGCTTTCCAAGACCGGCGAGTGCGTCGTGACCGCGCGCGACATCGAAACGACCCACGATGTCGAGATCATCAATCCCGACCACGTGATCGCCCACGTCGCGCCGGGCGGCAAGCTCGACATGCAGATCCGCGTTGAGACCGGCCGCGGCTACGTGCCCGCCAACGTGCGCCCGAGCGCCAAGGAAAGCACCGGCATCGGCCGCATCCTGATGGACGCTTCGTTCAGCCCGGTGCGGCGCGTCAGCTACCTGGTCGAATCGGCTCGCGTCGAACAGCGCACCGACCTCGACAAGCTGATCATCGACATCGAGACCAATGGCGCGGTCGATCCGGAAGAGTCGATCCGTTATGCTGCACGCATCCTGATGGAACAATTGTCGGTGTTTGCCGATCTCGAAGGCACGCCCGTGTCGATCGAGGCGCCGAAGGCGGCCGCGGTCGATCCCATCCTGCTGCGCCCGGTCGATGACTTGGAACTGACTGTTCGCTCGGCGAACTGCCTGAAGGCCGAGAACATCTATTACATCGGCGACCTGATCCAGCGCACCGAGACCGAGCTTCTGAAGACACCGAACCTCGGCCGCAAGTCGCTCAACGAAATCAAGGAAGTCCTGGCTTCGCGCGGCCTGACGCTCGGCATGAAGCTGGAAAACTGGCCGCCCGCGGGTCTCGACAAGCTGGGCTAAGCTTCATCATCACTAACTCCTATAACGATTAACCGGCCGCAGGCCTTGTGCGGCGGCCGAACAAACAAGGGAAATCACTATGCGTCACGGTAACGGTTACAGAAAGCTCAATCGAACTTCGTCGCACCGCGCGGCGATGTTCCGCAACATGGCGGTGTCATTGCTGCGCCACGAGGCCATCAAGACAACGCTTCCCAAGGCCAAGGAACTGCGGCGCGTCGTCGAGCCGCTGATCAACCTCGGCAAGACCCCGAATCTCGCCAACCGCCGCCTGGCCTTCGACCGCCTGCGCGACCGCGAAATCGTCGGCAAGATCTTCGAAGAGCTGGGCCCGCGCTATGCCAAGCGCAACGGCGGCTATTTGCGCATCCTGAAGATGGGCTTCCGTGTCGGCGACAACGCGCCGATGGCGTTCGTCGAACTGATGGATCGACCGGAGCCCACCGAAGCGGCCGAAGTGCCCACCGCCGAGTGATCTGAGGTTTCAGGAACGACGAAGGCCGGCGCAAGCCGGCCTTCGTGTTTTTGCACGGCGTACCACGGGGGCTGACTCTTGGTCAGTGGCTCAGGATCTTCGACAGGAAGAGCTGCGCGCGCTCCGAGCGCGGTGTGCCGAAGAACTCGTCTTTGCCGGCGTCTTCGACGATGCGGCCCTGGTCCATGAAGATCACGCGGTTGGCGACCTTGCGCGCAAACCCCATCTCATGCGTGACCACCATCATGGTCATGCCCTCCTTGGCCAGCTGAACCATGACGTCGAGCACTTCGTTGATCATCTCCGGATCGAGCGCTGAAGTCGGCTCGTCAAACAGCATGCAGATCGGGTCCATCGCCAGCGCCCGCGCGATGGCGACGCGCTGTTGCTGGCCGCCCGACAACTGGCCGGGAAATTTCTTCGCGTGCGCCTTGAGGCCGACCCGATCGAGCAGCTTCAGCCCCTTGGTCAGCGCCTCGTCCTGGCTTCGCCCGAGCACCTTGACCTGTGCAATCGCGAGGTTCTGCTCGATGCTCATGTGCGGGAACAACTCGAAGTGCTGGAAGACCATGCCGACGTGGGCGCGCAATTTGGGCAAGTTGGTCTTGGGATCACCAACGGAAATCTCGTTGACCAGGATCTCGCCCTGCTGAAAGGGCTCGAGCCCGTTCACGCACTTGATGAGCGTCGACTTGCCCGAACCCGAGGGGCCGCACACGACGATGACCTCGCCTTTCTCCACCGCGGTCGAACAGTCGGTGAGCACCTGGAAGTCGCCGTAATGCTTGCTCACGTTGCGGATCGAAATCATGCTCATGCGTTCACCTTCCTGCGAAAATACCTGACCAGCATCGATGCCGCGTAACAGATGACGAAATAGACGGCACCGGCGAAGAGCAGCAACTCAACGATGCGGCCGTCACGGTCGCCGACCTTGTAGGCGACGCCAAAGAAGTCTGCGAGCGCCGAAACATAGACCAGCGACGTGTCCTGGAACAGGATGATGGCCTGGGTCAGCAGCAGCGGCACCATGTTGCGGAACGCCTGCGGCAGCACGACCAGGCGCATCGCCTGGCCGTACGTCATGCCGAGCGCATACGCGGCGCCGACCTGGCCCTTCGGCACGCTCTGGATACCGGCGCGGATGATCTCCGAGTAGTAGGCCGACTCGAACAGCGCGAAGCCGATCATGGCAGAGGCGAGCCGCGTGTCGCCGCCCGGCGGCCAGCCGAAAACGTGTTCGAGGAAGCGCGGCACGATCAGGAAGAACCACAGCAGCACCATCACCAGCGGAATGGACCGGAACAGATTCACGTAGCCGGCCGCGAGCCAGCCCAGGACGCGGTGCGATGACAAACGCATCATCGCCAGCAGTGTGCCCCAGACGATGCCGACCCCAATGGCAGTCAGCGTGATCTTCAGCGTCACCTTCATGCCCTCCCACAGGAAGGGCAGCGCGCCGGGGATCGATGACCAGTCGAACTCGTACATCACTTGCTGCCGATATAACCGGGGACGCGCACCCGCAGTTCCAGCCAGCGCATCGCCGTCATCACCACGATGTTGATCAGCATGTAGAGCAGCGTGATGACGATGAACGACTCATAGGGCTGCGCGGTGTAATCGACCAATTGGCGTCCCTGTGCGGCGAGTTCAAGCAAGCCGATCGTCGATGCCACCGCCGAGTTCTTGAAGGTGTTCAGAAACTCGGAGGTCAAGGGGGGCACGATCAGGCGGAAGGCCATCGGCAGCAGCACGTGGCGGTAGGTCTGGGGCAGGGTGAGACCGAGCGCCAGCCCAGCATTCCTCTGTCCGCGCGGCAATGACTCAATGCCGGAGCGCACCTGCTCGCAAACGCGCGCGCTGGTGAAAAAGCCGAGGCAAAGGAACGCAGCGAGAAACTGCTGCAGGAAAGGATTCATCTGCTTGACCGCGTTACCCCACGCAGGTGGCAACAACTCGGGCAGGATGAAATACCAGCTGAACAACTGCACCAGGAGCGGCACGTTGCGGAAGAGCTCGACGTACGTTGCCGCCAACCCGCTCAGTGCGCGGTTCGGCACGGTCCGCAACACGCCCATGAGACCGCCCAGCAACAGGGCCATTACCCAGGCCAGCAGGGACAGCGCGATCGTCGTCTCGAAACCCGCCAGAATCCAGCCGAGATAAGTGGTCTCGCCGGATCCTGCGGGCTGCAGGAAAACCTCCCAGTGCCAAGCGTAGGACACAGCGAACGAAAGTCAGCCGTCGTGGTACGCCGTTACTGGTAGGCCTTGTCGTTGGGGGACTTGTATAGCGCCTTCATTTCGTCCGACAGCGGGAAGTTCATGTTGAGCCCTTTGGGCGGGATCGGCTGCAGGAACCACTTGTTGTAAATCTTCTCGGCCTCGCCGGACGCCATGACCTTCGCGATGGCGTCGTCGATGATCTTCTTGTAGGGCGCATCGTCCTTCGGCAACATGCAGCCGTAGGCCTCGTTGGATTGCGGCTTGCCGACGACGACCCAGTCGCCCGGCCGCTTGGCCTTGGCCATCTCGCCGTAAAGCAGGGCGTCGTCCATCATGAACGCGACCGCGCGTCCGGTTTCGAGGGTCAGGAACGATTCGCCATGATCCTTGGCGGAGATGATGTTCATGCCCATCTTCTTCTGGTCGTTCATTTCCCGCAGCAAGCGCTCGGAGGTCGTGCCGGCGGTGGTGACGACGTTCTTGCCAGCCAGATCGCCGAAATCCTTGATGCCCGAGTCCTTCTTGGTCAGCAGGCGCGTGCCGATGATGAAGATCGTGTCCGAAAACGACACCTGCTTCTGGCGCTCGGTGTTGTTGGTGGTCGAGCCGCATTCGATGTCGATGGTGCCGTTCTGGATCAGGGGAATGCGGTTCTGCGACGTTACCGGCACCAGCCTGATCTGCAGATTGGGCAGCTTCAGGTTGGCCTTGATCGCGTCGACTGCCTTCAGCATCATCTCGTGCGAGTAGCCGACGACCTGCTGCTTCTCGTCATAGTACGAGAATGGAATGGACGATTCCCGGTGGCCGAGCGAAATGGAGTTCGTGTCCTGGATCTTCTTCAGCGTGCCGGTCAGATCCGCAGCCAGGGCCGGCACGGCAAGCAGCGTGCACAGAAGCGTCGTGGCGAGCAGGCGGGTGTTGAACATGATGGCCTCCTTGTAGTTAATTGGTGAGGACAGATGACCGGCCGTAGTATAGGCGCGACCGGACCGAACGGCGATGCCCGCGTCTTATCGCTGCGCGTCGCCCGGCGGGCCTTGCCGCGCCTGCGGCGCCGTGAGCACTTCGGGGCTGAGCAGGGAGTCGAGCGTTGCCGCATCCAGCAGCCCCATTTCGAGCACCAGTTCGGCCACGCTGCGACCGCTGCGCAATGCCTCGCGGGCGACCTTGGTGGCGTTTTCGTAGCCGATGTAAGGATTGAGGGCAGTCGCCAGACCGGCCGAAGTCCGGGCGCGCTCCGCCAGCAGTTCGCGGTTGGCGGTGATGCCGCGCACACAGTTGCGCGCCAACGTCACGCAGCCGGCCTTGAGGTGCTCGATGCTCTTGAACAGGCTGTGGCCGATGATGGGCTCGAAGGCATTCAGTTGCAGTTGCCCGCCTTCGGAGGCCATCGTGATGGTCACGTCGTTCCCGATCACTTCGAAGGCGATCTGGTTCATGACTTCAGGGATGATCGGGTTGACCTTGCCCGGCATGATCGAACTGCCGGCCGCCCGCTCAGGCAGGTTGATCTCGTTGAAGCCGCCCTGCGGTCCGCTCGACAACAAACGCAGGTCGGAACAAGTCTTGGAGAGCTTCGCCGCCACGCGCTTCAGCACGCCGGACAGCTGGACGAATGCCCCCGTGTCTTGCGTCGCCTCGATCAGATTGGGGGCCGGAACCAGCGGCAGCCCGGACAGCGCCGACAGATGCTCGATGGCCAGCCGCGCATAGGCGACATCGGTGTTAATGCCGGTGCCGATCGCGGTCGCACCCAGGTTCACCTCGCGTATCAGCGCCATGGCTTCCGTGAGCCGCGCCTCGTCCTCGCCGATCATTACGGCGTAGGTCGAGAACTCCTGGCCCAGGGTCATCGGCACCGCGTCTTGCAACTGCGTGCGCCCGATCTTCAGCACGTTGCGAAATTCCTCGGCCTTGGCGGCGAACGCTTCCCGCAATTCGGCCATGGTTCCGATCAGCGACAGGATGCCGAAGCAGGCGGCCACCCGCAACGCGGTCGGGTAGACATCGTTGGTGCTCTGCGACATGTTCACGTGGTTGATCGGGTGCAAGGCCTGATAGTTGCCTCGGTATTCGCCGAGAAGCTCCAGCCCGCGGTTCGCAATCACCTCGTTGGCATTCATGTTGGTCGATGTTCCTGCGCCGCCCTGGATCACATCGACCACGAATTGTTCGTGCCAGGCACCGCCAATGATTTCCTGGCAGGCGCCCGAGATCGCCGCGAACCGCTTCTCTTCCAGTTCGCCCAGCTCCCGGTTGGCATGCGCCGCGGCAAGCTTGACCAAGGCCAGCGCCTTCACCAGGTCAGGATAGCTGCCGATGGGCTTGCCCGTGATCGGGAAATTCTCCAGCGCGCGCAGTGTGTGGATGCCCCAATAGGCGTCGGCCGGCACGCGGCGCTCGCCCAGCAAGTCGTGTTCGATGCGGGTGTTGTTTGTCATATCGCCTCCATGGCCGCTGCCGACGTAGACAACGGCGCGGCCATTTCGTCACGCTGCTGCAGCGCCCACATCTGCGCGTAAGCTCCGCCAAGGCCGAGCAATTCGCGGTGGTTGCCCCGTTCGACGATGCGGCCGGCGTCGAGCACGAGGATTTCATCGGCGTTCATCACCGTCGACAGGCGGTGGGCGATGATCAAGGTGGTGCGCCCGATCGCAGCCTGTTCCAGTTCCGCCTGGATAGCCTTTTCCGTTTTCGAATCCAGCGCCGAAGTAGCCTCGTCGAAAATCAGGATCGGCGGGTTCTTCAGCAGCGCCCGCGCAATCGCGACCCGCTGTTTCTCGCCGCCCGACAGCTTGAGGCCGCGCTCGCCGACGCGGGTCTGGTATTTGTCGGGCAGGTGCTCGACGAATTCATGCAGGTGGGCGGCCCGGGCGGCGGCGATGACCTCGGCCGGGCTGGCGCCGGGCCGTCCGTACTGGATGTTGTACAGCAGGGTGTCATTGAACAGCACTGTATCCTGCGGCACGATGCCGATGGCCGCGCGCAGCGACGCCTGCGTCAGCTTGCGGATGTCGCTGCCGTTGACCCGTATGGTGCCGGCGCGCACGTCGTAGAAGCGGTAGAGCAACCGGCCAAGGGTGCTTTTGCCCGACCCGCTGTGCCCGACGACGGCAACTGTCCGTCCGGCAGGAATCGTGAAATCGACGTCGAACAGGATTTGGCGCTTTGTTTCATAAGCGAAGCCCACGTGTTCGAAGTTGACTTCGCATGGCCCGGGCACGAGCGGCCGGGCGTCGGGCGCATCCTGCACTTCGCGGTTCTGGCCCAGAAGCGCGAACATGCGCTCGATGTCCGTCAGCGACTGGCGGATCTCGCGGTAGAGCACGCCGAGGTGGTTGAGAGGCATGTAGAGCTGGATCAGGAACGCATTGACGAGCACGATGTCGCCGACCGTCATGGTCGTGGCGGCGACACCCTGCGCCGCGCGCCACATCATCAGGGTCACGCCGGCTGCGATGATCAGTGCCTGGCCGAGGTTGAGGTAGGAAAGCGATATCTGGGTCTTGACCTGCGCGGTCTCCCAACGCTGCATCTGCTCGTCGTAGCGGTCCAGTTCCCAGCGCTCATTATTGAAGTACTTGACCGTCTCGTAGTTGATCAGGCTGTCGATGGCGCGTGAACTTGCCGCGGAGTCGAATTCGTTGGCCTCGCGCCGGATGCGGGTGCGCCAATTGGTGACGACGACCGTGAATGTGATGTAGACCGTGAGCGTCACCACGGTGATGGCGGCAAAGGCGCCCTCATAGCGGATGACCAGGATGCCCATGACCAGGCCGATTTCTACGAGCGTCGGCAGGATCGAGTAGATCGTGAAGCTGATCAGGCTGCCGACCGAACGCGTTCCCCGCTCGATGTCGCGCGTAAGGCCGCCTGTTTGCCGCTCCAGGTGAAAGCGCAGCGACAGGGCGTGCAGGTGCTCGAAGACCTCCAGCGCGATGGTGCGCTGCGCCCGCTGCGTAACGCGCGCGAACACAATCTCGCGCAACTCGGTGAAGAGCGCGGTGGAAAAACGCAGCAAACCGTATGCGCCGAGTAGACCGATGGGTACGAGCAGCAGCGCCTGTTCCTTCGGAATGGACAGCGCGTCGACGATATCCTTGAAGACCAGCGGGACGGCGACGTTGGCGACCTTGGCGGCGATGAGGCAGGACAGCGCAAAAATGACGCGCCACTTCCATTGCCACAGGTAGGGCAGCAGCGCGCGGATGGTCTGCCAGTCGCGCCTTTCGGCAGGGTCGGAGGCAGGCAGGGGAACAGCGTGGCGAAGGCCTCTCATGATTTTGATTTTAACCGCAGTTGACACGGCCTCCGCGAGCATTCAAGGTTGTGCCCTTGTGAATATAGTGGCTATTGGAAAGGATCGATCTCGATGACCGATGAAGTGGCAAACCTGCCGGAGCAACAGCCGGTGCTGCGCGTGATGCCGATGCCGGCGGACCTCAACGCCGCGGGCGATGTCTTCGGCGGCTGGGTCATGGCGCAGGTCGACATAGCCGGCGGCGTGGCGGCTATGCGCCGCGCCCGCGGCCGGGTGGCGACGGTGGCCGTCAATTCCTTCCAGTTCCGGCAGCCGATCTCGGTGGGTGACGTCGTGTCGTTCTATGCGGAGATCATGCGCGTCGGGCGCACGTCGATCACCGTCGACGTGGCTGTGTATGCCGAACGCAACCCGGCGTCACCAGTCGTCGTCAAGGTGACCGAGGCGATCCTCACTTACGTGGCGCTCGACGCTGCCGGCTGCAAGCGGGACGTTCCGTCGGCATAAGGAGCCGCTTCGTCCCGGCCAAAGGCGGTATGATCGACATTCAATTTATCGTCTGTTGATTTCGTGACCAAGCTCATTGTCTTCGTGCTCCTCGGGATCGTCCTGTACAAGCTGCTCGCGGGCAGACGACGGGACGACGCGGGCCGAAAGACGCCACAAGGGAACCGCGGCGAGGCGATGGTCAGTTGCGATTTTTGCGGCCTGCACGTGCCCGAGAGCGAGAGCGTGATCGCCGACGGCCGCCACTACTGCGGCGAAGAGCATCGCCGACTGGGATCGGGCGCGCAACGTGACTGAAGCGCTGACGCTGCCGGGACGCCCGGGTCAGGGCGTCGTCGCGGACAGCTACTGGCGGTCGCTCCAGTACTTCTGCATCTATCGCCTTGTCGTTGCCGCTGTCTTCCTGATCGCTTTTCTGATCACGGGTGGCAGGGCCAACCTCGCGTCTCAGGACGCCTCGCTCTTTCTCTGGGCGGATTCGTTCTATCTCGTCCTGGCGTTCGCCTTCCTGTTCGCCCTGCAGCGCGCCGCAGGCCTTTTCGATCTTCAATTGTCCCTGCAGGTCGCCAGCGATATCGTCATCCTGACGATCCTGATGTACGCGAGCGGCGGTGCCAGCAGCGGCGTCGCTTTCATGCTGGTCGTCGTTGTCGCTGCCGCCGGTCTGGTCGGCCAGGGCCGGCTGACACTCTTCTATGCCGCCCTGGCGACGCTGGCCGTGCTCCTGGAGCAGACGTTCCGGATACTGCAGTTCAATGGCAGCGCGGACGAGTACTTGCGCACGGGCCTCACAAGCATCGGCTTCTTCGCCACCGCAATGATCGCCCGTTTCCTGGCGCTGCGGGTCGTGGCCAACGAGAACCTGGCGACGCGGCGTGGCATAGAGCTCGCGGATCAGGTGCGCATCAATCTCCAGGTCATCCAGGACATGGAGGACGGCGTGCTGGTCGTCGACGAAGATGGACGGGTCTGCCTGCACAACCGCCAAGCGGAAGCCATGCTCGCGTCAGAGGCGCCGGCCGGAGATCAGCTGTCGGACTACTCGCCGGCGCTCGCCGAGCACTTGCGGCAGCGCCACCCGGCGGGAGAGTCGACCGACGTGCTCGCGCTGCCGAGCGGCCGCTCGCTGCTGGTGCGGCGATTGCCACCGGTGCGGGATGGCAACACGCTTGTCTATCTTCAGGATCTGGGCCGCATACAGGCGCAGGCACAGCAAATCAAGCTGGCCGCGCTTGGCCGCCTGACAGCCAACATCGCGCACGAGATCCGCAATCCGTTGGCGGCCATCAGCAACGCCGGGGAACTGCTTGCAGACGAACAGCGCGCCGACACGCGGGCCCGACTCGTGCGCATCATCGGCGACAACAGCGCCCGCCTGAACCGTCTGGTGGGCGACGTTCTCGAGTTGGGACGGCGCGACCGGGCCCAGCAGGAGACTGTCCACCTTGCGGCACTCGTGAACCTGTTCCTCGACGAGTATGCACTCCACGATCCGGATGTCGCCACGCGTGTCAAGGCATCCGTGGGCCATGATCTAAATGTATGCTTCGACCGGACGCACCTGCATCGCGTGCTGGAAAACCTGCTTACCAACGCGTTGCGCTATGCCAGCGGGAAAGCCGGGGCGGTCAGGATCGAGGCCTCCCCGGCGGCAGACCGCGTTGAAATCGACGTCATCGACGACGGTCCGGGCATTGCCGAGGCGGATCGCGGCAAGGTCTTCGAGCCTTTCTTTACCACCCGTGGCACCGGCACCGGCCTCGGCCTGTACATTGCGCGAGAATTGTGCGATGCGAACGGCGCGCGTCTCGAACTCGTCGATAGCCAGATCGGGGGCCATTTTCGGATAGTCGCGAAGGGGGATGCATGTCAGCCAAGTTAGAGCGCCGGAAGCGGAACGACCTGAAGCGGGTGCTGGTGGTCGACGACGAAGCCGACATTCGCGAACTGCTCGACATGACGCTGGCGCGCATGGGGCTGGCGGCGGATTGCGCGGCCACCGTGGCGGACGCGACCCGCTTGCTGGGCGGCAACGCCTACAGCCTGTGCCTGACGGACATGCGCCTGCCCGACGGGGACGGGCTGGGGCTGGTCCGCCTGATCGCGGAACGCCATCCCGACTTGCCGGTGGCAGTCATTACCGCACACGGCAGCATGGAGAATGCCGTGCAGGCCCTCAAGTTCGGTGCCTTTGACTATCTCTCGAAGCCGGTGTCGCTCGACCAGCTGCGCACCCTCGTCAAGTCGGCCATCGATCTACCGAGCCGCGAGGAGGCGCGCGGTTCCGGCGAGGGCGAACTGGTGGGCGAATCGCCGGCCATGGCGGCCGTGCGCGATCTGATCCAACGCGTTGCTCGCAGCCAGGCGCCGGTGTACATCGCCGGCGAATCCGGCAGCGGCAAGGAACTGGCTGCCCGCCTGATCCATCGACTCGGTTCCCGGGCGACGGCGCCGTTCGTGCCCGTCAACTGCGGCGCCATTCCCGAGAACCTGATGGAAAGTGAATTCTTCGGCTATCGCAAGGGAGCGTTCACCGGGGCCGAGGCGGACCGGGAAGGGTTCTTCCACGTGGCGCACGGCGGTACGCTGTTCCTCGACGAAGTGGCGGACCTGCCGCTGACCATGCAGGTCAAATTGCTGCGGGTGATCCAGGAGAAGCGTGTGCGCAAGGTGGGAGCGACGGTCGAAGAACCGCTCGACGTGCGCATCATCAGCGCGACCCACCAGGACCTGAAAGGCCTGGTTGCCCAGGGACGCTTCCGCCAGGACCTGTTCTACCGGCTTAACGTGCTCGAGATCCGCATGCCGCCGCTGCGCGAGTGTCACGAGGACATTCCGTTGCTGGCGAGCCGAATCCTTGAACGCCTGGCGTCCGCGGCCGGCCGCGCCGCGCCTGCCTTGACGCCTGCCGCGCGCGACGCGCTCGTCGCGTATCCGTTTCCGGGCAACGTGCGCGAATTGGAAAACGTGCTCGAACGTTCGCTGGCGCTGCTCGGCGGCGACGTCATCGACGTCGGTGACCTCAATCTCGTGCCGGCCGTTACCGAGCCCGAGCATCGCGATGCTGGCAGCGAATTGCCGCTGCAGGACCGCCTCGACGAGGCCGAGAAGCGGGCCATTCTTGACGCGCTCGACAAGACGCGCTTCAACCGGACGGCTGCGGCCAGGCTGCTCGGCGTCACCTTCCGTTCCTTGCGCTACCGGATGGAGCGCCTGGGGCTGAAGGACTGAGGGGACGATGGCGTCGCCGGGGCCGCGCCTCACCGCCGACGGGCTCCTGCCGGGCGCGAGGTTCGTTCCCTCGCCCAACCAGGACGCGCGTCCTGCCGGCGACACCATATCCCTCGTTGTCGTGCATGCCATCAGCCTGCCCCCCGGCGAGTTCGGCGGGGTCGACGTCGAGCGCTTCTTTGCCAACCATCTCGATGCTGCGGCACACCCCTACTACGAGTCGATTCGCGACTTGCGCGTGTCGGCGCATTTCTTCATTCGTCGCCGTGGTGATGTCGTGCAGTTCGTGCCGACCGCTGCACGGGCCTGGCATGCGGGTGTGTCAGCCTGGCGCGGGCGCGAACGCTGCAATGACTTTTCGATCGGCATTGAACTCGAAGGCAGCGATGACCAGGCCTTTACGCCCATCCAGTACATCCGCCTCGCGCGCCTGATCCGCGCGCTCAGGCGCACATATCGGATCGAGGACGTCGTCGGCCACGCCGACATTGCGCCGCAGCGCAAGACCGATCCGGGGCCTCTGTTCGACTGGGCGCGCTTGCGCAAACTGCTGCGTCGATGAGTTGCATTCGCGCGACATCGAAGCATGGACGCGGCGTCGACGGCGAAAAGCGCTTGCAAAAAAATATCGCCCTACTACAATTAGTCGAAGTTGGTCAATGACACACTATATCTAGTAGGTCGTTGCCGAAGTGCCCCAGGGGCATCTGAATGCGGAGGAGACGCCTGATGCAGGTAGCCGCGAATGCGAAATGTCTCGGTGATCGACCGGCGGCATGGCATTCGATTCAGGTTTCCGCATCCCGCTCTTCCGGCAACGCCTTCCTTCCCTCCCGTCGGAATATCGCTGCCATCGTAATGCCGCTTGCCATCAGGGTTGGCGGGCGCATCGCCATGGCGGGGCGACGTCGCAACCACAGCCGGGAAATCGAATTCGCAATGAGCTACGGCGTCCTCGCGCGCCGGGCGGGCGCTGCGCATAAGCGCAATGATGGATGGAAAAACATGAGGAATTCGTCGCTTTCAATTGCTTGAGGGCGTTGAATAATCCGTGCTAGCCCAGACGGGTTGAAGTTCGTAAGTGGTGTTTCTTTCCTGTTAATTTGTGAAGGAGGTTCAACATGGCTGAAGAGAAGAAAGCCAAGAAGCCCGCGGCGAAGAAACCTGCCGCCAAGAAGCCTGCTGTGAAGAAGGCTGCTGCAAAGAAGGCTGCTCCGAAGAAAGCTGCTGCGAAGAAGCCGGCCGCCAAGAAGGCTGTCAAGAAGGCTGCTCCGAAGAAAGCTGCTGCGAAGAAGCCTGCCGCCAAGAAGGCTGCTCCGAAGAAAGCTGCTGCGAAGAAGCCTGCTGCCAAGAAGGCTGCTCCGAAAAAAGCTGCTGCGAAGAAGCCCGCCGCCAAGAAGGCTGCCAAGCCTGCCCCGGCCGCGGCTCCTGCCCCGGCTGCTCCCTCGACCGCTGCGGCGCCTGGCCTGAAGTCCTCGCTGAATCCTGCGGCCGCGTGGCCGTTCCCGACGGGCTCGCGTCCGTCCTGATCGGCGAGTGGGGAGTCCCCAGAAGGGCGGCGGCAGCTCCTGAGTTGCCGTTGCCCGGATTTCAGTTCAGGGACGGACCCGCAGGCTCGGCGGCTGCTTGATGTAGCCGCCGTTTTTATTTCCGCTTCCTAAATTCTTGCGACATTGCGTCGGCCGCCAGGCTTGGCGTACCACGAGGTCTGACTTTCCGTCCGGGAGCGTCCGTTCGGAACGGACGCGACTTGCCGCCCGTGCCGGCCATGCAGCACCTTCGCTGCGTCAAGAGCCTGATCGCAAAACTATGCCAGAATCCCCCATCGGTTTGGAGTCAGGAAGCCACAGTCATGGATGAACGCATCCGCGCCCTCGCACTCGATTATCACCGCTCGCCGCGGCCCGGCAAGATCGCGGTGACGCCGACCAAGGCGCTGACGAGCCAGAACGACCTGTCGCTGGCGTACTCTCCCGGAGTGGCCGCTGCGTGTGACGAGATCGTTGCCGATCCTGGCTCCGCATATGAGTACACCTCGCGCGGCAACCTCGTTGCTGTCGTCACCAATGGAACCGCGGTCCTGGGTCTCGGCGACATCGGCCCCCTGGCCGGCAAACCGGTGATGGAAGGCAAGGGTGTCCTGTTCAAGAAATTTGCCGGCATCGACGTCTTCGACATCGAGGTCAACGAGAAGGACCCGGACAAGCTGGTGGACATCATCGCCGCCCTCGAGCCGACGTTCGGCGGGATCAACCTGGAAGACATCAAGGCGCCAGAGTGTTTCTACGTCGAGGCCAGGCTGCGCGAGCGCATGAAGATTCCGGTCTTCCACGACGACCAGCATGGCACCGCGATCATTACCGCCGCGGCGGTGCTGAACGGGCTGCAACTGGTCGGCAAGGACATCGCGAAGGTCAAGCTCGTTTGTTCCGGCGCAGGCGCGGCGGCGATTGCCTGCCTCGATCTGCTGGTCAGCGTTGGTCTCGAACGCAAGAACGTTTTTGCCTGCGACTCGAAAGGCGTGGTTCACACCGGA
Source organism: Rhodocyclaceae bacterium (assembly GCA_035505955.1). Taxonomy (GTDB): domain Bacteria; phylum Pseudomonadota; class Gammaproteobacteria; order Burkholderiales; family Rhodocyclaceae; genus Fen-999. The sequence continues at coordinate 43,480 of DATJQH010000017.1, forward strand.
CGCGGGAATCTCGATGCTTCCAAGGCGCGCTACGCGCAGGAGACCGAGGCGCGCTCGCTGGGCGACGCGATGGTCGGGGCCGATGTGTTCCTGGGCCTGTCCACAAAAGGCGTGCTGAAGCCCGAGATGGTCAAGACCATGGCCGAGCATCCGTTGATCCTCGCCATGGCGAATCCCGATCCCGAGATCCTGCCCGAGGACGCGAAGGCGGTGCGCCCGGACGTCATCATCGGCACCGGCCGTTCGGACTACCCGAATCAGGTCAACAACGTACTCTGCTTCCCGTTCATGTTCCGCGGCGCGCTCGACGTCGGCGCCACCACGATCAACGAGGCCATGAAGATCGCGGCCGTGCGCGCGATCGCCGCGCTGGCGCATGCCGAGCAGTCGGAAGTCGTGGCCGCCGCCTATGGCAAGGAGGACCTGGCGTTCGGGCCAGAGTACCTGATCCCGAAGCCTTTTGATCCGCGCCTGATCGTTACCGTGGCGCCGGCCGTCGCTCAGGCGGCGATGGATTCCGGCGTCGCGACGAGACCGATCGCGGACATGGACGCCTACCGGCAGCGGCTCAACGAGTTCGTTTATCACACCGGCCTGTTGATGCGCCCGGTCTTCGCGGCCGCCAAGGCCAGCCAGGCGCGCATCGTCTTCTGCGAGGGCGAGGACGACCGCACGCTGCGCGCCGTGCAGACGGCCGTCGACGAGAGCCTGGCCAAGCCGATCCTGATCGGCCGTCCGCACGTCGTCAGCGCGCGCATCGAGAAGGACGGCCTGCGCATCCAGCCCGGCCGGGATTTCGAACTCGTCAATCCGGATTCCGACGTTCGCTACAAGGATTTGTGGCAGGACTACTACAACCTTGCGTGCCGCGAAGGCGTGTCGGTGGAACTGGCCAAGAACGCCATGCGCAAGCGCACGACCCTGATCGGGGCCATGCTGGTGCGGCACGGCCACGCCGATGCCATGCTGTGCGGTACCACCGGACCGTATCGGCCGAACCTGCGCTACATCGAGCAGGCGATCGGCCGCAAGGAAGGCGTCGGCAGCTACTACGCGATGAACATGCTGCTGCTGCCGGGCCGCACGCTGTTCATCTGCGATACCTATGTCAATGACGATCCGACCGCCGAGCAGCTGTCAGAGATGACGATTCTCGCCGCCGAGGAGGTACGCCGGTTCGGCCTCGTGCCCAAGGTGGCATTGCTTTCGCATTCCTCCTTCGGCTCGGACACGGCGCCCACGGCGACGAAGATGCGGCATGCCCTGGAGATTCTCGCCGAACGGGCACCCCAGCTCGAGGTCGAGGGGGAGATGCACGGCGATGCGGCGCTGTCGGAGGAGATTCGGCAGCAGGTCTTCCCGCCATCGAAGCTCAAGGGAGTAGCCAACCTGCTCGTGATGCCGACGCTCGATGCCGCGAACATTTCCTTCAACCTGCTGAAGACGGCGGCCGGCGACGGTCTCACGGTCGGGCCATTGCTGCTCGGCGCCGCAAAGCCAGTGCACATATTGACGCCGACCGCGACGGTGCGACGGATCATCAACGTCACGGCCCTTCTCTCGGTGGAAGTCGCCCAGCAGCAGGCGCGGCGGTGACGATGCAGATGCATGACAACAGAACGGCGCTGGTGGTATCGGGCGGTGGCGCTCGCGCTGCCTATGAGGTCGGCGTCCTGAAGGCGATCCGCGAGTTGGCGCCGCCGCGCGGGCGGAGCCCGTTCTCGATCTACTGCGGCGTGTCCGGGGGCGCCATCAATGCGGCCAGCATGGCGCTCTCCGTGGACGACTTTGGCGCCGGCGTCGATCGCCTGGAAACGCTCTGGTCGCAACTGCATGCGGACCAGATCTACCGGGCGGATCCTCTTGGGGTGGCCATGTCCGGCGGCCGCTGGCTTGCCGCGCTGACGGCTGGGTGGATCTTCGGCGCCGGGCCGCGCGCCCTGTTCGACAACGCGCCGTTGCGCGACCTGCTGGGCAAGCAGCTCGACTTCTCCCGCCTCGAAGGGCTCATCAATTCGCAGGCGTTGCGTGCCCTCAGCATCAGCTGCTCCGGCTATACATCCGGTCAGTGCGTCAGCTTCTTCCAGGGACGCGCGGATCTGGAGCCATGGCAGCGGCCGCAGCGCGCCGGCGCCCATGTGGCGCTGGGCATCGATCATGTGATCGCGTCGATGGCCGTACCCTTCCTGTTCCCCGCCGAGAGACTGCATCGGGAGTTCTTCGGCGACGGCGCCATGCGGGAACTGGCGCCCCTGTCCCCGGCGGTCCGGCTGGGCGCCAGTCGTATCCTCGTGATCGGCTCCGGCCGCATGGCCGACGTCAACTCGCAACGCTGGCACGGGCGTGGGCGCCCGACCCTGGCGGAGACGGCCGGCCACGTTCTGTCGGGCATCTACGTCGATCGCGTTTCGGCCGACATCGAGCGCATGGCGCAGATCAACCGTCTCGCGGCCCGCATTCCTGCCGAAGTGCGCGCAAGGGAGAACCTGCCGTGGCGTCCGGTCGACCTCATGGTCATCGAGCCCTCGGAGCGACCGGATGCCTTGGCGGCGAACCTGGCCGACGAGTTGCCAATCGCCGTGCGTACCTTGTTGCGCGGCATGGGCGTGCGCAACAACGCCGGCGGCGCTTTCCTCAGCTACCTGATGTTCGAGGCGGCGTACACCACCAGACTGATTGCGCAAGGCTATCGCGACGCCATGGCCCAGCGCGGCGAGATCCGTGTGTTTCTCGATCTCGACAAGACCTGAGAATCCCGTTCTATCTCCCTTTATTGACGGCAGGTTTTGCCGTTACCATGGGTGGCGCCGAAAATTTCCGGTGCTACACTAAAGGCATACCGGCTCGGAGGGGCGGATGAGGAAGGCTTTGTTGTTGTTCGCATCGGCCAGCCTGGCGATTGGCTTGATGGCGGGCGACGCTGTGGCGACACCGAAGAAGAAGGCCGTGGCCGTCAAGAACGACGAGGCCAGGCCGAAGCGCGTCCACAAGCAGAAGGCGTCCGCACCCGCTGCCGCCAGCGAATTGCATGACCCGGCGCTCGGCTCGGTATCCGCACTGGTACTGGACCAGAGCAGCGGCGCGGTGCTGCTGGAGAAGAATCCCACGCTGCAGGTGCCGATCGCGTCCATCACCAAGCTCATGACGGCCATGGTGGTCCTGGACGCCCAGCCGGATCTCCAGGAAACGCTTGCCATCGACGCGGACGACGTCGACATGCTCAAGGGCACGCACTCGCGCCTGCGCGTCGGCACCCGCCTGAGCAGGCAGGACATGTTGCGTCTGGCACTGATGGCGTCGGAGAACCGCGCGGCCGCGTCCCTGTCCCGCCATTACCCGGGCGGCCGCGGCGCGTTTGTCGCTGCCATGAACCACAAGGCGACGGACCTCGGCCTGACCGAGACCCGCTTCGAGGATCCGACGGGATTGACAGCTGCGAACGTATCCAGTGCGCGCGACCTGACCAAGATGGTCGCCGCCGCGCACGGCTATCCGCTGATCCGCCAGTATTCAACCACGCCGCAGTATTCGGTCGTGGTCGGCGGCCGTCCGCGCATGTTCGTCAATACCAACAGCTTGGTCAGGAACGACCACTGGGAAATCGGCCTCTCGAAGACAGGCTACATCAGCGAGGCCGGCAAGTGCCTAGTCATGCAGGCGTGGGTGGCCAACAAGCCCATGATCATCGTGCTGCTGGATTCGTGGGGCAGGCTCACTCGCGTCGGGGACGCCAACCGCATCAAGCGCTGGATCGAGAGCGCTTCGCTCGCGCAGCGCCAGGTGGCCGGTTGATCAGCGTTCCGGCCTGACGCTGTGCCCGATGGCAGCTGAAATAGCGGCCGCCGTAGTCCGCAACAGGGGCGCCCAGTCCGCGTTGTAGCGGTCCGCCGGGGCGGACACCGACAGCCCTGCCACCAGTTCGCCGGTATCGTCGCGCACGGGCGCGGCCACGCAGCGCAGGCCCAACTCGATCTCCTCGTTGTCGAAGGCCACGCCGTTGCGCCGGACGCGATCCATCTCCCGTTCCAGCGCGGGCAGTGCGGTGATCGACGCCTCCGTCATGCCGGGCAGGCCCGTGCGGCGGGCGTATTCCCGCAATCCGTCGCGATTGAGTTCGGCAAGGTACAGTTTGCCGACCGCCGTCACGTGCAGCGGCGCGCGTGCGCCAACCAGGTGCACCACGCGTACGGACGAACGGCCGCTGGATGTGCGTTCGACATAAACGATCTCGTCGCCCTGGCGCACGCCGAGATTGACGCTTTCTCCGATCTTCTCGTGCAGCGACTGCATCTTCGGCATCGCCGAATCGCGGATGTTGATGCGCGACTTGACGAGGTTGCCAAGCTCCAGCAGGCGGATGCCGAGGCGATAGGTGCCGGGATCGGCGCGCTCGACGAAGCCCGACGCCGACATCGATGCGAGGATGCGATGCGCAGTGGACGGATGCAGATCGGTTTCGAGCGCAAGCTGTTTCAGGCTTACCGGATCGTGATAATAGGAGAGCACGTCGAGGAGTTTCATCATCCGGTCGATGACCTGGATGGGGCTCTTGGCATCGGGTGCCGGAGCGGGGCGCGGCGCTGAACGTGGCATGGCTCAAGTATGCCACAATGCGAAACGTCGTAACCAGCAGCATCGACAGATTTGGAGGGTTCATGCGGGTAGCCTTGTTCGTCACCTGCCTAGTCGACCTGATGCGGCCCCGGATCGGCTTCGCTGCGATCCGCCTGCTCGAAGCGGCGGGCTGCGAAGTCGTGGTGCCGCAGACGCAGACCTGCTGCGGCCAGCCAGCCTTCAACAACGGCGACCGCATCAGCGCGGCGCGACTTGCGAAGAACGTGATCGCGGAATTCGAAGGCTACGAACACGTCGTCGTTCCCTCCGGCTCCTGCGCCGATCAGATGCGCAACGAGTATCCGGACCTACTCGCCGATGATCCGGATTGGCATGCACGGGCCGTCGCCTTCTCGCCGCGGGTGCACGAACTCACGCAGTTCCTCGCCGATGTTGCGAAGATTGAGCGCGTCCCGGGCGACTGGCGCGGCAGCGTTACCTATCACGATTCCTGCACGGGCCTGCGCAGCCTCGGCATCAAGGCGCAGCCGCGCCAACTGCTGGCCACCATGCCCGGCGTCGAATTGCGCGAGATGCAGGGCAGCGAGGAGTGCTGCGGATTCGGCGGCACGTTCTCGGTCAAGTATGGCGAGATCTCCGCCGCCATTGCCGAGCGCAAGTGCGCGGCCGCATGTGCCACCGGAGCCGACGCCATCGTCGGCGGCGATCTCGGCTGCCTGCTCAGCATCGAAGGCAAGCTGCGCCGCCTGGGCGACGAGCGCACGAAGGTATTGCACATCGCCGAAATTCTCGCCGGAGAAGGCTGATGGAAATCCGTTCCATGTTCTTCAAGGCGAATGTCGCCGCCGCGCTGACGAATCCGGTGCTGCAGGCGAACATGCGCACATCGAAAGGGAAGTTCGTCGACAAGCGGCGTACCGCGGTGGCTGACTATTGCGCCGAAGGCGGCGACTTCGAGGCGTTGCGCGATGCGGCGGCCGAGTTGCGCAACCGTGTGCTGAAGGATCTCGACCTCTGGCTGGAGAAGTTCGAGACGGCGGCTACGGCACGCGGCGCCACGGTTCTCTGGGCCAGGGATGGCGATGAGATTTGTCGTCACGTTGTCGACATCGCGCACCGTCACGGCGTGAAGAAGGCGGTCAAATCGAAGTCGATGCTGTCGGAAGAAGCCGGACTCAATCAGGCGCTGGAGCGCTCGGGCATCGCGCCGGTCGAGACGGACCTGGGCGAGTACATCCTGCAAATCAACGACAACGAACCGCCGTCGCACATCATCGCGCCGGTAATCCACAAGAGCCTGGACGAAGTCGCCGACCTCTTCGAAGCTGCGCACCACAAGCCGCGCAAGACGGAAATTCCCGAGCTAACGCGCGAGGCGCGCGAAGTCCTGCGCAGCCACTTCCTCGATGCCGACATGGGCATTTCGGGCGGCAATTTCCTGGTCGCCGAAACCGGCTCGGTGGCGCTCGTCACCAACGAAGGCAACGGGCGCATGGTCACGACGCTGCCGCGCGTGCATGTCGTCGTCACCGGCATCGAGAAGGTGATCCCGACGCTCGAGGACCTGTCGCTGCTGCTGCGCCTGCTGATCCGCTCGGCGACGGGCCAGACGATCTCGAACTACGTGTCGCTGCTCACCGGGGTCAAGCGCCCGGAGGAGCACGACGGGCCGGAGCATCTCTATTACATCCTGGTCGACAATGGCCGGGCGGAACTCGTGGGATCCGAGTTTCAGGACATGCTGCGCTGCATCCGCTGCGGCGCCTGCATGAACCACTGCCCGGTGTACCAGACGATCGGCGGCCATGCCTACGGCTGGGTCTATCCCGGTCCGATGGGGTCGGTCCTGACGCCGCTCTACCAGGGCCTCGACAAGGCGCTCGATCTGCCGCAAGCCGCCACGCTCTGCAATCAATGCGGCGTGGTTTGCCCGGTCAAGATTCCACTGCCCGAACTCTTGCGCAAGCTGCGCGAAAAGCAGGTCGAGACCAAGCTCCGCCCCTTCGCCGAACGGTGGGCGGTCAGGGCCTGGGCCTGGGTCGCGGCCAGGCCGAAGCTCTACGCGCTTGCCACCTGGTTCGGTGTGCGCTACCTCAACTGGCTTGCGGGGGGCACGGACCGCATCCGCGTTCTCGGCGCGGCGCCGGAATGGACGCTGGGCCGTGATTTCCCGGCGCCCGAGGGCAAGACCTTCCGCGAGCTTTACGGAGCGGGCAAGCGCTGATGGACCGCATCGTCTTCCTGGAAAAGGAATCGATACGCGCCGCCGTCAGGCGGCCATCGTTTCCTCACACCTGGGCGGAATTCGATCAAACGACGCCGGACCAGGTGCTAGACCGGCTGCACGATGCGACCATCGTCATCACCAACAAGGTGAGGCTGCCGGGCGACCTTCTGGCGCGCCTGCCCAGGTTGCGCCTGATCGCCGAGGCGGCTACGGGTACCGACAACATCGATCTCGCCTGGTGCCATGAACACGGGCTGCCGGTGACCAACATCCGCGGCTACGCGGCCGACACCGTGCCGGAGCATGTCTTTATGCTGCTGCTGGCCTTGCGCCGGCAGTTGCCGGCCTATCGCGACGACGTGGCGGCAGGCAGGTGGCAACGGTCGCCGACGTTCTGCTTCTTCGACCATCCGATCCGCGACCTGCGCGGCACGACGCTCGGCATCTTCGGCCGGGGATCGCTCGGGCGCGGCACGGCGCGAATCGCCGAAGCTTTCGGCATGCGCGTGCTGTGGGGCGAACACAAGGGCGCGACCCGTGTGCGCGAGGGCTACGCTTCCTTCGACGCGGTGCTCGCGCAAGCCGACGCCGTATCCCTGCATTGCCCGCTCAACGATGGCACGCGTGGCATGATCGGCGCGGCCGAACTGCGTGCCATGAAGCGCGACGCGGTGCTCATCAACACCGCACGCGGCGGGCTGGTCGACGAAACGGCGCTGCTGCTGGCGCTCAAGGAAGGCTGGATTGCCGGCGCCGGCTTCGACGTGCTCTCGAAGGAGCCGCCGCGCGAAGGCAATCCGCTGCTGGACGTCCAATTGCCGAACCTCATCGTGACGCCGCACGTAGGCTGGTCGTCGGACAAGGCGATGCAGGCGCTGGCCGACCAGTTGATCGAGAACATGGAAGCCTTTGTCCGGGGTGAGGAAAGGAACAGAGTCGCATGAACTCCCGAGCCGATATCCTGGGCCGCGTGCGTGAGCGCATCGGCCGCAACGAAGAGAACGCGGTCGCTTCCCGGCGCGACATCGACGACTGGCTTGGCGCACGCCACCAGGGACCGCGCCCGGACACGAACGGCGACCTCCTCGCGCGCTTCAAGGCAAAGTCGGAAGCCCTTGCAACGACCGTGGATATCGTCGAGGAATGGTCGGCCGTGCCGGCCGCCGTGGCGCGCTACCTTGGCGCCAACGGCCTGCCTACGCAGGCGGTCGGCTGGCCGCTGATCGCTGGGCATCGCTGGACCGAAGCCGGGATCGCATTCGAAGGGCGGGGTGCCGTGGACGCCGATCTTGTCGGCATCACCGGCGCCTACTGCGCCGTGGCGGAGACCGGAACGCTGATGCTGCTTTCGGGGGCGGATACGCCGGCCTCGGTTAGTCTCCTTCCGGAGACACATGTCGCCGTCCTTGCGGCCTCTCGTATAGTCGCCGGGCTGGAGGAGGCATGGGACCTGGCGCGAACGGAACTTGGCGGATTGCCGCGGGCGGTGAATTTCATCTCCGGCCCGTCGCGGACCGGCGACATCGAGCAGACCATCGTGCTCGGTGCGCACGGGCCATATCGCGTCCACGTCGTGGCGGTGACGCGCGCCTGAGTCTTCCTTGCGCTTCCCGCCGGGGAGCGCGCGGCCGATGATGAAGATGGTGGTGCCGATGCTCGGCGATCTCGCCTGGCCGCTCGCGCTTGCGCTCGCGTGGATGGCGGGCGAATTCGGCCAGCGCTGGCTGCGCATGCCCCGTATCAGCAGCTACGCCATCGTCGGCTTCGTGCTGGCGGGAGGCCAGACCGGCGTGCTGCCCAGCCCGCCCGGCGCGGCGGTGGCGCTGCTGGCCGACGTCGCCTTCGGCCTCGTCCTGTTCGAGCTCGGCTATCGCATCAACATGGACTGGCTGCGCGCCAACCCTTGGCTCGGTGTTACCTGCCTGGTGGAATCGCTGGGCACGTTCGCTGCCGTCTTCGCCGTGGCCAAGGCGTTCTCCGTGCCGCTCGTGCCGGCACTGCTGCTCTCCGCGATCGCGATGTCGACTTCGCCGGCCGCGGTCGTACGCATCGCCAACGAACTGCGCGCCTCCGGCCAGGTCACCGAGCGCACGCTGCACCTGTCCGCATTCAACTGCGTGCTGGCCATCGTCGCGTTCAAGATCATCGTCGGCTACTGGGTGCTCGCCGGCAGCGGCGGCCTGTTCCACGCGGTATGGAACAGCCTGGTCGTGCTCGTCGTGTCGGCCGGGCTCGGTGCGCTGTTCGGCGTGGCGGTGCCCGGCCTGCTGCGGGTACTGGGCAGCGTCGAGCGCCATGCGACAGTCGCCTTTGCGCTGGCGGTGCTCCTGCTGACAGCGCTCGTGGATGTCTTCAAGTTCTCGCCGCTGCTCGCTGCGCTGGCGTTCGGCCTGGTGGCGCGGCGGCGCCGCGCAGTGCTCTCGCAGGCGCAACGCAACTTCGGCGCCCTGGGCGACATGCTGATGCTGCTCCTGTTCGTCTTCGTCACCGCGCAGCTCGATTGGCGCCAGGTCGTGGCCGGTTTCCCGATGGCGCTGGCCGCGATTGCCGTGCGCGCTGCAACCCAGGTCGCAGGCACTGCGTTGTTTGCCCGGCTGAGCGGCATTTCCTGGCGCAAGGGGCTGTACAACGGCGTGGCCCTGGCGCCGCTGTCGGCGTTCGCCGTGCTGCTGCTCGAGCAGACGCGCTACCTCGGCCTCAAACTCATGGACGACGTGGCAGCGCTGGCCGGCATCGTGCTCGTGCTGCAACTGGTGGCGCCCCTGGTGACGCAGTGGGCGTTCGTCAAGGCCGGCGAGGCGCCGCGCGTCGAGGAGCGCTGATCGTGCCGCTCGACTCCTTCAAGGGCTCGGTCGACCTCACCATGGGGGTCGAACTGGAACTGCAGTTGGTCAATCCGACGGACTACGACCTTTCCGATTCCGCGTCGGACCTCCTGCACCTGCTCGAGCGCAAGGCGTTTCCGGGCGAGGTGAAGCCCGAAATCACGCTGAGCATGATCGAGGTGAGCACCGACGTGCACGTGCGCCACGACGAACTGCTGGCGCAACTGCGCAGTATCCGCAACACCTTGGTCGCCGCCGGCGATCGCCTCAACATCGGTATCTGCGGCGGTGGCACGCACCCGTTCCAGCGCTGGTTCCACCGCCGCATCTTCGAGAAGCCGCGCTTCCAGCAGATCTCGACCCTCTACGGCTATCTGGCCAAGCAGTTCACGGTCTTCGGCCAGCACGTGCATATCGGCTGCGGCTCGGCGGACGATGCGCTCGTGCTGCTGCACGGGCTCAACCGCTACCTGCCGCATTTCATCGCGCTGTCCGCGTCGTCGCCGTTTTCGCAGGGCGTCGACACCCTGTTCGATTCCGCGCGGCTCAACTCGGTGTTCGCATTCCCGCTCTCGGGCCGGGCACCCTTCATCCTGGACTGGTCCCGGTTCCGCGACGAGTACTTCGCCAAGATGGAGCGCACCGGCGTCGTCACCAGCATGAAGGATTTCTACTGGGACATCCGGCCCAAGCCCGAGTACGGCACCATCGAATTGCGCGTCTGCGACACGCCGCTCACGGTCGAACGCGCCGCGGCGCTGGCCGCCTACCTGCAGGCGCTGTGCCGCATGCTGCTGGCGCGGCGCGAGCCGCTGCCGGTGGAAGACGATTATCTGGTCTATAACTACAATCGGTTCCAGGCCTGCCGCTTCGGCCTCGATGGCGTCATCGTCCATCCGCGCACGGCGGAGACCATGTCGCTGCGCGAGGATATCCTGGCGACGCTGCGCCGGCTCGAGGTCGACGCCCAGGTGCTGCACAGCCGTCCGGCGCTCGATGAAGTCCGCGCCATGGTCGGCGAAGGCAACGATGCCGCTTTCCTGCGCCACCAGTACGAGGACACGGGCGGCGTCCAGGGCGTCGTCGAGGCGGCGGTGAACCGCTTTCGCCAAGGAGACCGCGAATGAGCTTCGGTCGTCGTCGTCCCGTCCGCATCGGCCTGTCGGCGCGCATCTTCCATCCGGAGCAGGGCGCCAGCGGCATCCGCACCAAGACGCTGCAGGTGCTCGAGCAATCCGTGGCGCAGTGGGTGACCTCGCGCGACGTCCTGCTCATGATGATTCCCTCGGTCGTGCAGGACGGCACGCTCATGCGCAGCAACATCCGCCTGCGCGACTACGCCGAATTCCTCGACGGCCTGCTACTGCAGGGCGGTGCCGACGTGAGCCCGCGCGCCTACGGCGAGGAGCCGCTGAGGCCGGAGTGGAACGGCGACGCCGTGCGAGACGCCTACGAACTGGAACTGCTGCACGAGTTCATGGAAGCGCGGAAGCCGGTGCTCGGCATCTGCCGCGGCATGCAGCTCATCAACGTGGCCCTGGGCGGCTCGCTGTGGCAGGACCTGCCAACGCAGATGCCGGGGGGCGTGGCGCACGAAAGCGCGGAGTACGACCGCAACGTTCATCCCATCGCCTTCGCCGAGGGCAGCCAGCTGGCGCGCTGGTACGGCGGCGCCGCCGGCGGGCGCGTGATCTCGATCCATCACCAGGCGGTGAATCGGCTCGGTCGCGACGTCGCCGTGGAAGCGCGCGCAGCCGATGACGACGTGGTGGAGGCGATCCGCTGGCAGGGGCGCAGCTTCGTCTACGGCGTGCAGTGGCATCCGGAGTTTCAGCAGCCCTGCACGGGCGAACTGCTCGACTGTTACCCGCTGCTCGATGCGTTTCTCACTGCAGCGCGCGCGTAGCACGGCGTACCACGAAGGCTGACTCTTGTCAGCCAGGTGCGATGCCGACCAGCCCGACGAAGGTGAGGCCGCGGATCAGGTCGGCGGGCGCGAGCGTCGGCGCCGCCTGGGTCTTGCGCGCCAGCGCGACCACCTGCACGCCGCGAGCGCACAGTACGGCGGCGCGCTCGGCGATGGTCTCGGCATCGAGCGGCCAGTTGCGGCCGTGGGTGTCGAGCATGTCGACGCATGCCGGCAGGACGCGTTCGAGCGGACCCTTGGCGTAGATCACATGTGCGCCTGCCGTCTCGTGCAGCGTCGCCATGACCGGCTGCTGCGGCGTGGGCAGCACCTCGGCCAGCCACGGGAACACTTCGGCCAGCGTCGGCTCGTCGAGCCGCCCGGCCCTGGCGGCGGCGAGCAGGGCCAGGTCCGCGGCGTCGGCCGCGTTGTTGCACAGCGCGCCCGCGACCAGCACTTCCTTCAGCGCCCAGCCCACGGTGGCCGGCATGTCGGCGAGGCGGATCGAGCCGTCCATGACGCGGTAATGCGCGTTGCCGGCCCAGATTTCGCGCACGGCGGCATCGAGTTTCAGCGCGGCGCCCATGGCCTCAGAACGCCTGGTCCCAGCGCATCGACAGGCGGATCGCCGAATTGATGAGCCCGACCATGCTGTAGGTCTGCACGAAGTTGCCCCACATCTCGCCCGTGCGCGGGTCGATGTGCTCGGCCAGCAGGCCGTGCCGGTTGCGGCTTGCCAGCAGCTTCTCGAACAGCGCACGCGCTTCGTCCCGGCGGCCGACGACCGCCAGCGCGTTGACGTACCAGAAGGTGCACACGAGGAAGGCGTTCTCCGGCTCGCCGAAATCGTCGCGCTCGACATAGCGGAAGATGAAATCACCGCGCTTGAGATCCTGCTCGATGGCGGCGACGGTGGCGGCGAAGCGCGGATCGGCGGCATCGAGGAAATCGAGTTCGACCAGCAGCAGGAGGCTCGCGTCCATGGCGTCGCCGTCGAACGTCGACACGAAGGCGTTGCGCGACGCGTTCCAGGCGCGGGCGACGATGATGCTGTGCACGCGGTCGGCCTGGGCGCGCCAGTAACTGGCGCGGTTGGCCAGTCCCAGGTGCGCGGCGATGCGCGCCAGGCGATCGCAGGCGGCCCAGCACATGACCGATGAGAACGTGTGCACGCGGGCGCTGCCACGCAGTTCCCACAGGCCGGCATCGGGTTGGTCGAAGTTCTTCGCCGCCATTTCGCCCAGCGGCTCGAGGTGGCGGAACAGGTCGGCGTCGCCGCGCCGCGTCAGCCGCTGGTCGAAGAAGATGTGCGTCGCCGCGAGGATGGCGGAACCGTAGACGTCGTGCTGCACCTGCTGGAATGCCTGGTTGCCGATGCGCACCGGACCCATGCCGCGATAGCCGGGCAGGGCGGGTTCGACGCGTTCCTCCAGATCGGCGCGGCCGTCGATGCGATAGACGGGCTGGAGGGGGCGCCCATTGGCCTCGGCCGCGATGTTGATGATGTAGCCCAGGTAGCGTTCCATGCTGCGCGTCGCACCCAGCCGGTTCAACGCGTTGACGACGAAGTAGCCGTCGCGCAGCCAGCAATAGCGATAGTCCCAGTTGCGGCCGCTGTTTGCCGCCTCGGGCAGCGACGTGGTCATCGCCGCGACGATCGCGCCCGTGTCGTCGTAGGTGTTGAGCTTGAGCGTGATCGTGGCGCGAATTACCGCCGCCTGCCATTCGTACGGAATGGCGAGGAAACGTACCCACTCGCGCCAGTACTGCGTCGTCTCGTCGAGGAAGCGCCGGCCCAACTCCTGGGCGCCTTCGGGTACGGTCTCGTCGGGACCGAGATACAAGGTGATCTGGTCCTCGAGGAAGAAAGCCGCTTCCTGCAGCACGGCGGTGATCGATGCGTTGGTGGTCAGGCGCAGCGTGATGTCGGGCATGACGTAGCGCACGTGGTGGCTGCCCCAGGTCACGGTCGGGCGTCCTGCCCCGTGGCCCCAGGACGGGCGCAGGTGCACGGTGATGCGCGGCGAGCCCGTCAGGCGCCGCACGCGGCGCACCAGCGCCATCGGGCGGAACAGGCGCCCGTACTGCCCGAAGCGCGGCGCGAAGTCGGTGATCTCGATGCTGCCGCCGTGGCGGTCGTACAGCCGCGTCTGCAGGATCGCGGTGTTGTCGAGATAGCCCTGCTCGGCGCGATCGAAATCGGCCAGCTCGATGGCGAACACGCCCAGCGTGTCGTCCTCGCGCAGCAGCGCACAGAACGTCGGGTCGCCGTCGAAACGCGGGAAGCAGGCCCAGGCGATGCGGCCGACGCCGTCGACCAGCGCGCCGATCGTGCAGTTGCCTATCAGGGCGAGGTCGGCGGGCCCCGCGTTCACTGTGCCAGCACGGCGGTGAGCCAGGCGCGCACGGCCGCGACGTCGGCGAGGCGGTAGCGCGCGCAGGTGTCCTCGTCGCCGACCTTGACGGAAATGCCGTCCAGTCGGTTGATGGCGGCGAAGCCGTGCTCGTCGTTCAGATCGTCGCCGATGAAGACCGCGCGCCTGTCCTTGAAAGGCGCTTCGGCGAGGTATTCCTCGATGGCGGTGCCCTTGTCGAAACCGGCCGGTTTCGCCTCCACCACGCACTTGCCCTTCTGGATGATGAGCTCGCCGGGGTTGTCGGCCACCAGCTTCTCCATCAGGCCGTTGGCGTACTCCTCGAGCTCGGGCTGCAGGCGGTAATGCAGCGCCAGTGTGAACCCCTTGTCTTCGAGCAGCAGGCCCGAGTGCTGCTCGAGTGCCGGCGCCAGCGCCGCCTGGATCTTGCGCTTGGTCTCGGCGGGCGTGGCATGCAGCCAGAGCCGGCCATGCGCGTCGCGCCGTTCGAGGCCGTGCTGACCCGCACGCGGCATGCGCAGCGTGCCCAGGCGGCGGTCGAGATCGGAAATGGCGCGACCGCTGACCAGCGCCACGGCACCGCCCGTCGCGCGGTACAGGCGTTCCAGCAGGCGCAGCAAATCCGCGTCGACGCGCACGGCATTGGGTGTGTCGGCGATTTCCAGGAGGGTGCCGTCGACGTCGAGGAAGAAGGCGTGGTCGAGTCCGGCGAGAGGTGGCGTGTCGTGTTCTTGAGGTTTCATGGGGCTTCCTGGAAAGTCGGCACGCCGGCGACGGGTTTCTCCAACAGGCGGCCGCGGCGGCGCATCGTGGCGGCATCGAGAAGCATGCGGCCGGCCCAGCGGTAGACATTGAATTCGCTCACGAGGTCCCTCATCAGGCGCATGCGGTCGCGCTGCTCGGCCGCCGGCATGGTCAGCGCGATGTGCAGCGCGGCGGCGCACTGGTCCGCATCGTAGGGATTGATGATCAGCGCCTCGGGAAGTTCCCGCGCGGCGCCGGTGAACTGGGACAGGATCAGTACGCCGCGCTCGTCGTCGCGCGCGGCGACGAATTCCTTGGCGACCAGGTTCATGCCGTCGTGCAGACTGCTGGCGAAGCAGAACTCGGCCGCCCGATAGTGGCGATAGACCGTGCGCGGCTCGTGGTGTTCGATCTTGAGGATGATGGGCGGCGGCACACCGCGCGCGAAACGCTCGTTGATGTGCGTGGCCAGCGCGCGCACCTGCGCCTCGTGGTGCTGGTATTCGTCGATGCGCGTGCGGGTCGGCGCCGCGAGCTGGATGAACGTGAAGCGCCCGATCCATTCGGGCTTCGACTCCAGCAGCCGCTCGATGGCACGGAACCGTTCCATGATGCCCTTGGTGTAGTCGAGCCGGTCCACGCCCACGCCGACGAGGTGTTCGGACGGCAGGCCGTTCTCCGCGCGCACCTCGGCCCGGCATTGCTCGATGGGCGTGGCGACGATCTCGTGGTCGGGCGGCCAGGCGATGGAGATCGGGTAGCGGCGTACGGCGGTCTGCTTGCCGCCCAGCGAAACGGTGAACGACTCGCGGTCCACCCGCGCTTCGAGGAAGCGGTCGACCGTGTCGACGAAGTTGTTGCAGTGGAACTGCGTGTGGAAACCGAGGATGCTGCTGCCCAGAAGGCCCGAGATGATCTGCTCGCGCCACGGACAGATGGCGAAGGATTCGGGGTTCGGCCACGGGATATGCCAGAAGGCGATGATGGTGGCGTCGGGCAGTTCCTCGCGGATCATGCGCGGCGCCAGGGCGAAGTGGTAGTCCTGCACCAGCACGATCGGATTGCCCGTGCGCGCCTCGGCGACCACGGCGCGTGCGAACTTCTTGTTCACCGCGACGTATTGCGCCCAGTCGGCCGAGCGGAACACGGGCCGCACGTGGGCGATGTGGCACAGCGGCCAGAGCCCTTCGTTGGCGAAGCCGTAGTAGTAGCCATTCTCCTCTTCGGGTGTGAGCCAGATGCGCCGCAACTGGTAGGCCGGCTTGTCGGGCGGCACGGCGATGCGGTCGCGGACGTCGACGGTCTCGCGGTCGGCCGAGCCGCTGCCGTGCGCGATCCAGGTGCCGGAGCAGGCACGCATGATCGGCTCCAGCGCCGTGACCAGCCCGCTGGCCGGCCGCTGCACCTCGATGGCGTCGCCGCGGCGCTGGTGGATGTAGGGTTCGCGGTTGGCGACGACGATGACGTCGTCGCCGCGCAGTTCGCCGTGCAGCACG